>NZ_BPRL01000025.1:0-34285 GCF_045862635.1 Kitasatospora sp. NE20-6
CCCCCCCCCCCCCCCGCCGCGCGCCCCCGCCCCGGCCCCGGGGGGCGGCCGGGGGGCCGGGGCGCGACAGAGGGGGTGCGACAGGGGGCGGCCGAGGTCAGCAGGTGGGCAGGCCCGGTACCGGCTGGTCGTTGTCGCCGCCGGAGAGGTACACGACGTTGACCCACACGCCCTTGTTGCCGCTGTCGTCGTCGGTCTTCGCCCACCAGTGGTTGCGGTAGGCGCCGTCGACGACCTCGCTGCCGACGGCCTGGCAGTAGAAGTAGTTGGTGCCGGCGTTGAGGGTTCCGGCGCGGACGTCGCCGGCGAAGTACGACGGCGCGGTCTTCCAGACCTGGCAGTTGTACCGGCCGCCGCCGATGCCGTAGCAGCCGCTCGCGGCGTCGGCCGGGAGGGTGGTGAGGCCGCTCAGGGCGAGGCCGACGGCGGCCGCGGCCCCCGCGAGGACGAGCGTGCCGACACGGGACATGGAGTGCTCCTTGCGTGGTGAGGGGAGGCGGTGCGCCCGTCGGTGCCCGCCTCCACCAGGCAATCAGCCGGGCCCTGCCCGCGGTACCCGACATCTGTCAGGGGTGGCCCGGACCGTCCGCGACTCCCCTTTTCGTCGTATTGACGACAACGGCTCCGACCAGTTATCGTCAAGAAGACGAGAAAGGGGGCCGACCGTGGCCGACATCACCAGGCGCCTCGGGTTCCGGCATCTGCGCGCCGCACCCACCTCCCACATCCGGTACCTCCGCGGCGGCCGGACCGTCCACGAGGGCACCGGCCTCGCGTTCTGGTTCCGCCCGCGCACCGCCGCCATCTCCGAAGTCCCCGCCGACGACCGCGAACTGGCCATGCTCTTCCACGCCAGGACGGCCGACTTCCAGGACCTCACCGTGCAGGCCGCGGTCACCTACCGGATCACCGAGCCCGCCGTCACCGCGGCCCGCCTCGACTTCGGCATCGACCCGGACACCGGCGCCTGGCGGGCCGAACCCCTCCAGCAGATCGGCACCCTGCTCACCGAGACCGCCCAGCAGCACGCCCTCGAACTCGTCGCCCGCACCCCGCTCGCCGCCGCCCTCGCGGACGGCATCGGAGCCGTGCGGCGGCGGATCGCCGACGGGCTCGCCGCGGAGGCCCGGCTCGCCGAGATCGGCCTCGCCGTCATCGCCGTCCGCGTGACCGCGCTGCGCCCCGAGGCCGAGATGGAGCGCGCCCTGCGCACCCCCGCCCGCGAGCAGGTGCAGCAGGACGCCGACCGGGCCACGTACGAGCGGCGCGCGGTCGCGGTGGAACGCGAACGCGCCATCGCCGAGAACGAGATGGCCAACCAGATCGAACTCGCCCGCCGCGAGGAGGAGCTGGTCGCCCGTCAGGGAGCCAACGCCCGCGGCCGCGCCGAGCAGGAGGCCGGGGCCGACGCCGTCCGCGCCGAGGCCGAGGCGGTCCGGCGCACCCGGCTCGCCGCCGCCGAGGCCGACGCCGACCGGCTCCTCGCCGCCGCCCGGGCCGAGGCCGAACGCGCCCTCGGCGAGGCCCGCGCCGCCGCCCGGCAGGCCTGGCTGGAGGCCCACCGGGAGGCTGGACCGGAGGTGCTGCACGCCCTCGCGATGATCGGCCTCGCCGAGCACCTGCCGCGGATCGACAGCATCACCCTCACCCCCGACGTCCTCACCGGCCTGCTCGCCCGGCTCGGTGCCGCCCCGGCAGCCCCGGCCGGTGAGGCGGGCGCACCGCGATGACCCTCGCCCCCCGGGTGGTGCTCGTCCACCGCCGCAGCGAGTACGAGGAACTCCTCGCGCGCCACGGCTCCCGCGGGCAGGCCGCGTTCTTCCTGGAGTCGCGCGGCCGCTCCCTCGTCGACGTCGAGCTGCGCCACCACCGCACCCGGGACGCGCTCGCCGAGGTCGCCGGCGCCGTCCCGCTGGACTGGCGCAGCGCCCGTGTCGAGCGCGGCGACCTCGACCGCTTCCTCTTCACGCCGGAGGACGTCGTCGTGGTCGTCGGCCAGGACGGGCTGGTGGCCAACACCGCCAAGTACCTCGCCGGTCAGCCGGTCGTGGGGATCGACACCGAGCCGGGCCGCAACCCCGGCGTCCTGGTGCGCCACGGCGCGGCGCAGGCCCGGCGGCTGCTGCGGGCCGCGGTCGGGCCGGGCGCCGGGTCGCGTCTGGAGGAGCGGACGATGGTCGAGGCGGTCGCCGACGACGGGCAGCGGCTCCTCGCGCTCAACGAGGTCTACCTGGGCCGGAGCGGGCACGGGACGGCCCGCTACCGCATCCACCTGCCGGGCGGCGCCGCGGAGAGCCAGGCCTCCTCGGGGGTGCTGGTCGGCACCGGCACCGGCGCCACCGGCTGGTGCCGGTCGCTCTGGCTCGAACGCGGGAAGCCGATCCGCCTGCCCGAGCCGGCCGGTGCGGGCGTCGCCTGGTTCGTCCGCGAGGCCTGGCCGTCCCCGGTGACGGGCACGGACCACGTGCAGGGCCTGCTGGCGGCTGCCGAGCGGCTCGCCGTCACGGTCGAGTCGGACCGGCTGGTGGTCTTCGGCGACGGCATGGAGTCCGACGCCCTGGAGCTGACCTGGGGACAGCGCCTCACGGTGGGGGCGGCCGCCGAGCGACTGCGACTGCTGGCCTGAGCGCGCCCGCTGCCGTTCGCGTGCGGGCGCACCGGGCCGCCGCACATGCCCCCGTGCGCCCCCGGGACGCTCCGGGCGACGCTCCCGGACCGGCCCGGCGCCCCGGCCGCCTCTGCCAGAGTGGGCGGGCTGGTCCGGCCCGGCGGGGCGTCTGCCGGGCCCACTGCCGGAGCCCCTCCGGCCGAACGGAAGGCGGTCGTCCATGGCCCGTCGCTGGTTGGTGACCGGTTGCTCCTCGGGGCTCGGTCACGCCCTCGCCACCGCGCTCGCGGAGGCGGGCGAGTACGTCCTCGCGACGGCCCGCAAGCCCGACACGGTGGCCGAGCTGGCAGCCCGCCACCCGGGGCACGTGACCACCGCCGCCCTGGACGTCCGCGACCCCGACCAGTGCGAGGCCGCCGTCGCCACCGCCGTCGACCGCCTCGGCGGCCTCGACGTGCTCGTCAACAACGCCGGCAACGGCATCTTCGGCACCGTCGAGGAGGTCGGCGACGAGGAGCTGCGCGACCAGCTGGAGACCCTCGTGGTCGGCCCCTGGCGGCTGGCCCGCCTCGCCCTCCCGGTGATGCGCGCGCAGGGCGGCGGCCACATCGTCAACGTCTCCTCGCTGGCCGGCCGGATGGCCTTCCCCGGCCTCTCGGCGTACGTCACCGGCAAGTACGCCCTGGAGGGCATGAGCCAGGCCCTCGCCGCCGAAGCGGGCCCGCTCGGCATCCGCGTCACCGTGCTCGAACCCGGCGGGTTCGCCACCGGCTACGGCGAGGCGGTGGCCGAGACCGCCGTCCGGATCCCCGCCTACGAGGCGGTCACCGCCCCCATGCTCCAGGCGATGCGCGGCATGCGCTCCGACCCGGGGCTGAGCCGCCCCGAGGACTTCGCCCGCCACCTCCTGCGCCTCGTCGACACCGGGCAGGCACCGCTGCGGGTGCCCGTGGGGGAGGACGCCTACGGCTACCTCGCCGCGGTCGAGGACGCGGCCCGTGACGAGCTGGCGGCCGCACGCGCCCTGATCCTCGGTACCTGACAGTCCGGGGACGGGACGGACACGGAGCCGCCGCCACCGCAGCGCTGCGGTGGCGGCGGCCGACGGTCCGGCGAGCGGCTACCGCTGCTCGGGCGGCTGCTCGCCGAGCTGGTCGCTGATCTTCTGCTGGGCCGTGTCGACGTGCCCCTGGTACTTGCCGCCGGTCTTCGCGTCGACGGCGTCCCCGGCCTTCTCGACACCCTGCCGGGCGGTGTCCTCATGGCCCTTGATCATGTTCTTGAGCTTGTCGAGCATGGACATCGGGTTTCCTCCTTCGGAACTTCCGGTCCTCCCACCATCGCCGACGCCGCCGAGATCCACATCTCAGCGGCGGCCCGGGCCCGCGCCCCCGGACGGCCCCGCCGCCTCCCAGTACCCCTCCGGAGCGCCGCCGCGCTTCCGCAGGTCCGCGCGCACCCGCGTGGCGAGCCGCCCGGTGTCGCGCTTGTTCAGCGCCGCCCCCAGCGCCGCCCCCACCATCAGGGGCACCATCGACGGGAGCTTGCGCAGCGTGCTGCGGGTGAGCCGCTTGCGCACCTTGCTGCGCACCTCCGAACCGACCGCCAGGCCCGCCATCGCCGTCAGCCCGGCCGGGCTCGCCAGGGCGGCCCGGTCGATGCCCCGCCGGTCCGCCCACGCCGTCACGTACGCGGTCGTGCGCTGCGCGGCCGTGCCGGTGGCGGGCACGCCGTACACCTGGTGCAGCTCGGCGATCAGCTTGATCTCCACGGCGGCCACCACCAGGGTCTCGGCGGCGATCTCCGCGGCCATCGCGGGCGGCACCGGCAGCATCGCCGCCGCGCCGACGCCCGCACCCACCGCCGCCGAGGCCCGCACCGCACCCGTGACCAGCAGGTCGGCCAGCGCCTCCGGGTCCTGCGCCTTGGGGTGTTGCGACCGGAGCGTCGCCAGGTCGCGGACGGGTATTCGCGGGGCGGCCTGCAGCAGCCGCTCGGTCGTCGCCCGGCCGCCGGCCACCGTCGCCCGGGCCGTCCGGGCCCCGCCGCGGCCCAGCGCCCGGCCCGTCGACACCACCAGCGCGGTCGCCCGGCCCAGGGCACGGCGGCGGGAGGCCTGCGAGCCCTCCTCCATCTCGCGCGTCAGCGCCGCGAGCTCCTCGGCCGCGGCCTCCGGCGTCAGCTCGGCCCCGACCCCGCCCGCGCCGGCCCCGACCCCGCCCGCGCCGGTCCCGGTTGCACCGCCGTCGCCGTCGCCGCCGTCGGGGCCGGGGCCGGGGCCGGTGCCGGGACCGTCCCCGGACCCGCCGGGCCAGGGCCCGGGCTCGGACGGGTCGGACCCACCTCGCCTGTGAAAAAGTCCCATGGCACCCGTCTACCCGGCCCCGCCCCGCGTACGCGGGACGACGCGATCCCGGGGCCGCCCGGGCGGGCTCCGCGACCCCGGCGCGAGGCCGGTCGCGGGGTCCGTCCGGCGGTGCGGCGTGACCGGTGGCCGACCGGGCGGAGAATGATCACATGCCCGTCCCCTCAGAGCTCCCCGGATACTCCGGACAGACCGCGTGCGGCACCGGAATGCGGACCCCGCTGCGGGACTTCCTGCGCACCGAGACCGGCAGCGCCGCCGTGCTGCTCACCGCCGCCCTCGCCGCCCTGGTGTGGGCCAACGCCGCCCCCGGCACGTACGAGTCGTTCTGGGAGACCGTGCTGGCCGTGCGGCTCGGCGACCACGGGATCTCCCTCGACCTGCGTGAATGGGTGAACAGCGGCCTCATGACGCTGTTCTTCTTCGTCATCGGCCTGGAGGCGCGCCGCGAGTTCGACATGGGCGAGCTGCGCGAGCGGCGCCGGATCGCCCTGCCGCTGATCGCCGGGGTCGCCGGGATGGCCGTGCCCGTCGCGATCTACCTGGCCGTGAACACCGGGGCGGGCGGCGAGCCGCACGGCTGGGGCGCCGCCATGTCGACCGACACGGCCTTCGCCCTCGGCATGCTCGCGCTCGTCGGCAGCCGCCTGCCCGACGCGCTGCGCGTCTTCATCCTCACCGTCGCGGTGGTCGACGACTTCGTCGCGCTGGGCGTCATCGCGGTCGCCTACAGCGGCCACATCGCCGTGCCCGCCCTCCTCGCGGCCGTCGGCGTCCTCGCCGTCGTGCTCCTCGCCCGCGCCGCGGGCGTCCGCCGCGGCGCGGTGTACGCGCTGCTCGCCACCGCCCTGTGGGTCGCCCTGCTGGAGTCCGGCGTCGACCCGGTCGTCGCGGGCCTCGCCATGGGCCTGCTCACGTACGCCTACCCGGCCGCGCGCAGCGACCTCGAACGGGCCAGCGACCTGTTCCGGCTGTTCCGCGAGCAGCCCACGCCCGAGCTGGAACGCTCGGTGCGGGCCGGTCTCGCCACCGCCATCTCCCCGAACGAACGCCTCCAGCGCATCTACCACCCGTGGACGAGCTACGTCATCGTGCCGCTCTTCGCGCTCGCCAACGCGGGCATCACCCTCGGCGCCGACCGGCTCGGCGAGGCGTTCCGCTCGCCCGTCACCCTCGGCATCCTCCTCGGTTACCTCCTCGGCAAGCCCGCCGGCATCCTGGGCTCCGCCCTGCTGACCACCGCCGCCAGCCGCGGCCGCCTCCGCCCCCCGGTCGGCTGGGGCGCCGTCGCCGCGGGCGGTTCGATCGCCGGCATCGGCTTCACCGTCTCGCTGCTGATCGCCACCCTCGCCTTCGACGGGCCCCTCCTCGACGAGGCGAAGGTCGGCATCCTCGCCGCGGTCGCCTGCTCCTCCGCCGCGACCTGGCTGGTCACCCGCGCGATCGGTCTCCTGCCGCGGCGCGGCAGGATGCGCGCCCTGCTCGGCACGGCCGAGGGCATCATCGACCTCGCGGCCTCCGTCGACCTCGACCGCGACCACGTGCGCGGCCCCGCCGACGCCCTGGTCACCGTCGTCGAGTACGGCGACTTCGAGTGCCCGTACTGCGGGCAGGCCGAGCCCGTCGTGCGCGAGCTGCTCGCCGGCGCCGGCGACATCCGTTACGTCTGGCGGCACCTGCCGCTCAACGACGTCCACCCGCACGCCCAGCTGGCCGCGGAGGCGGCCGAGGCCGCCGCCGAGCAGGACTGCTACTGGGCGATGCACGACCTGCTGCTCGCCCACCAGGGCGCCCTCACCGCGGCCGACCTGATGCGCTACGCCGAGCAGGCGGGCCTGGAGGCCGAGCGGTTCCGCCGCGACCTGCGGGCCCGCGCCGGGGCGTCCCGGGTCGCCGAGGACGTCGAGTCGGCCGACCTCAGCGGCGTCTCCGGCACCCCCACCTTCTTCGTCAACGGCCGCCGCCACCACGGCGCGTACGACATCGCCGGACTCAAGGAGGCCGTCCGCTCCGCCCGCGAGCGGGCCGCGCTGGTGCGCTGACGCCGGGCCGGGCCGGGCCGCCCCGCGGACCTTCCCGCGTCCGGACCTCCCCGCGGACGGCCCGGCGGACGGCCCCGCGGACGGTTGGCCGCGTCCGCAGCGGACAGAAGACGCCCGTGAAGACACCGCGCACCCGACCCGGGCCGTCGAAGGCCGGGCCCGCCGGCGGACCCGGCCACCCCCGCACCCCGCTGCGCCGTGCACCGGACCGCCCCTCCGGGCTGCCCCTGCGGGTGCGGACGCGGGCGCTGCGCCGCGCCCTGGTCGAGCTCTTCGACGACGACCTGTCCGACCGGGCCGCCGCGCTCACCTACTACGGCGTGCTGGCCGTCTTCCCCACGCTGCTCCTGCTGCTGTCGCTCGTCGGGCTGGCCGGGCCGTCGGCCACCGACGACATGGTGGGCAACCTCCAGCACTGGACGCCCGGCCCGGCCCGCGACATCCTCCACCACGGCATCGAGGACCTGCAGCGGAACCGCGGCGCGGGCGGCACCTTCGCCGTGGTCGGGCTCGGCGGCGCCCTCTGGTCGGCGTCCGGCTACATCGCGGCCTTCATCCGCGCGGCCAACGTCGTCTACGACATCCGGGAGGGCCGGCCGGTGTGGCGGCTCACGCCGCTGCGGCTCGGACTGACGGTGCTGATGATGCTGCTGCTGGTCGCGAGCGGGGCGATCGTGGTCTTCACCGGTCCGCTGGCCCGGGAGGCGGGCGAGGCGCTGGGGGTGGGCGACGCCGGGGTGCAGGCGTGGTCGGTGGCGAAGTGGCCGGTGCTGCTGATGCTGGTGGTGGTGATGATCGGGGTGCTGTACTGGGCCGCGCCGAACGTCCGCGGCCGGGGCTTCCGCTGGGTGTCGCCGGGCAGCGTGCTGGCGGTGGCGGTCTGGCTGCTGCTGTCGGGCGGCTTCGCGGTGTTCGTCGCCAACTTCGGCTCCTACAACCGGACGTACGGGGCGCTGGCCGGGGTGATCGTCTTCCTGGTGTGGCTGTGGCTGTCGAACCTGGCGATCCTCGCCGGGCTGGAGTTCGACGCCGAACTCTCCCGGGCCAGGGCCGTCGCGGGCGGCCGCCCGGAGGGGGAGGAGCCGTACGTGGAGCCGCGTTCCACACGGACCTGGGACGAGGACTGACGGGGAGCCGCCGACCGCTCCGGGCGGGGCGGCCATGTCTGGACCATTGACATGTACCGTCGAGAGTCGCATTCTGAGAGCGCTCTCAGGAAAGCGGCGTCACCACCGCCGTCGGCCGGCCCCCCTCCCTCCGGTGTCCCGCACCGGGGATGCCCGGCCGTCGTCGCCACCCCCACGACCCTGGAGGAACGATCCGATGGGCACCAGACGAGCACCCACCCGCCGCGCGGCCCTCGCCACCACCCTGGCCGCCGCCGTCGCCGCCGCGGCGGGCCTGACGCTGACCGCCCCCGCCGAGCGGGCCGAGGCGGCCGTCCCCACCACCATCCCGCTCACGTTCACCAACAGCTCCGGGCGGGGCGAGCCGGTCTACATCTACAACCTGGGCACCCTCCTGACCACCGGTCAGCAGGGCTGGGCGGACGCCGCCGGCGCCTTCCACCCGTGGCCGGGCGGCGCCAACCCGCCGGTGCCGGCCCCGGACGCGTCGATCGCCGGGCCCGCCAACGGTGCCTCCAGGACGATCCGGATGCCGAAGTTCTCCGGCCGCATCTACTTCTCGTACGGGCAGAAGCTGGTCTTCAAGCTCACCACCGGCGGCCTCGTCCAGCCGGCCGTGCAGAACCCGAGCGACCCGAACCGCCCGATCCTCTTCAACTGGTCCGAGTACACGCTCAACGACGCCGGGCTGTGGATCAACAGCACGCAGGTCGACATGTTCTCGGTGCCGTACGCGGTCGGCGTCAAGGGCGGCGACGGTGTCACCCGCAGCACCGGCCACCTCAAGGCCGGCGGCTACCAGGGCTTCTACAACGCGCTCAAGGCGCAGCCGGGTGGCTGGGCCAACCTCGTCCAGACGCGCTCGGACGGCACGATCCTGCGCGCGCTCTCGCCCGGGCACGGCATCGAGTCGGGCGCGCTGCCCGCCACCGTCATGAACGACTACGTCAACCGGGTGTGGGCCAAGTACGCCACCTCCACGCTGACCGTCACGCCGTTCGCCGACCAGCCCGGCACCAAGTACTTCGGGCGGGTCTCCGGCAACACCATGAACTTCACCAACAGCGCCGGGGCCGTCGTCACGAGCTTCCAGAAGCCGGACTCCGACTCGATCTTCGGCTGCTACAAGCTGCTCGACGCCCCGAACGACCTGGTCCGCGGCCCGATCTCGCGCACCCTGTGCGCGGGGTACAACCGGTCGACACTGCTGACCAACCCCAACCAGCCCGACACCTCCGCCGCGGGGTTCTACCAGGACTCCGTCACCAACCAGTACGCGCGCAGGATCCACGCGCAGATGGCCGACGGCAACGCCTACGCCTTCGCGTTCGACGACGTGGGCCACCACGAGTCGCTCGTCCACGACGGCAGCCCGCAGCAGGCGTACATGACGCTGGACCCGCTCAACTGACGGGTGCGGCCGCGCAGCAGGTCCCTGCCGGGAGGGCATGCCCGGCAGGGGTCTGCGGCGTCGGGGCGGCCTACGCGCCGTCCCCGGCGGGCGGGAGCGCGGCACGGCGGCGGGCTGTCTCGGCGAGGGCCGCGAGGTCGTGGTCGCCGAGGCCGTGGCCGATCGACTCCAGCAGGGAGTCGCGGAGCACCCCGGCGAAGGGCATCGGCACGTGCGCGGCGGCGGCGCTGTCCAGCGCCAGCCCGACGTCCTTGAGGCCCAGGGCGAGCTTGAACCCGGCCGGGTCGTAGCGGCGTTCGGCGATCATCGCGCCGTACCCGGCGTAGACCGGGCCGGGGAAGACCGTGCCGGTCAGCACGTCGAGGAGGTCGGCGGCGGCGAGCCCGCCGGCCTCGCCGAGCGCCGTCGCCTCGGAGAGCGCCTCGACGGCGGAGACCAGCATGAAGTTGGCGCTGATCTTGGCGGTGTTGGCGATCTCGGGACGCTCCCCGAGCCGCCACGTGCGGCGGCCCATCGCGTCGAGCAGCGGCGCCACCCGGTCGAGGTGCGCCGCCGGGCCGGCGGCCAGCACGGCGAGGTTGCCCGCGGCGGCGACGTCGGCCCGCCCGAGGACGGGCGCCGCGACGTAGCCGACCCCGTGCCGGGCGTGCAGTCCGGCCGCCCGGCGCGCCAGCGCGGGGGAGACGGTCGCCATGTTGACGTGCACGCCGGCCCGGGCCGCCGCCAGGTGCTCCTCGTCGAGGAGCAGGGCCTCGACCGCGGCGTCGTCCGCGAGCATCGACACCACCGCCTCGGCCCGCCACACGTCGGCGAGGCCGTCCGCGGCGACCGCCCCGGCCGCGACGAGGTCGCGGACGGGTCCGGGCGAGCGGTTCCACACCGTCACCCGGTGCCCGGCGGCGAGGAGCTGACGAGCCATCTCGCGGCCCATGGTGCCGAGACCGACGAATCCGACGTCCACGGTGGTGCCCTCCTGCGGTCGGTGGCGGCCCGGCCGGCGGGCCGGGTCCACCGGTGATCGTAGACGCACGGATCCCTGCCGCGGGGCCGCACGCGGTACCCGCCGGTTCCGGATCAGCCGGTGACGGCGAGCTCCGCGACGACGGCCCGGTGGTCGCTGCCGGGCAGCGTGTGCTCGGCCACGGAGACCGCGGTCAGGCCGCTGCCGTGCAGCACGTGGTCGATCTGGATCACCGGCGGCAGCACCGGCCGGTCCGCCGGCCAGGTGCCGGCGAAGCCGCGCCCGAGCTCGGCGTGGGTGTCCGTCAGGCCGTCGCCGAGCAGGGCGCGCATCGGCGCGTGGTCGAGGGTCGCGTTGAAGTCCCCGAGGAGCACCGTCCGCCCGGGGTGCTGCCGGGCCTCCGCGCGGAGCCCGCCGAAGTCGGCCGCCCACCGGCGGGAGTCGCCCAGCGGGTAGTAGGTGTGCACGGCGACGACCCGCACGGTGTGCCCGCCGACGGTCACCTCGCCGGCCGTCGGGGTCGCGGCCGTGCCGCCCGGGTCGGCCAGCGGCAGCCGCGAGTACAGCGACGTGTCCGAGCCGGCCCGGTGGATCCGGTACGGCATCGCTCCGGCCAGCCCGGCCCGGTCGAGCGCCGAGGCCAGACCCGGGCTCAGCTCCTCGACGGCCAGCACGTCGATCCGCTCCGAGCGCACCAGGCCGACCAGCGCCCGCGGGTCGGCCTGCCCAAGGTAGGCGTTGCTCGTGGCGAGCCGCAGCCTGGGCGCGGAGGCCGGCACCGCGCCGCCGTCCGCGACCAGCCGCGGCACCAGCCACCACACCTGCAGCGCCGCCACGAGCAGCGCGACGGCCGTCAGCCACCGGGCGCGCAGCACGGCCGGCACCGCCACCAGCAGCAGGGTGGCCAGGGCCGCGTACGGCAGGCCCGCGACCGGCATCGCCAGGTCGGTGCCGTCGTCCAGCCCGGCCAGCCGCACCACGGCCAGCCCGGCCGGTCCGGCGAGGGCGGTCCCGCACAGCACCAGCAGCACCGTCCGCAGCGCCCGCCACCACCGGCGCCCCTGCCGCGCCACCACCGGCGCCTCCGTCCCCGGCCCGTGCTCCGTGGCCACCCCGGTCATCCGCACTCCCCGCACTCCCCGCACTCCCGGTCTCCCGGCCGGCCCTCCCGGCGGACGCACGTCCGCGCGGGGCCGGGGGCGCCCGTGATCACCACCCGCCGACGTGCAGGGGAGACGCGCGCCACCGACGGGCGGTTCCCGCCCCGCCCGGCGCCGTTGCTCCGCGTGGCTGCACGCCGCCACCCGTTCGCCGGGCGCGGGCCGGGCGGCCGTCCGACGGCGCGTCAGCCCCACGAGCCGTCAGACGGGAGGCTTGTCGTGCCCGCGACGGCGGGGTACGCCCGCTCCCCGTGCGGCGGCGACCGCATGCGCCGCCGCCGCACTGGCCGTAGCTTCCCTGACATGGACATCGACCGCCGCCTGGTGCTGCGCCGCGCGCTGCAAGCCGTCTCCGCCGTGGCCGTCACCGCGCTGCCCGCCGCCGCCCGCCCGTGGCGCCGGGCGGAGTCCGCCGACGGTGGTGCACCCACTCCCGTGCAGGCGGTCGCCCGCCCGCGCGCCGTCCCGCAGGCGCCGCCGATCGTGCTGCGCTCCACCTGGCAGACCGATCCGAACCCGCCCGCCGTGCAGTACGACCGGGAGGTGCGGGCGGTGCTCATCCACCACACCGACGACCCGAACTCGTACGACCCGGAGGACGTGCCGGACATCCTCCGGGCGATCCGCCGCGACCACCTGGAGTTCCGCGGGTGGGACGACATCGGCTACAACTTCCTCGTCGACCGCTTCGGCACCGTCTACGAGGGCCGCCTCGGCGGCATCGACCGGCCCGTCGTCGGCGCCCACACGATGGGCTTCAACCGCGACACGGTCGGCGTGGCGGCGATCGGCACCTACACGGCCGGCATCGCGGTGCCCGACGCGGTGCTGGAGTCCATCGCCCGCGTCGCCGCCTGGAAGCTCGGCACGTACGGCATCCACCCGGGCGACCGCTCCACGCTGACGTCCACCAACAGCGGCAGCCGGTTCCCGGTCGGCGCGACCCACGAGTTCACCGCGGTCTCCGGCCACCGCGACGCGTTCTGCACGCTCTGCCCGGGCGAGTCCCTCTACGCGCAGATCCCCGGGATCATCGACCGCGCCGAGAGCCTGCAGGAGGAGGCCGTCGCCCGGCAGAACGCGTCGGCGGCGGACAGCGTGCTCCCCGTCTGACCGGCCCCGTCCGACCGGCCCCGCCCGCCGTGCGCGGAGGGCCGCGCGCCCCGTGCGGCCGACCCGGAGCCGGGTACCCCGTGCACCGCTCCCGCACCCCGGTGCCGGGAGGGGGTGCACAGGCGTTTACCCTGAACGGTGAACAGCTGTGCACCCCTCCCCGCCGGCCCGTACGGAGCGCCATGTCCGACCCGGACGCCCTCGCCGTCCCCCCAGCCCCGACCGCCCCGCCGCGCTTCATCGTCGCGGTGCTCGCGTTCTGCGGCGTCGTGGTGGCCGTCATGCAGACCCTCGTCATACCGCTGCTGCCGCGCGTCCCCGCACTGACCGGCAGCACCCCCACCGCCGCGAGCTGGCTCGTCACCGTCACCCTGCTCACCGGCGCCGTCTGCACCCCGCTCCTCGGCCGGATCGGCGACATGTACGGCAAGCGCCGGGTGCTCCTCGCCGCCCTCGGCGTGCTCGTGCTCGGCTCCGTGCTCTGCGCGGTCGGCTCCCACATCGGCGTGCTCATCGCCGGCCGGGCGCTCCAGGGCGCCGCCCTCGCCGTCGTCCCGCTGGGCATCAGCATCCTGCGCGACGAGCTGCCGCCCGCCGGGTTGCTGCCCGCCGTCGCCCTGATGAGCTCCACCCTCGGCATCGGCGCCGCCGTCGGCCTGCCGGTCGCCGCGCTCGTCGTCGAGCACGCCGACTGGCACGCGATGTTCTGGGTGTCCGCCGGCCTCGGCCTGCTCGACATCGCCCTCGTGCTCCGGTGCGTCCCCGAGTCGCCGCTCCGCACGAAGGGCCGCTTCGACGTGCTGGGCGCGCTCGCCCTCTCGGCCGTCGTGACGAGCCTGCTCCTCGCCGTCACCCAGGGCGCCGACTGGGGCTGGACCTCCGGCCGCACCCTCGGCCTGTTCGCCTTCGCGGTCCTGCTCGGCCCGCTCTGGGCCCGCCACGAACTCCGTCACCCCACCCCGATGGTCGACATCCGGGTCTCCGCCCGCCCCGCGGTCCTCCTCGCCAACATCGCCGCCCTGCTCATCGGCTTCTCCTTCTACGCCAACTCCCTCGTCACCGCCCAGATGGTGCAGGAGCCGACGAGCACCGGCTACGGCCTCGGCGCGTCGATCGTCGTCAGCGGCCTGTGCCTGCTGCCCGGCGGCCTCTCGATGGTGGCCCTCTCCCCGGTCTCCGCCCGGATCTCCGCCACCTTCGGGCCCAAGGTCACCCTCGCCCTGGCCTCCGTGGTCATGGCCGCCGGCTACGTCGTCCGCTTCTTCACCAGCCACCAGCTGTGGATGATCATCGCCGGCGCGACCGTCGTCTCCGCCGGCACCGCCATCGCCTACAGCGCCCTGCCCGCCCTGGTGATCCGGGCCGTCCCCGCCACCGAGACCGGCGCCGCCAACGGCCTCAACACCCTGATGCGCTCCCTCGGCCAGGCCTTCTGCAGCGCCGTCGTCGCCGCCGTGCTCGCCAACCTCACCTTCCAGGCCGCCGGACGCACCGCCCCCACCCTCCACGCCTACCTGCTGGTCTTCCTCGTCGCGGCCGGCGCAGCCGTCCTCGCCCTGCTCGTCACCCTCGGCCTGCCCGGCAGCCGGCCCACCGCACCGGGCGTCCCCGCAGGCCGCACGCCGGGGACCAGTACCGGACACGGCAGCACCCGGCAGGCCGGCACGGCCGTGGAGCCCCGCGCATGACCGACACCCCCGCCCCCACCGGACGCCAGGCCATCCTGCGCGCCGCCCGCCGCGCCTTCGCCCTCCACCCCTACGCCGAGGTCACCCTCCGCGGCATCGCCGCCGACGCCGAGGTCAGCGCCTCCCTCATCGTCAAACTCTTCGGCACCAAGGAGGAGCTCTTCGCCCGCACCACCGACTTCTCCGCCGACGCCGACGAACTCCTCGACGCCCCCCTCGACGGCCTCGGCCGGCACCTCGTGCTCACCCTCGTCCGCACCCGGCGGCAGCGCCGCACCGACCCGCTGCTGCGCGTCGTCTTCGCCCTCGGCACGGAGGACGAACGGACCCTGCTCCGGGACCGCTTCCGCGAGCAGGTCACCACCCGGCTCGCCGCGCTGCTCCCCGGCGACGACCCGCTGCTGCGGGCCGAACTCGTCGTCGGGCAGCTGCTCGGTCTCGGTGCCGCCGCGAGCATCCACCGCGAGGACGGCGCCATCGGGGAGGCCTCGCCGGAACGCCTCGCGGACCTGTACGCCCCCGGCCTCCAGCGCCTCCTCGACGGCGCCTGACCCCTGACCCCGGCGCCCGACCCCGGCTCTGACCCGGGCCGCACGGCTGCCCGGAGCCGGGGCCGCTACACGCCGCCCCCGGTGCCGTCCGCGTACGCAAGGATCCGCCGGATGTCCCACAGGTGGTGCACCGCGTCGTGGGCGTTGTTGCGGGCGACGTCCTCCGCCCGCTGCGGTCCGCGCTTCGCGTGCCGCAGCACCACCTGCTCCTCCAGCGCCGCCGACACCGACCGCGCCCAGGCGTCCGCGGCGATCGGCAGCGACCACAGCGCCGCGGCCGCGGGCACACTGCCGTAGCCGCGGGCCTCCGCCAGCGCGTCCGGGTCGTACCCCTGCACGTCCACCACCCCGGCCAGCCGGGCACCCGCCAGCCGCTCCGCCCAGATGCGCAGGTTGTCGGTCACGTGACTGACGTACCCGGCCGGTGTCCACCCGAGGTCCGGATGGCGCTCGTCGCCGCTGCGCCCCTCCAGCAGCAGCGCCATGTCCGCCGGCACCGCCCGGACCCGGTCGACTGCCTGACGCGGCGTCAAGAACCAGTCCCAGCCGCAGTCATGGCAGGGATTTCCGTAAAGATCTGCACCCCATTGCTCCACGGGAGGCCAGAGTAACGGGTCGGGGCGGGTGCGTGGTGCGGGAATCCGGTGGCCGATCGTCCCGGCGGCCCGCGCACGGCCCGTCCGGCCGCCGCCGACCGTGACCTTCCGTCAGATCCGCCGCGGGGAAAGGGCGTCGGAGGAGTGGTGAGGGCCTCCGCCCGGCCGTCCGGCGGCCGCCGGGGCTTGGTCCGCCCGGCCGTCCGGCATACGGTGTCCGAACAGGGCGCCCCAGGGGGGCCGGTGCGCCCGGACGGTCCGCCGTCACGTCACGGTCACGGGTGCCCCCACCAGCCGGACCGGTGAGGAGCACCAGGCGTGACGACCGAGGACAGCACGGCCCACGACCGCCACGAGGAGCACGACCCCGGGACCGGGCCCGACGGGGAGATCGACCGCCTCACCCGGGAGGCGGCCCGCTGCCGGGAGGCCGCCGACCCGGCCGGCGAGGCCGGGGCCCTGCACGACCTCGGCGCGGTGCTGGCGGACGGGGAGCGCCCGGCCGAGGCCGCCGCGGCCTTCGCCCGGGCGGCGGCGCTGTACGGCGCGGCCGGTGACGGCGCGGCCGAGGCCGGGGCGCTGGAGTCGCTCGGCGCGGTGTCGGCGGACGGGGAGCGGTACGCGGAGTCGGTCGTGGCGTACACGCGTGCCGCGGAGCTGTACCGTGCGGCGGGGGACGGTGCGGGTGAGGCCGAGGCGGTGTTCGGGCTCGGCTCGGCGCTGGCCGGTGACGGGCGGTACGAGGAGTCGGCCGTGGCGTACGCGCGATCGGCGGGGCTGTTCCACGCCGCAGGGGATGCGGTCGGCGAGGCGGAGGCGCAGCAGCGGCGCGGGGCCGTCCTGGCGGACGAGGAGCGGTACGCGGAGTCGGTCGTGGCGTACGCGCGTGCCGCGGAGCTGTACCGCGTCGCGGGGGACGGCCCGGCCGAGGCGGACGTGCTGATGATGCTCGGCCTCGCCCAGCACGCCGAGGGCCACGCGCAGGCGGCCATGGACCACCAGTACCGCGCGGCCGTGCTGTACCGCGAGGCGGGCGAGCCGGCGGGTGAGGCACGTGCGCTCCTGGGACTCGCCTCCGTCCTGGCGGGCGAGGGCAGGCAGGACGAGGTGCCCGGCCACGCCTTCCGGGCCGCCGCGCTCCACCACGAGGCGGGCGACCCCTCCGGCGAGGCGGACGCGCTGGAGATGCTCGGCGCGGCCCTGCGCCGGACGGGGCGCGGGGCGGAGGCGGCCGGGCACCTGCACCGGGCGGCCGCGCTCCACCACGAGAGCGGGAACCCGGCCGGTGAGGCCGCGGCGCTGAGCCGGTACGGCGGTGCGCTGGAGGACCTGGGCCGGTTCGGGGAGGCCGCGGCCCAGCACGGCCGCGCCGCGGCGCTGTTCCGTGAGGCGGGCGACCCCCGGGGCGAGGGCACGGCGCTGCTCTCGGGGGGCAACGCGCTGGGGAACGCCGGACGGCTGGAGGAGGCCATGACGATGCTGTTCCCCGCCGCCGAGGTGTTCCGGCGTGCGGAGGAGCGCCGCGGTGAGGCGCTCGTGTTCCTGAGCCTGGGCGGGTTGCAGCACCGGACCCGGCGGTTCGACGACGCGATCGCCAGCTATACGCGGTCCGCCGGGCTCTGCCACGCGGACGGCGACCCCGCGGGGGAGGAGCTCGCCCTGGACGGGCTGCGCTCCGTGCTGGCGGACCGGGGGATGCCGCCGGCCGCCGTCGCCCGGTACGTCGGGCAGCTGGCGCCGCACCTGGGCCAGGGCGGCCCCCGCCGCGGCGGCGGAACCCCGGATCCGCTGCGCGAGACGATGCCGGACCCGACGGGCGGGGGGTTCGCCGGCCGGTTCTCCCGGCGGCGCGGCTGACGACGCCGGGGCCGCCCCGCGCGACGACGTGTCGCGCGGGGCGGCCCGTAGCGGCCTCCGGGCGGTCCGGCTACCCGGCGTACGTGCGGAGGTAGTCGAACCGGGCGGTCGCCCCAGCCTTGTTCATCGAGACGAGGCCGATCGTCAGCGGGCCCTTGACGGTCTGGGTCCACACCCCGGCGTACGTCCAGGTGACGCCGTCGCGGCTGGTGGCGGCCCGCACCTCGTGCTCGTTGTGCGCGGTGTCGAGGTGGTGGACGAGCCGCAGCCACAGGGTGTCGGCGGTCGGGCCGCCGAACATCGGGGCGTTGGCCACCGCGGTGGGCGGGGTGGTGGTCGGGCGTTCGCCCTCCTTGCCGAACTCGCTGACCTGCAGCAGCGCGCCGTTGCCGTTGGCCAGCGGCAGCACGGAGTGCACGAGCTTGAACCACCGGTCGTCGTTCTCGTACAGCACCAGGCCGGCCTGCTGCGCGGACTGTCCGGGCGCGAAGACCATCTTGGTCTCGACGGTGAAGTCACCCGCAGGGGCCGGGCGTTGCAGCACGGCGGCGGTGTTGTCGCCGAGGTACAGCTCCGCGGTCTGGGTGGGCCAGGTGAGTGACCCGGAGCCGGCGGTGACGCCGGCGGCGGGGCCGCGCACCCAGCTCCAGGGCGAGCCGGCGGTGGTGCCCGGCACGGTCGTGGTGCTGAACTCGTCGCTGTACGCGGGCAGCAGGGCCCCCGGGGCGGGGTCGGCGACACGTGCGGTGACCGGTGTGTACAGCGCGGTGGCGGTGGTGTTGTCGCCCGCGGCGCCGGGCCCGCGCGCCGCGAGGCCGACCGAGCCGGAGCGGGCCGCACCGGCGGGCACCGTGCGCTGCTGGACGGCGACCGGGTCGTGCAGCCGGTCGTGACTGACCTCCACGGTCAGTGTGGTGCCGCGGAGTTCGGCGGTGACGGTGTGCCAGGTGTTCCAGGTGAAGCCGGCGGGCAGGGCGGTGAGCTGCTCGCCGTTGGAGACGCCGCCCACGAGGGCTTCGGTGACGAGGGCGTTGCGGCCGCGGTCGAGCCAGGCGGTGACGCGGTCGCCGGTGCCGGTGTAGGCGAGGTCGAGCCCGGCGGAGCCGCCGGCCGCGGTGACCCGCAGTTCGGCCTCGGCGCGGACGTTCGCCGGTGCGCTCGCGGTGCTCACCAGGTGGGCGGGCACGGTGCCGCTGTCGGCGTGGACGGCGTAGCCGCCGGAGTCCTGCTCGGTGGGCGTGGACCAGCCGGCGGTGCCCGCGCCCTCGGCGCGCCAGCCGTTCAGGGTGCGGTCGTCGAAGGTGCCGCCGGCGGCCCAGGAGGTGACGGGGGCGGTCTGGGCGGTGTCGGAGGGACCGGCGCCGGCGCGCAGCACGGGCCAGCCGTTGATCCAGTCGAGGCGGTCGATCAGCAGCGGGCGGCGCGAGAGGTTGAGGGTGCCGCCGGAGGCCGGAGCGAGGTCCGGGGCCTCGGACGGGATGCCGTGGTAGACCAGCCAGTCCTGGCCGGCGAGGTCGGTCTGGATGCCGTTGTGGCCGGGGCCGATCCAGCGGTTGCCGTTGGCGCCCGCGACGAAACCGGCCTTGCTGGTCAGGGCGTTGAGGTCGGTGCCCTGGTCGTCGAGGAACGGGCCGGTGGGGCTGGTGGCGCGGCCGACCTTGACCTGGTAGCCGCTGAACGCGCCGGAGCAGCAGCCCGCGTCGGAGTAGAAGAGGTAGTAGTAGCCGCCGCGGTGGACGGTGAAGCCGCCCTCGACGCGCCGGCCCTTGGCGACCTGCGTGACGGCCCCCTGGGTGCGGGTGCGGTCCGGGCTCAGCTTGGCGACGCAGATGGTGTCGTAGCTGCCCCAGTAGAGGTACGGCTGGCCGTCGGTGTCGGTGAACTGGGCCTGGTCGATGTTGCCGCTGGGGCAGCCGCTGGGGGAGGGCAGGACGGAGCCGCCGTCGGTCCACGGCCCGGTCGGGGTGGGCGCGGTGGCGATGGCGACCGTGCCGGCGCCGGGCACCGAGTAGTAGAGGCTGTAGTGGCCGTCGAAGTAGCGGATGTCCGGCGCCCAGAGACGTGAACCGCCCTGCCAGGCGGGCTGGGTGGCGGGGGTGAAGACCTCCCCGGCGTAGTTCCAGTGCACGAGGTCGGCGGAGCGCAGGATCGGCAGGATGCGCTCGCCGTCCTCGCCCTTGCTCTGGAAGACGGGGTTCTGGGTGCCGTAGGCGTACCAGAGGCCGTCCTTGCCGCGGATCATGGTGGGGTCGGGGAAGGTGTCGACGGTGCCGGCCGACACCGGGTTGGTGTACGTGGCGGCCTGGGCGCCCGCCTGCGGTGCGGCCTGCGGCTCGTCGGCGCCGTGGGCGGCGGGCAGGACGCCGGTGGTGAGCCCGAGTGCCAGGGCACAGGCGCCGGCCAGCCGGAACAGCCGTCCTGTGCGGGTCCGTTGCGTGCGTGTCATGCCGTCTCCCTGGTCGTCGGGGCCGGGCCGGCCTCCGGGGCGGGGGCCGTGCCGTCGGGTTCGAAGGCGCTGAGGGTGGAGTCCTCGTGGTGGGTGCCGATGTCGTACATCGGGGCCATCCAGTGGTGGAAGTTGTCGCCGCGCTCCAGCAGGAGGTCGTAGAGCCGCCGGGTGAGGCGCGCGCGGACACCGGCGTACGCCGGGTCGGGGTGGCGGTTGACGAGCTCGTGCGGGTCGTCGTCGAGGTCGTACAGCTCGTTGACGGACTCCGGGTTGACGACGAGCTTGTACCGGTCGTCGCGGATCATCCGCTGCGGGTACGGGAAGTGGTGGCCGTGGAACTCGGCCACCAGCTCGGCCGGCCAGTCGGGGTGTTCGCCGCGCACCAGGGGCAGCAGGCTGCGGCTGTCGACGGCGGGCGAGGGGTCGGCGCCGGCGAGTTCGAGGATCGTCGCGGTGCAGTCGGTGAGCGAGACGAGCTCGTCGCGGACCTGCGGCGGCGCCCCGGGCACCCGGACGATGCCGGGGATGCGGTAGATGTCCTCGTACATCGCGGGGCCCTTGTCGTGCAGCCGGTGCGCCCCGGTGAACTCGCCGTGGTCGGCGGTGAAGAACACCGAGGTGGCGTCGGTCAGGCCGAGTTCGTCGAGCCGGGTGAGGATGCGGCCGATCTGCTCGTCGATCAGCGTGACGTACCCCCAGTAGACGGCGATGAGCTTGCGGCTCACCTCCGTCGGCATGGTGTCGAACGCCCAGTGGTCGCAGTAGTTCTGCTGCACGGGCGGCTTGCCCTCGAAGGTCTCGGCCGTCGACGGGGGCAGTTCGACGAGCGCCGGGTCGTACAGGTCGTAGTACGCGTCGGGCAGCAGGTACGGCAGGTGCGGGCCGAAGAAGTGGGTGGCGAGGAAGAACGGCCGTCCGTCCTCGGCGTACTGCTCCAGCTGCTCGATCGCGCGGGTGGCGAGGTAGTGCTCGAACGTCGCCTCGGCCGGCTGGTGGAGGCGGGCGGCGAGCAGGTTGCCCGGGTTGCCGTTGGGCGAGGTGCCGCGCACCGCATCGGAGATCCGGTACGGCGGCAGGCCGCGCTCCGCGAGGTAGGCGAGGTAGTCGGGGTGGTCGACGGGGTTGTGCCAGCCGGGCAGGTCGGGGCCGTCGAAGCCGTACGAGGCGGCGTTGCGCTCGGTGCCGCCGTGCCACTTGCCGATGAGGCCGAGCCGGTAGTCGCGGGCCTTCAGCGCCTCGGGGAAGGTGAAGACGTCCTCCCGGAGGTCCTCCAGGTAGCCGACGTTGCGTTCCTGGTTGGCCAGCAGGCGGTGGCGGAAGGGGTTCTGGCCGGTGAGCAGGCTGGCGCGGGCCGGGGTGCAGATCGCGGTCGGCGTGTAGAAGCGGTCGAAGCGGGTGCCGGTGGCGGCGAGCCGGTCGAGGTGCGGGGTCGCCACGTGCGGGTTGCCGTACGCACCGAGGGTGTCGACCCGGTGCTGGTCGGTCATCAGGAACAGCAGGTTCACTTGCCGTACGCCTTCGCGTAGGCGTCACCCGCGTAGTAGTCGGCCGGCGCCGGGGAGTTCTTCAGCTGGCCGGTGGAGACGAAGAAGTCGCCGAGGCCCTTGAGCCAGCCGTCGACCGTGCCGTCCTTCGTCTTGGCGACGAGGTCGGCGGTGGTCATGGTCTGCACGTTGGCGGCGTCGGCCTTGACCTTGGCCGGGTCGAGCTTGAGCAGGGCGGCGGCCTCGGCGACGGCCTCGTCGGGGTGGGCGGCACGCCAGTCGTTGGCCTCCTGCAGCACCTTGACGACCTTCCCGGAGAGCCCGGCGTCGGTCTTCGTGCCGGATACGAACGCGGTGGGGAAGGCCCGCCCGGTGAAGTCGCGGGTGCTGGCTATCTCGGAGAGGCCGGGCTTCTTCGCCTTGATGGTGTCGATCAGCGGGTACCAGATGCCGGCCGCGTCGATCTGCCCGGACACGAACGCGGAGACCACGGTCGACGGGTCCATCGGCACCTTCTGGACGTCCTTCGGGGAGAGCCCGGCCTGCTGGAGCGCGAGGTTGAGCACCATCTCGCCGGAGGTGCCGGCCGGCACGCCGACCTTCTTGCCCTTGAGGTCCCTGACCGAGGTGATGCCGGGCTGGGCGATGACGCGGTCGGCGTAGGCGAGGGTGTTGATCGCGACGACCTTCGCCTTGCCGGAGGCGGGCAGCCACAGCGCGCCGGGGCCGATGTAGCCGAAGTCGAGGTCGCCCGCGCCGAGGGCCTGGATCTGCAGCGGGCCGTTGGTGAAGACCTTCAGCTCGGGGTCGAGGCCCTGCTTCTTCCACAGGCCCTGCTTGTCGGCGATGGCGAGCAGGCTGGCGCCGTTGAAGTCGCTGATGTAGCCGAACCGCACCTTGGCGGTCTTCGCGGCGCCGTCGCCGGAGCCGGTGGAGGCCGTGGAGCCGGAGGAGCAGGCGGTGACGGAGAGCGACAGCACGGTCACGGCGGAGGCGGCGAAGAGGGCGCGACGGAGTGTACGCATGGCGTGGAAGGTCCTTAGGGAGGGCGGTGCGGGAGATGAGGGGGAAGGATCAGACGGTGGTGACGGCCGGGGTCTGGTGGTAGACGGCGTGCCAGACCTCGTTGCGGATCCGGCCGAACTCGGGGGAGAGCCGGATCTCCTCGGTCCGCGGGTAGGGCAGGTCGACGTCGACGATCCGGTGGACGCGGCCCGGCCGGGAGGCCATGACGACGACCCGGCGCGCCAGGTAGACGGCCTCGTCGACGTCGTGGGTGACGAAGAGGACGGTGCGCCGCTCCCGGCTCCAGGTGGCGAGGAGCTGGTCCTGCAGCTGGATGCGGGTGAGCGCGTCGAGCGCGCCGAACGGCTCGTCCATCAGCAGCACCTGCGGGTCCACGGCGTACGCGCGGGCGATGGCGCAGCGCTGCCGCATGCCGCCGGAGAGCGTCTTCGGCAGGGCGTCGGCGAAGTCGCCGAGGCCGACGAGGTCGATCGCGTGCTCGGCGCGGCGGCGGCGCTCGGCGGCCGGCACCTTCGCCAGCCGCAGCCCGAACTCGACGTTGCGGCGCACCGTCAGCCACGGGAAGAGCGCGTACTGCTGGAAGATGACGCCGCGGTCGGGGCCGGGCCCGGTGACGGGCCGGCCGTCGACGAGCACCTCGCCGCCGGTCGGGGCGACCAGCCCGGCGGCCATGCCGAGCAGGGTGCTCTTGCCGCAGCCGGACGGGCCGACGACGGTGACGAACTCGTTGTCCGCGACGTCGAGCGAGACGGCGTCGAGCGCGGTGAAGAGGGTGTCCCCGACGGGGTAGGTGCGGGAGACCGCACGGAAGGAGATCTTGCTGGTCATCGGCGTTCCTGCCATCGGGTGAGGCGGCGTTCGGCGAGCTGCAGCAGGCGGTCCATGACGAGGCCGAGGACGCCGATGGTGATCAGCCCCACGAAGATCGTCGGGAGGTCGTAGTACAGCTGCGCCTGCTGCATGCGGAAGCCCAGGCCCTCCTGGGCGGCGATGAGTTCGGCGGCGACCAGGGTGCCCCAGGCGGAGCCCAGGCCGATCCGCATGCCCACCAGGATGAACGGCGCCGCCGCGGGGATCACCACCCGGAGGAAGATCGCGCGGTCGCCCGCGCCGAGCACCCGGGCGGCGTCGACGAGGGTGACGTCGACGTCGACCACGCCCTGGAAGGCGGCCACCACGCTGGAGAGGAACGCCGCCAGGAAGATCACGAAGACCTTCGGCACCTCGCCGATGCCCAGCAGCACGATCGCCAGGGGGATCAGCGCCAGCGGCGGGATCGTCCGGAAGAACTGCACGTACGGCTCCAGCAGTGCCCGCGCCGTCGGGTACCAGCCCATCAGGAAGCCGACCGGCACGGCCGCCAGGGTGCCGAGCGCGAAGCCCAGCAGCACGCGGCGCAGGCTCGCCAGGGTGTCGTCCAGCAGCGTGCCGTCGGCGATCAGCTCCCCGGCCCGGGAGGCGACCGCGGCCGGTCCGGGCAGGCCCTGCACACCGGCCCGGGAGAGCAGCGACCAGGCGGCGAGGCCGGCGGCGACCGCCACCAGGTTGAGGGTCAGCGAGCGCGCCATCCGGCGGACCGCGGGGCGGGCGGCGGGCCGGGCCGCGGTGGTGGTCACGGCCATCGCGGTGCCCTTCGGTCGGTGCCGTTCACGGGGTGTCCTCGCCGTCCGGTCGGGTGGGGGTGCGGGGGTAGCGGGAGAGCAGCGGCGAGGCCTGCAGCACCAGCGCGATGCCGCCGAGGGCGCCGCCGTACTCGCCGAGGGCGGCGCGGCGCAGGTCGAGCCGGCTGCGGGCGAGCGGCAGCACGTGCGCGGCGAGCGCCTCCTCGACCGGGGTGAGCAGCAGCGCACCGGCCTCTGCCAGTTCGCCGCCGACCACGACCACGCCCGGGCCGACGGCGTTGCACACCGCGGCGAGCACGGTGCCGACATGGCCGCCGACGGTGCGCAGCACCCCGCGCGCGGCCTCCTCGCCGGCCGTGGCGGCGGCGGTGAACTCCGCGATGTCCGCGGCCCGTCCGCCCGCGGCCCGGTGGGCCTCCAGCACCGCGCCGACCGAGGCCACGGTCTCCAGGCAGCCGCGGCCGCCGCAGTCGCAGGGGGCGCCCGCCGGGTCCACGGTGATGTGGCCGAGCTCGCCCGAGAGGCCGTACGCGCCGCCGTGCAGGGCGCCGCCGACGACCAGGCCGCCGCCGACGCCGTGCGACAGCCGCAGGTACAGCACGTCGCGGGAGCCGGTGGCGGAGCCCCACACGGATTCGGCGAGCGCGGCGAGCCGGGTGTTGTTGTCGACCAGCACCGGCACGCCGAACGCGGCGCCGAGCAGCGCGCGCACGGGGCCGGTGCCGCCCGGGAAGCCGTCCGGCTCGCCGGGCGGGCCGACCGGCCCGACCACGCCCGCACCGATGCCGGTGAGCGAGCCCAGGCCGATACCGCCTCCGGCGAGGCCGCCGACCAGCCGTGCGGCGATGGCGACGCGCTGCTCCCACGGCAGCCCGGCCGGGTGCGGCTCGCCTGCCGAACCGACCACCTCGTGCGCCACGTTGACCGCGGCGACGTGCACCGCGCGGCGGGCGAAGTCGATGCCGACGGCCTGGCCGGCGGCGGGGTTGAGGCTCAGGGTCTCCACCGGGCGCCCGCGGCGGCCGGTGGCCTGCTCGGGGGCGGCCGTGACGACGGCGCCGCCCGCGACGAGGCCGCCGACGATGTCGGACAGCGTCGTGCGGGAGAGGCCGGTGTGGGTGCCGAGCCCGGCCCGGGTGAGCGGTCCGTGCCGCCGCAACAGGTCGAGGACGAGCGTCTCGTGGCCCTGGCGCAGCCGGGCCAGGGGGCCGTCGTGATGGTGCATGCCCCACAGCATGGGGAGCGCCGCGGATTAACGTCAACACTCCGGAATAAATGTCATACCGCCGCAACGGGCCGTAATGATCGGCAACACCGGCGCCGTGACGCCGCGTCGGACGGAATCGAAAAGCCGTCAAAGGCGGGCAATCGACCGGAACCTCCCGGCTTGAAGCCGAAGATCGAACATCGCCATGATCGGCCGGGCGGGGCCGGTGGACGCGGGACGCCGGGCAGGCCCGCCCCGCCCCGGCACCTTCCCCGCTGTTCCGCTCCGATCCGCACCGCCGGAGGGCCGCGCATGGCACCGACCACCCCGACCGCGCCGGAGGCACCCCTCCGGCCGTTCCTGCCCGCGGCGCAGTTCACCGCGGGCCTGCCCCGGCACGTCGTCTCGGCGGCCCTGCTGCTCACCGACCCGGCGGGCCGCGTCCTGATGCTGCACCAGGCCCGGCCCTACCCCGGGCACCCCGCCTGGTGGCAGCTGCCCGGCGGCCTCGCCGACGACGGCGAGCGGCCCCACGAGACCGCGGTGCGGGAGACCCGCGAGGAGACCGGCATCGTCGCGGACGGCCCGCCGCGGCTGCTCGCCGTCGACCACCGCGCGGCCGCCGACGGCTGGCCGCAGGTCATCGACTTCTGCTTCGACGGCGGCGTGCTGCCCGCCGGCACCCCGATCGCACTCAGCACCGAGCACGACACCCACGCCTGGCGGAGCCCCGCCGCCTGGCGGCCGCTGCTCCAGCCCGCTCAGCGCCCGTGGTTCCGGGCGCTGTCCCGCGCACGGCGGGCGGGCGTGCCGCTGCTGCTCAGCGACGGGGTCGAGCCGTCGGCCGCACCGGGCGTCCGGCCGGGAGCCCGGACGGGCGCCTGAACGGGGGCGCCGCGGGCCCGGCCGGGGCCGCCCCGGCCGCGGCTGCATCCGGGTGGTGCCCGGCAGCCGTCCGTGCGTGGGGTGTTGACCGTTCCCGCCATCGGTGCTCCGATCGGTGCACCGACGCCCGGAGGAGGAAGCGATGGACCTGAAGGACACGTGGTGGGCCTGGCTCGTGGCCCTGGCCGGCCTCGTGGTGCTGGCGATCCTCGGCGCCCACTGACGGGTCCGCCCGGGCCCGGCCGGCTGCGGGCGCGTCACCCGCGACCGCGCCCTCGCCGCCGCGCGGACCCTGGCGGAGGCGGGCCCCGCCCCGGCCTTCGCCCGCGTCTCCGGTGCGGGCACCGGCAGCAGCGCCGGCAGCAGCGCCGGCAGCAGCACCGTCAGCAGCGCCGGACCTTGTGCCGCCGGGGTCACCGGTGGGCGGCGACGAGGGCGTCGAGCACCTGCTCCCACGGCGTCGCCTCCAGGCCGAAGGTCCGCCGGGCGGCGGAGGAGTCCACCACGAACGGCCGGTCCAGCTGGTACGCGGTCTCCTTGAGCGCCCGGACGGTCGGGTTGACCAGGCCCAGCACCGCGAGCAGGGCGTCGGGCATCCGGCTGACGGTGACGGGCGGTACGCCGGCGGCCCGGCAGAGGTCGGTGACGACCTCGCGCTGCGTGCGCGGCGCGCCGGTGGGCGTGTGCCAGGCCCGGCCCCAGGCGCGTTCGTCGCTGCCGGCGGTCACCAGCATGCGGGCGGCGTCGAGGGTGTAGGTCCAGCTGTGCGCGGTGTCCGGGTCGCGCAGCACCTGCACGCCGCGGCCCGCCAGGGCGCGTGTGAACGCCCGGGAGTCGAGGGCGGCGACGGCGCCGGGGCCCAGGTAGTCGGAGCTGCGGACCTCGGTGGCCCGGATCCGCCCGGCCGTGTGCAGGGCGAGCGCGTCCTCCCACATCCGGGCGCGGACACGGCCCTTGACGGTGTGCGCGTTCAGCGGCGTCTCCTCCGTCATGGGGGCGGTGACCTCGCCGTACCCGTAGAGGTTGCCGACCGTGGCGAGCACGGCGCCCGAGCGCTCCGCGGCCTGCAGCAGCGCGGCGGCCAGCGGCGGCCAGTCCGTGGCCCAGCGGTGGTAGGCCGGGTTGGCGCAGTTGTAGAGCACCGCCGCGCCGGTCGCGGCCCCGGTCAGCGCGGCCGTGTCCGTGGCGTCGAGCCGGACGAGGGTGACGCCGGGCAGCGGGGCGGCGGTCGCGCCGGAGCGGGTGGCGACGGTGACCTCCTCGCCGCGCTCGGCGAGGAGACGGGCGGTGGCGGTGCCGACGGGTCCGGCGCCGACGATCAGGTGCTTGCTCACGGGGTCCTCCGAGGGGGTGGGTCGGGGTGTTGCGAGAACACCGTTCTCGCTCGACCACGAGACTGGCGGATACGGCTGCCGCTGTCAAGAACAGTGTTCTCGATCGTCTACTCCGTTCTCCTCCGAGACTGTCGTGCTCGAATGTTGCGGGTGTTCTCGCCGACTGCGAGGATGGGGCGCATGTCCACCGCGCCCAAGGCCCTCACCGCCCGCGAGCGGGCCCGCATCGAGTTCACCCGGGACATCAAGGAGGCGGCCCGCCGCCAGCTCGCCGAGCACGGTCCCGCCGGCCTCTCCCTGCGCGGGGTCGCCCGCGACACCGGTCTCGTCTCCGCGTCCGCGCTCTACCGGTACTTCCCCGGCCGCGACGCCCTGCTCACCGCACTCATCGCGGACGCCTACGACGCCCTCGGCGACGCCGCCGACGCGGCCGCCGCCGCGACGCACGCCGAGCCGCACCTCACCCGGTGGGCCGGCATCTGCCACGCCGTCCGCGACTGGGCGCTCGCCCACCCGCACGAGTACGCGCTGATCCACGGCTCGCCCGTGCCCGGCTACGAGGCGCCGCCGGACACCACCGCGCCCGGCATCCGCGTGCCCTTCCTGATCGGCGGCCTCTTCGCCGAGGCCGCCGCGGCCGGCGCGTACCACCCGTTCGACGACACCCCCGTACCCGCCGACACGCACCGCGCCCTGCAGCCCCTGCTCGGCCGCCTGCCCGAGGGGACCCCCGACGCCCTCGTCGTCGCCGGCCTCTCGGCCTGGACGTACCTCTTCGGCGCGGTCTCCTTCGAACTCTTCGGCCACCGCGCCGCGATCGTCGGCGACCACCGGGCCTACTTCGACCACGAGGTGCGCCGCATGGGCATCCTCCTCGGCCTCGGCCCCGACCGGTCCGCCCCCGACCGGCCCGCCCGCGCGGAAGCGGCACCGCCCGCATCCTGACGGCCCGCCGCGCGCCTGCGGCGGCACGGCCCCGCCCGCGGGCAGAATGCCGACCGCGGCCGCTGCCGGCCGCCGGCACGAGGAGGCCCCGGCGATGAGGACGCAGCGGCGATGAGGGCACGGTGGCGATGAGGACGCAGCGGCGATGAGGACGCACCGGCTCGGGCGCAGCCGTGTCGAGGTCACCCGGCTCGGCTTCGGCGGCGGGCCCCTCGGCGGGCTCTTCACCGCGCTCGACGACCGCACCGCCGAGGAGGCGCTCGCCGCGGCCTGGGACGCCGGCATCCGCACCTTCGACACCTCCCCGCACTACGGGCTCGGGCAGTCCGAACGCCGCCTCGGCGCCTTCCTCCGCGACCGGCCCCGCGAGGAGTTCACCCTCTCGACCAAGGTCGGCCGGCTCCTCGTCCCGCAGGACGCCGCCGGCCGTACGGACGACCGGTTCGTCGTGCCCGCCACCCACCGCCGGGTCTGGGACTTCTCCCGCGACGGCATCCTGCGCAGCGTCGAGGACTCCCTCGCCCGGACCGGCGCCGACCGGTTCGACGTGCTCCTCCTGCACGACGCGGAGGACCACCTCGACGACGCCCTGCGCACCGGCTGGCCCGCGCTCGCCGAGCTGCGCGCCCAGGGCGTCGTCGGCGCGGTCGGCGCCGGGATGTACCACCCCGGCCTGCTGGCCCGGCTGGTCCGCGAGACGGACGCCGACGTGGTGATGCTCTCCGGCCGGTACACGCTGCTCGACCAGAGCGCCCTCGACGACCTGCTGCCCGCCTGCACCGAACGCGGCGTCTCCGTGCTCGCCGCCTCCGTGTTCAACTCCGGCGTGCTCGCCGCACCGCGGCCCGGGCCCGGAGCGACCTTCGACTACGCCCCCGCCGCACCCGGGGTGCTGCACCGGGCCCACCGCATCGCGGACGTCTGCGAGGCGCACGGCGTGACCCTGCCGCAGGCGGCACTGGCGTTCCCGCTGCTGCACCCCGCCGTCGCGGGCGTCGTGGTCGGCATGCGCTCCGCGGGCGAGGTGCGGCGCGACACCGCGGACGCGGCGGTCGGCGTCCCGCCGCAGCTGTGGGCGGACCTCCGGGCCGGGGGACTGCTGGACGCCCGCCCGCCGGCGCCCGCCTGACCGCGGCCGGGGCGCACGCCCGCACCGCCGGGGTGCGCCGCAAGGCCGCGCCCCGGGCCCGGCCGCCCCCGGGGGCGTCACCCTGTCGCAGCGCGTTGGTGACACGGCCGGAGGGGCCGGGCGGGCAGACTTGGCAGCGCACGGCCCGGAACCGACGGCTCCGGGCCCTCGCCCACCGACCGGAGGTGCTCCTTGGCCCGCGTGCCGCTCCTGTCGCTGCGCGGGGTCTGCAAGCGGTTCGGCACCGTCCAGGCCCTCAGCAGCGTCGACCTGGACGTGCACGCAGGCGAGATCGTCGCCCTCGTCGGCGACAACGGCGCCGGCAAGTCGACCCTGGTGAAGACCATCGCCGGGGTCAACCCGCCCGACACGGGTGAGATCCGCTGGCTCGGCCGGCCGGTCTCCATCCGCCGGCCCCACGACGCCCAGGACCTCGGCATCGCCACCGTCTACCAGGACCTCGCGCTCTGCGAGAGCCTCGACGCGGTCGCCAACCTCTACCTCGGCCGCGAGCTGCGCCGCTTCGGCCTCCTGCGGGAGGTGGAGATGGAGCGCCGCTCACGGGCCGTGCTGGAGGGCCTCTCCGTCCGCCTCGCGAGCGTGCGCATCCCGGTGGCGTCGCTCTCCGGCGGCCAGCGGCAGGCCGTCGCCATCGCGCGCTCGCTCATCGGACGCCCGGAGCTCGTCATCCTCGACGAGCCGACCGCCGCCCTGGGCCTGGAGCAGAGCGCGCAGACGCTCGACATGATCCGGCGGCTGCGCGAGCAGGGCCACGCCGTCGTCCTCGTCACGCACAACCTCGACGACGTCCAGGCGGTGGCCGACCGGGTGGCCGTCCTCCGGCTCGGCCGCAACAACGGCTTCTTCGAGGTGCGGTACACCACGCAGGAGCAGATCACCTCCGCGATCACCGGCAGCCACGCCATGGCCGTGACGCTGCAGCAGAGCCTGCTGCCCCGCGGCCTGCCCGAGCAGAGCGCCGTCGACGCCGCCTACCGCTACCTGCCCGCCCACGCCGGGGTGGGCGGCGACTGGTTCGACGTCATCCCGCTCTCCGGCGCCCGCGTGGCGCTGGTGGTCGGCGACGTGGTCGGCCACGGCCTGCACGCCGCCGCGACGATGGGACGCCTGCGGACCGCGGTGCACAACTTCTCCGCCCTCGACCTGCCGCCCGACGAACTGCTCACGCACCTCGACGACGTCGTCAGCCGCATCGACCAGGAGGAGGCCGCCAACGGCGCGGAGTCCGCGATCATCGGCGCCACCTGCCTGTACGCGATCTACGACCCGGCCACCCGGCGCTGCCAGCTGGCGCGGGCCGGGCACCTCCCGGCCGTCCTGGTGCACGGCGACGGCACGGTGGAGATCCCGGACACGCCCGTCGGACCGCCGCTCGGCCTGCGCGGCCTGCCGTTCACCACCGCCGAACTCGAACTCCCCGAGGGCAGCCAGCTCGTGCTGTTCACCGACGGTCTCGTCGAGGCCCGCACCCGCGACATCGACATCGGCCTCGACCTGCTGCGCGCCGCCCTCGCGCACCCCGGCCGGTCGCCCGAGGAGACCTGCCAGGCGGTGCTGGAGGCGCTGCTGCCCTCCCGGCCGGAGGACGACGTGGCCCTGCTCGTCGCCCGCACCCGCGGCCTGCCGGTCGAGCGGATCGCCGAGTGGGACGTCCCCGCGGACCCGGCCGCCGTCGCCGCCGCCCGCGCCGCCGCCACCCGGCAGCTGGAGACCTGGGGCCTGGACGCGCTGGTGTTCAGCACCGAGCTCATCCTCAGCGAGCTCGTGACCAACGCGATCCGGCACGCCGCCGGGCCGATCCGGATCAGGCTGATCCACGACCTGGCCCTGATCTGCGAGGTCGGGGACTCCGGCAGCACCTCCCCCCACCTGCGCAACGCCTCGGCCACCGACGAGGGCGGCCGCGGCCTCTTCCTCGTCGCGCAGCTCTCCGAACGCTGGGGCACCCGGTACACCCCCGAGGGCAAGGTCATCTGGGCCGAGCAGAACCTGCCGCGCACCCGGGGCTGACCGCGCCGCCGCGCCCCTGGGGGAGTGGTGGAGCCGGGGGTGCGGTGGAGCCGGGCGGCGTCAGTCCGTCGTCGGCGCGGCCAGGTCGAGGGTGAAGCTGAAGCGGTCGCCCCGGTAGAGCGTCCGCACCTGTTCGAGGGGGCGCCCTGCGGTGTCCCGGCTGCGCCGGTGCAGCAGCAGCATGGGCAGGGCCGGCGGCGTGCCGACGAGCAGGGCCTCCCGCGGGGACGCCAGCACCGTCTCGATCCGTTCCTCGGCGCCGCCGAGGGCCACCCCCTGGTCGCGGAGGTACCGGTAGAAGGAGCCCGCCGGGTCGAAGTCCTCGTCCAGGCGCGGCACCCGGGCCACCGCGACCCAGGTGCTCTCCAGGCCGATCCGCTCCTCGTCGGCCCGCAGCACGCGTTCGAGGTGCCAGACGGGCTCGCCCCCGGCAACGCCCAGGCAGGCGGCGATCGCCGGGTCGGCGGGGAGGCGGTCGAGCCCGATGAGGGTGCGGTGCGGGCGCAGGCCCTGACGGGTGACACCCTCGGTGTAGCTGGCGAGCGACAGCGGCTGCTCGATCTTCGGCCCGGCCACCACGGTGCTGCGCCCGCGCCGCCGGAGCCGGCCCTCCAGCAGCAGCTCGCGCAGGGCCTGGCGGACCGTCGCCCGGGCGGCGCCGTAGCGGGCGGCGAGGTCGACCTCGGTGGGCAGCGCGCCGCCGGGCCCGAGCTCGGCGAGCAGCTCCCCGAGTTCGGCCTTGACCAGGTAGTACTTCGGCACGCGTCCGTGCTCCGGCACGCCGGAACGGACCGGCGCGGGCGGCGGGTGCGGGGTGCCGTGGCTCACGGCGCCACCGTACAGGCCGCCGCCGTGGGCAGGGTGACAGGCCGTCATCCGCATCACGGAACGGTAACGGGTATGGACTGAACTTCGAGAGCTGTTCATGCGGCGGTGCCTTCGGCGAGGCGTACGGCTCGCCGGCGGGCCCCACGCTCGGTGCCGGTGCCGTTCCGCACCGACCCCTCCACCGAGGAGCACCCGTGCGCATCCCCCCGCCCCTCCGGACCGCCCTCGCCGCCACGGCGGCCGCGGCCGTCCTCGTACCGCTGAGCGCCCTGCAGGCCGATGCCGCGACCGGCCCGTACAAGGGCCTGCCGAACGGCACCAAGCAGGCGAAGACCCTGGTCATCGGCATCGACGGCACCCGGTACGACAAGCTGCTCACCGCGGACGCCCCCGTCCTCAAGGGCCTGATGGCCGCCGGGCTCACCGCCCCCAGCAGCCTCTACGCCGACCCGATGGCGCCCACCCTCTCGGGCCCCGGCTGGTCGACCATCGCCACCGGCGTCTGGCCCGACAAGCACCTCGTCAAGGACAACACCTTCGCGGGCGCCCGCTACGACCTCTACCCGGACTTCGCCACCCGCCTGGAGGCCGCGCAGCCCGCCGCCTCCACCCTGGTCGTCGGCTCGTGGAGCCCGATCGCCGACACCGTGTTCCACGGCAGCCCCGACCTGCGGATCGCCGAGGCCGAGAACGACGCCAAGGCGGCCGCCGACACGGCCGACTACCTCCGCAACGGCAACCCCGACACCGCCTTCGTGCACTTCGACCAGGTCGACGAGGCCGGTCACGGCTACGGCGGCGCGAGCACGCAGTACGCCGCCGCGATCCACAGCGTCGACGCGCTGGTCGGGCAGGTCGTGCAGGCCGTCACCTCCCGTCCCACGTACGGCTCGGAGGACTGGCTGATCCTTGTCACCACCGACCACGGCCACACCGACGCGGGCGGCCACGGCGGCAACAGCGCCTACGAGCGGCAGACCTTCGTCATCGCGAACGGCGCCGGCTACCCGGCGGGCTCCGTCCGGCAGGACGTCAGGCTCGTCGACATCGCCCCGACCGTGCTGAAGCACGAGGGCGTCACCGCCGACCCCGCCTGGAAGCTGGACGGCAGGCCCATCGGCGAGATCGTGCCGGACGCCTTCGACGCCCTGCGCCCCTCGCTGCAGACCCGCGTCGACGAGACCGGCATCGCGGCCGCCACCAAGGGCTGGACGCACACCGCGCCGAGCGGCTGGAGCATCGACAACTCCGCGCTGCCGACCGGCGGCGTCACCGAATGGCGCGGCTGGGCCTTCGCCACCGACGAGTTCTGGACGGCCGCGCAGCGCGGCCAGGCGCGCGAGACCAACGTGCGCGCCCGCAACGTCTTCGCCGTCGCCGACTCCGACGAGTGGGACGACAGGACCCACGGCACCGGGCAGTTCGACTCCACCCTGATCAGCCCGGCCTACCCGGTCGCCGGCGCGACCCGGGCCACCCTGGCCTTCGCCACGGACTACCGGGTCGACGGCCCGCAGACCGGCGACGTGTACGTCGTCTTCGACTCCGGCACCCCGCAGCTGATCGCGTCGTACCGCGCCGACCGCAACGCCTTCGAGAGCATCCCGGTCACCGTGCCGGCCGGGGCCTCCACCGCCAGGCTGCGCTTCCGCTACACCGGCACCAACAGCGCCTTCTGGACCGTCGACCAGGTGGCGTTCACCCTCTGACGGCCCGGTTCCGGGCGGTCCTGCTTCGGGTGGCCCTGCTTCGGGCGGTCCTGCTTCGGGCGGTCCGCGTCCGGACGTGGCGAGCGGGGCGGTACGGGGTTCGTTCCCCGTACCGCCCCGCTCGGCGCTGTCTGCCCTATCGGCGCTACCGGCGGAT
>NZ_BPRL01000026.1:0-12864 GCF_045862635.1 Kitasatospora sp. NE20-6
GGGGGGGGGGGGGGGGCGGGGGGGGGGGGGGGGGGGGGGGGGGGTGGGGGGGGGGGCCCCCCCCCCCCCCCCGCTCGGCGCTGTCTGCCCTATCGGCGCTACCGGCGGATGCCGGGTGTCAGCAGCACCGCGGTGCGCGCCGCCAGCAGGCGGGCGAGGAGCACGGTGAGCGGCACGTGCCGGGCCCGTGTCCGGGCGGCGTGCTGCGGCCGGCTCACCAGCGGTACCAACGGCCCCGGCCGCCCCCGGTGCCGGTGCCGCGGGCGACGAAGCCGACCAGCCACAGGGCCAGGACGATGACGGCGACCCACCAGAGCACCTTCACCGCGAAGCCGAGGCCGAACAGCAGCAGGGCGAGCAGGAGGACCAGCACCAGGGGGAGCATGGGAACGTCCTTTCGACGGGTTGCGTACAGCCCTGCGGGTGCCCCGGTTCCGCGGGTCCATGCACGACCGTCGGCACCCCGGGCCCGGCGCTCCGCCGCGTACGCGCGCCACCCCCGCCCCGGGTGGCGCCCGCGCCCCCGTACGGTGAGGGCATGGACACGCTCGCCCTCGCGGCCTTCCTCCGCGGCACACGCGAACGGCTGCGGCCGGAGGACCTCGGCCTGCCCGCAGGCGCCCGGCGCCGCACCCCGGGCCTGCGCCGCGAAGAGGTCGCCGGCCTCGCCCACGTCTCGGTGGACCACTACGCACGGCTGGAACAGGCCCGCGGCCGGCACCCCTCCCCCCAGGTCCTGGGCGGTATCGCCCGCGCCCTCCGGCTCACCGACCAGGAGCAGCAGCACCTCTTCCGGCTCGCCGGGACGACACCCGACGCTCCGGCGGACGGCTGCGGAGGTATCGACGGCGGAGGCGGCATCGGCGGAGGCATGGACGGCGCCCGGCCGGCCGGCCCGGCCGTGGTTCCGTCCCCGTCCCCGTAGCTCCACGCCGTCGCAGTCCTGCGGCGCGCAGCGCCCGGCAGCGGGCGGCCGGTCATGACCAGAACGCGTCCTCGACGTCCATGTCCTCCACGCACTCGTCGATGTCCGTGATCCGGTCGCCGAGGATCCGGAAGACCAGCACCGCCGTGCTGTCCAGTGCGCGCCCCTTGCGCGTGGCCGTCCAGCGGTGGACGGACACCGCGTGCCCGCGGCCGTCCACGAGGACGCGCTGCAGCTCGGCGCGCATCGTGCCCCCGGTCTCCTCGCCCAGCCGCCGGTAGAGGTCGAGGACGGCGTCCCGCCCCTTGTGGTCGCCGGAGAGCGGGTTGCCTCCCGGTACGTGGTGGGTGACGTCGGCGGCCAGCAGGCCGGCCATCGCGTCCATGTCGCCGCTGACGAAGGCCTCGTATCCTCTGCGGACGAGCGCGGCGTGCGGGTGTTCAGCCATGATCATCGCCACCTTCCCGGAGTGCGACGGGACGACAGGGCCGATACCTCCACGGTGCACCGCCCCGGCGGGGGAGTCCACTCCTGGCCGTCCCCCTCCGTCCCCTCCGTCCGTCCGTGCCCGTCCGCCCCCGTGTCGCCACGGCGGACCCGCGGAATCCCTCGTGGGACGCGCGGGACGCAATGGATTTCGTGTTTCGCCAGGGAGTGCCGTAGAGTTCACATCACCGACGCGGGGTGGAGCAGCTCGGTAGCTCGCTGGGCTCATAACCCAGAGGTCGCAGGTTCAAATCCTGTCCCCGCTACTGACAGCCGGGCCCGGTGTGCGAAAGCGCACCGGGCCCGGCTTTTTGCCGTCCCGGCGCCGGGTGACCTGCGCCGACCGGGCCCCGCCGCCCGCCCCGCCCCGGGCGGGGAGCGGCGGGCGCCCGCGGATCCGTGCGGGGCCGGGTCAGGCCCCGGCGCCCGGCCAGGGGCCGGGGGCGGCGGTCACCGGCTGCTCGGCGTCGTCGGTGCGGAACACCCGGAAGCCGCGCGCCTCGTAGGTGCGCAGCGCCGCCGGGCCGTCGAGCGAGCAGGTGTGCACGGTCACGCGGCGGGTCGCCGGTAGGCCGGGGTGCCGGTCGGCGAGGTCCCAGGCGCGGGCGGCGCCGAGGCTGAGCAGGTGGCTGCCGATGCCCTGCCCGATGAAGCCCGGCAGCAGGCCGAAGTAGATGATCTCCACCTCGCCGTCCGGGAGCGGCTCCAGCTGGACGTACCCGGCGGGGCTCCCGGCGACCCACGCGACCCAGGTCTCCAGGCCGTCCTGGTCGAGCCAGTCCTGCCACTGCCGGTACGTCCAGGGCAGGCGGTCGGTCCACGTCCACGGCCCGCCGACGGCGGTGTACAGGAACCGGGCGAACTCGGGGCCGGTCCGTTCCGACCTGACGACCTGCAAGGGGGTGCCCGACGGAGCCGGGGTGGGCCGCAGGTCCGCGGGGGAGGTCTGCTCCAGGTGCCAGGTGGTGACCGTGATCGTCTCGCTCATGGCATCACGCTCTCACGGCCGACCCGCCCCGAGCCGGTCGGGGTGGCGGCATCGTGCCTGGTCGGCGGGCCGGCCGGACATGGACCGGCGGGCCGGCCCGGCGGGGTTCAGGGCTGCCCGAGGAGCCCGGAGAAGTCGTAGCCCAGCTTGCCGAGCGTGGTCAGCGCGCCCAGGTCGGTGACCGCCAGCACGGGGATGCTGTGCGGCTGCTGGGCGAGCTCGGCCGCGGTGGGTGCGGCCGAGCCGGCCGCGGTCGCGGCGGTGGGTGCGGCCGAGCCGGCCGCGGTCGCGGCGGTGGGTGCGGTGGCGGCGAGCACCGCGGCGGCGGTGAGGGCGAGGGCGAGTCGGACGGTCGTACGCATGATGCCTCCGTGCGGCGGGTGGTGAGGTCCCGAGCGCACAACGCCGGTGCGGCGGCCGGGTCACGGGGTCGCGGTGCGCACCACACGTTCGGCCGCGCCACGCAGCCCACCGGCCCGGCCCGGCCTGCACCCGCCCTGCGTTCAGACCGGCAGGCGGCGCAGCATGAGCGTGTTGTCGCGCCGGGTGCCGGGCCGGCCGTCGGGGCCGGTCAGCTGCTGCTCGTACTCGGTGCTGACCAGCACCTCCCAGTGCCCGGAGGGGAGTTCGAGGGACGCCAGCACCTCGTCGGTCGTCGGGAGACCGAGGGCGTGGTGGTGCCCGGGATCCCAGGACGGCGGCCCGGCATGCCCGACGACCAGCAGGACGCCGCCCGGCGCGACGGCCTCCGCTGCTGCCCGCAGCACCTGCTCCCGCGGCAGGTCGGCCGGCGAGTGCAGGAACTGGGCGGAGACGAGGTCGAAGGAGCCCGCCGGGAACGACACCGACAGGTCGTGCTGCTGCCAGTCGACGAGGTCGCCGACACCGGCGTCGGCCGCGTGCCCTGCGGCACGGCCGAGGGCCACGGCGGAGACGTCGACCGCGGTGACCCGCCAGCCCTGCCGGGCGAGCCACACCGCGTCGGCGCCCTCCCCGCAGCCCAGGTCGAGCGCCCGGCCGGGGACGAGACCGGTGGTCTCGCGCACCAGGGCGGTGTTGGGGTTGCCGCTCCAGATGCGGTTCGCCGTCGCGTAGCGGGTGTCCCAGAACTCCTCGGCCGAGGCCGTCCGGGTGTCGTCGGTCGTCACGTGCTGCTCTCCATCTCGTGTACGTGTACGTGCTGCGTGCCATGTGCTTCGTGTGCGCGGGGCCCTGGGGGAGGGGGTCAGACCCCGTGCCGGCGGTCGCCGAGCACGCGCTCGCAGACCTCGCGCTCCGCCCTGCCGGAGAAGACCGACGCGGCCTCCCGCCGGGCGGCGACCGCCCGGCGGGTCTCCTCGGCGACGAGGTCGGCGTTGACGGCGGCGCCCGCCCGCACCCCGGCGGCCGCCGCGCCGATCACCTGGTCGGTCAGCGAGGTGAGGTTGCCCGCCACCCACACCCCGGGGACGGACGTGGCGCCGGTCGGGTCGGACGGGATGCGGCCGCCGATCTCGTGCCCGGCCATCTCCTGGCCGACCGGCACGAGGCCGAGCCCGGCGAGGAACGCGGCACGGGCGTCGAGACGGGCGGCGACGGCCAGGGCCCGGCAGGGCACGTCGGAGCCGTTCGCCAGGCGTACGGCGGACAGCCGCCCACCGGTCGTCCCCAGGGCTGCCACCTCGCCCTCCACGACCGTGACGCCGCGGGCCGCCAGCTGCTCGTCCTCCTCCTCGGAGGGCGCCGGGCCGGTGTGGCGGAAGAGCGTCACGTCCGCGCTCCACTGCCGCCACAGGAGGGCCTGGTGCACGGCCAGCGGGCCGGTCGACAGCACGCCGATCGGCTGGTCGCGGACCTCCCAGCCGTGGCAGTACGGGCAGTGCAGCACGTCGCGGCCCCACAGCTCCGCCAGGCCGGGCACCGGGGGCAGCACGTCGGTCAGACCGGTGGTGACCAGCAGCCGTCCGCCGTGCACCACCCCGCCGTCCGCCAGCACCACCCGGAAGCCCCCGTCCTCGCACCGCCCGGCCGTGACCACGGTGCCGTGCCGGACGGCACCGCCGTACCGGCGCACCTCGTCACGGCCGGCCGCCAGCAGGTCGGCGGGCGCCACCCCCTCCAGGCCGAGGTAGGTGTGCACCCCCGTCGCCGGGGCGTTCCGGGGCTCCCCGGAGTCGACCACCAGCACCGAGCGCCGCGCCCGCCCGAGCGTCGAGGCGCCGCTCAGACCGGCGGGGCCGCCGCCGATCACCACCACGTCGTAGTGGGGTCCGTCTCCCGTTCCGCCCTGCATCGGTCCTCCGCCCGTCCGTCTGCCGTGCCCTTACGGACCGACTCTGCGCCCGGCCGGCGGGATTGACAAACAGCGTTGCCGAATCGGCAAATGGGAGGATGGCCGACGACATCACCCCCGTCCTGACCGCGGTCGGGCCGCGCCTGCGCGCCCTGCGACGCGCCCGCGGCACCACGCTCGCCCAGCTCGCCGGGACGACCGGGATCTCCCTCAGCACCCTGTCGCGGCTGGAGTCGGGCGGGCGCAAACCGACGCTGGAACTCCTCCTGCCGCTCGCCAGGGCCTTCGGCGTGCAGCTCGACGAACTCGTCGGCGCCCCCGCCACCGGCGACCCGCGCATCCACCCCGAGCCCTTCACCCGCCACGGCCAGACCTTCGTCCCGCTGACCCGCCACCTCGGCGGCCTCCAGGCCTACAAGCAGATCCTCCCGGTGCGCCGTCCGGCCGACGACTCCCCGCCCGAGCAGCGCGTGCACGAGGGCTACGAGTGGCTCTACGTGCTCTCCGGACACCTGCGGCTGGCCCTGGGCGACCAGGACCTCGTGCTCACGGCCGGCGAGGCCGCGGAGTTCGACACCCGCACGCCCCACGGCATCGCCAACGCGGGCGACCGGCCCGTCGAGTTCCTCACCCTCTACGGCCCGCAGGGCGAGCGCATGCACGTCCGGGCCAGGCCCACCGCCCGCCGGCCCCCGCCCGAGGCCGGCCCCTAGAAACCGCCGTCGAACCGGAGACCCCGGCGCAGGCCCGGTGCTGCCGATCCCGTTACCGGACGACCGGCAGCGTCGTCCACTTCTGGTTGGCGCCGCCGTTGCAGTCCCAGAGGTCGAGCCGGGTGCCGTCGGCGGTGGCGAAACCGGGGTCGTCCAGGCAGCGGCCGGACAGCGGGTTGCGGTAACCGCCGTTGTACGGCTGCCAGACCTGGTTGGCGCCGCCGTTGCAGTCCCAGATCTCCACGGGCGTGCCGTTGGCGGTGCCGTAGCCGGTGGCGTCGAGGCACTTGCCCACGGCCCGCAGCGTTCCGTCCGCGCGCAGCGTCCACCACTGGGCGTCGGTGGCGTTGCACGTCCAGATCTCCACCGGCGTGCCGTTGGCGGCGCTGCCGCCCTTGACGTCCAGGCACTTGCCGGCGGTGCCGACCCCGGACCTGACCGGGCCGCCGTTGGGGGCGGGGGCCTTGATCCAGCCGGCCTGGTCCGCGGTCCGGAGGGCGGCGTTGAACGCGTCGGCGACCTTCTGGTACCCGGCGTCGTTGGGGTGGCGGTCGTCGGCCAGGTCGGAGGCCCGCACCGAGCCGGTGTCGACGAACCCGACGTGCCTGCCCGCGGCCTGCTCGGCCCTGACGATCAGCGGGACCTGCCGGTCGTACTCGGCCCTGGTCGCCTGGATGGTGGGGCTGGTGGTCACCAGCAGCGGGCTGACCAGCACGGTCACGCCGGGGACGTCGGCGAGGATCCGGTCGATCAGGGAGTGCAGCCGGTCCGAGATCGTCGCCACCTGGTAACCCTGGGACAGGTCGTTGGTGCCGATCTGCAGCGTGACGACGTTGGGCTTCCACCGGGCGAGCGTGGCGTCCGCGATGCCGGCGATCTGGTCGATCCGCCAGCCGGAGTGCCCCTCGTGGTCCGGGTCGGACGTGGTGCCGTTGCGCAGGTTGCCGACGAAGTCCGGCGTGTAGCCCTCTGCCGCCAGCTCGTTGAAGAGCGGACCCCGGTAGCCGTTGCCGGTCGAGCTCAGGGCGCCCTCGGTGATCGAGGCGCCCAGCGGCATGAGCCGCACATGGGTGTTGCTGTCGGCCGCGGCCGGAGCCGCCGTCGCACCGGCCAGGCCGCCTGCGGCCAGCAGAGCCGTCGTGAGTATCGCCACCGGTTTCTTCATCGTTCGTCCTCTCAAGGGTGGTTGACCGGATCACGCCGTGCGCAGGTGCGCGCACGGCGTCGCGGGTGTGCCGGCCCCGCCCGGCGGCGCGGGCCGGGTGCGCGCACGGCGGGCCGCTATGCGTTCGTGGGCGGTGCCCACGTCTGGTTGACGCCGCCGTTGCAGTCCCGGATGACGAGCTGGGTGCCGTTGGAGGTGGCGCTGTTCGGGATGTCGAGGCACCGGCCGGAAGCCGTGTTCACCAGGGACGAGTTCGAGCCCGCCTTCCAGTTCTGGCCGCTGCCGCCGTTGCAGTCCCAGAGCTGTACGAGGGTGCCGTTGGCGGTGGCGCCGCCCCTGACGTCGAGGCACAGACCGCCTGCGCCCAGCGTGCCGCCCCGCGCAACCCACTGCTGGGCCGCCGAGCCGTTGCAGTCCCACACCTCGGCCTTGGTGCCGTTGACGTTCGAGCCCGCGGCGTCGTCGAGGCACTTGCCCGCGACGCCCGAGGTGACGGGCCCCACCCCCGGTGCCCCCCACTGCTGGGCCGCCGTGGTGTTGCAACCCCACAGGGCGAGCCGGGTGCCGTCGGTGGCGGAACCACCCGGGTCGTCCAGGCACTTGCCGGAGACCGGGTTGAGGTAGCCGCCGTTGTACGGCTGCCACACCTGGGCCGCCGACCCGTTGCACGTGTACAGCTGCGTCCTCGTCCCGTCGGCCGTGCCGCCGGCGGTCGCGTCCAGGCACTTGCCCAGTGCCCGCAGCGTGTTGTCGGAGTACGCGGACCACTGCTGCGCCGGGCTGCGGTTGCAGCTCCACAGCTGTACGGGCGTGCCGTCCGCGCTGCTCCCCGTGTCGACGTCCAGGCACTTGTCCCGGATGCCGGAGAAGACCCCGCCGACCGCGCCGGCGCTCGGCGCACCCAGCGCGGCGGGCGGGTTGAGCCAGCCGGCGGCGGCGGCAGCCTGGATTCCCCGGTTCCAGGCGTCGGCCATCTTCCGGTAGCCGGTGTCCCCCGGGTGCTCGGGGTCGACCAGGTCGGCCGTGGTCACCGCGCCCATGTCGACGAACTGCACGTGCTTGCCCGCGTTCTGCTTGGTCCTGACCATCGGCGGGATCGCCGCGTTGTAGGCCGGTTCGGCGGCCGCCACGTCGGGGTTGGTGGAGGCGATCAGGTTGGCGACCAGCACGGTCACCCCGGGGTCGTCGGCCAGGATCCGGTCGACCAGCGCGCTCAGCCGGTCGGGCGCGGTGGACACGTCGTGCTTCTGCACCAGGTCGTTGGTGCCCGCCATGAGGGTCACGACGTTGGGCTTGTACGTGGCCAGCGATCCGTCCGTGATACCGGCGATCGCGTCGATCCGCCACCCCGGCAGGCCCGTGTTGTCCGCGTCGGCCATCGTGCCCTCCCGGACGGAGCCGACGCAGTCCAGCCGGTACCCGGCCGCCGTCAGCGCGTTCCACAGGGGTTGGCGGTAGCCGTTTCCGGCGCTGCTGTGGGAGCCGTAGGTGAGCGAGTCGCCCAGGGGCTCCAGGCGCAGCGCCGTGGTCGCCGCCGGGGCTGCGGCGTGCACCTGCGCGGGGGCGGCGGCCTGCGCGGGGGCGGCGGCGCCCCAGGCTCCGCCCAGCGCCGTCACCAGTGCCGTCACCAGTGCCGACAGGGAAACCGCGGCTGTCCTCTTCATGTGCGGCATGCGTCTCTCCCGTGCTTCTCCGTGGTTGTCCGGGGCCGATCCGTGCTCGTCCCCGCACGCCGGTGAGGGTTCCGTCGGTGCCGGCCTTCCACTTCCGGCGGCAGTCCGGATCGCACCGGGATCTTCAGCGGTCCCTCAGCGGTCCCTCAGCGGCCGGATCTTCGGCGGTCCTTCAGCGGTCCTTCAGCGGCCGGTCGGCCGTCGGCGGGTCAGGGGATCGCCCAGTGCTGGTTGGCGCCGTTGTTGCAGGTCCACAGGTCGAGCCGGGTGCCGTTCGCGGTGGTGTAGCCGGGGTCGTCGAGGCATTTGCCGGAGGCCGGGTTGACGAGGGTGCCGTTGACGACGGTCCACTGCTGGTTGCCGCCCCCGTTGCAGGTCCACAGCTGTACGAGGGTGCCGTCGGTGGTGCCGGCGCCGTTGACGTCGAGGCACGATCCGTTGGCCCGGACCGTTCCGTCGGACTGCCTGGTCCAGTTCTGTGCGGTGGTGTTGTTGCAGTCCCAGAGCTGCACGGCGGTGCCGTTGGCGGACGAGTTGCCGTTGACGTCGACGCACTTGGTGCTGTTCACGGCGGACAGGACGGTGCCCGTGCCCTGGGCGGACTGGCCACCGGTCAGGGTGATGTCCACGGTGTGCGTGCCGGTCAGGGAGGCGGGTACCGAGGTGCCGGCGGTGGTCGCGCCGTCCAGCTTGAACGCGGTGACGGTGTTGCCGGACCCGTGCAGCGAGACCGTGAGTTTCGCCCCCCGGTAGGCGACGCCGGACAGGGTGACGTCCCCCCATCCTGCGGGCAGGGTCGGCTGGAAGGTGATGCCGTCGGAGGTGAACGTCATCCCGAAGAGGCCGTTGTGGATCATGCGCAGGTAGGCGGTGGCCGACCAGGTCTGGTCCGGGGCGGCGCCCCAGTGGCCGCCGGTCTGCCACCCGCCGTCCACCGCGCCGGTCTGCGCGTTGTAGATCTCGGCGAACTGGTTGCTCGCGACGGCGAGTCCGGCCAGCGTCTGGACCTCGTTGGCGAAGCGGGTCTGGTCGCCGGTGCGCGCGGCTGCGTCGGCCCAGTATCCCTGCACCATCGGCCAGACGACGTTGTTGTGGCGGCCGGGCTTGGCGTCGCTGTAACGGGCGTAGTTGGGGTAGGTGTCGGCGATCCCGTACGGCTGGACGTGGGTGTTCTGCATGATCGACCGGGCCTGGCTGCTGCTGGCGATGCCGAACAGGACGGCGAACGACAGGCCGGTGCCCTCCTCGGTCTGGTCCAGCTGACCGGCCATGCTGTCGTTGCCGTGGACGAAGTAGCCGTACAGGCCCTTGCCCGGGATCCAGAAGTACTGGTTGATCTTGTTCTTCAGCGTGTCGGCCGCCGAGTTCAGCGCCGCGGCCTCACCGGCGGACCTGCCGAGTGCGGTGGCCATCTGGGCCGCGCTCCGGTAGGCGGAGTAGTAGAGCTCGTTGGTGCTCAGCGTCATCATCGTGCCGGTCGCCGGGTAGCTGCCGACGTAGCCGCCGTGGCTCTCCGTGCTGTCCGCCGGCGGCGCCGGGTAGCCCGCGATGCCGTCGTTGAAGAAGGACGGCCCCTGGAAGAGTCCGTACGACGCGTTGAAGCTCTGGCTCTTGCGCAGGTCGAGGGTGTTCGTCGCCACCTGGTAGGCGTTGGCCAGGAAGGTCCGGTCGCCGGTGACCAGGTAGTGGTTCCAGGCGCCGGTCATCCAGATGACCTGGTCCCACAGCTGGTTGTCCTGCTGGACGATCAGCTGCCCGTTGGGTTGCCTGACCACCGCCGCCCACAGCGTGTTCGCGGCGGCCTTGGGCTCCAGCAGGCTGGCCGCGTTCCACGAGTTCACGGCCGCGTCCCTGGTCCAGGGTTGCGCGTAGCCGCCGCCCGCACGGATGAACGTCTGTGGCGAACCGGTCATCAGGCCGGAGGAGTTGTACACCGCCGGGTCGTAGCCGACCGTGTTGGTGTCGAGCAGGTTGGTCAGGGCCTTGGTGTACGCGGTGCCGAGCTTCGCCTGGGTGCCCGGGACGGCGAAGCTCAGGCCGGGCCGTGCCGTGTCGGCGGCGCCCGCCGGACCGGCCGGCGGCAGCACGCCGGAGAGGGCGGCCGCGGAGAGCGCCAGAGCGCCCAGAGCGGCCGTCCTCCTGGGTCGGCGGGCACGGGCGGCGGGCGGACCGGCCACCGGCGCCGTACCGTCACCGCCGCGTTCCCGCCGGCGCGGTCCGCGCATGATGCTGATCATCGTCTGCCTCCAAGGATGAACGGAGTGGTGTGCATCTGCCGGGCGGGTCGAATGACAACGTTGTCGGGACGTTCCTGGACGCCACGCGCACGGATGTCGGGCGTCGTGGGGCGTTCCGGTCGGCGGATCGGACCGGACCGGACCGGATCGGATCGGACCGGGCGGGAAGGGGGGCGCCGTCGCTACATCGTTACGGCTCCAGGGCTGAACGGGCGGACTGTCACCGGACCGTCGGGGGTCGTGTGCGGGTAAGCAAAGTTGAGCCTGGCAACGTTGTCAACGGAACGGACCGAATCGGCCCCCGGGCTTCAGGAGTTGTAGCCCCGGCGCCCGTCCCGAATCGCCTGCGGCGGCCACCGGGCCGGACAGGCGGGCCGAACACCCTTGGACGGAACGGGTGTTGGCGTCTGTCCCGATACCTGAACAGCGATGCAGTGAAGCCCGAATCACCCTGAACCTGCCGAAAACGAAACCGCCCGGCCTCGACCGCCTTCGAGTCCCGATCGGAGAGCCCGATCGAGTGACCCGACGTGAGGGCGTGCGGCCCGGCGGACGCCTCCGGCGGCCCGGTGCCCCGCTACCGGGCACCATGGAAACGGGACGGGACGGGACGGGACGGGGTGGGACGGGACGGGGTGGGACGGGACGGGGAGAGGCGAGGAGGCGCGGCAATGGCCGAGCGCATGGTGGAGGTGGACGGTGTCGAGCTCTGCACCGAGTCGTTCGGCGACCCGTCGGATCCGGCCGTCCTGCTCGTCATGGGCGCCGGGGCCTCGATGCTCTGGTGGGAGGAGGGCTTCTGCCGGATGCTCGCCGGGGGCGGGCGCTTCGTGATCCGCTACGACCACCGTGACACCGGCCGCTCGGTCACCTACGGGCCGGGCCGTCCCGGGTACACCGGCGCGGACCTGGTCGACGACCTCGGCCGGGTGCTCGACGCCCACGGGGTGTCGGCCGCGCACGTGGTGGGTGTCTCTGCCGGAGGGGCGTTCGCGCAGCTGTTCGCGCTCGGTCACGCCGGGCGCGTCCGCTCGCTCGTGCTGATCAGCACCACCTCCGTCGTGCCCGGAGACCGCGAACTCCCGCCTCCGACCGGGGAATTCGTCCGGTTCGTCTCGGCCGCGCACACCGACGGGCCGGACGCGGACTCCGTGATCGACCGCCAGGTCGCCTACGCATGCCTGCTCGCCGGAGGCCGGCGGCCGTTCGACGAGACCGCCGCCCGCAGCCTTGCCCGACATGACGTCGAGCGCGCGCGGGACTTCACCGCGGCCCGCAACCACGACGTGCTTCCGGACGGCGAGCACGCGCACGCACCGCTCTCCTCGATCGCCGTGCCCGCGCTGGTGATCCACGGGACCGCCGATCCGGTGTTCCCGCTCCGCCACGGTGAGGCACTCGCGGAACAGCTGCCGGAAGGTGAGCTGTTGACCCTGGAGGACGCCGGCCACGGGGTCGAGCGGGCCGACTGGGCGACGATCGTGCCCGCGATCCTCGACCGCACCGCCGCAGCCTGACGGCGGTGGCGGTGATCGCGTCCGCTCCGGGACAGCCGGGGTCGCCGTCCCCGGAACGGCCGTTCGTCGGCGCTCCACCGCTGTCGCGGATGCCGGAGCGGGCGCCACGGTGAAGATCGATGCCGTCGGCCGGGGTGACCTGTGAAGGATCCGCGTACTCCCCGGGCATGGAACCGGGCGTGCCCTCGTGTGCGTAAGATCTGATGACCGGGGCGGCGTCATGGGGCAGTGCCCGGCGGTACTGGTGGACGGGGGCGGGGCAATGGGCGAGCAGATCATCGTCGACGAGGGCAACCTGCGGGCCCAGGGCCGGGCGTTGGAGTCCGTCGGCCATGACTTCCAGCAGGCGGCTGACCAGATGAAGTCCCGCCTGGCTGCGCTGGAGGGCGGAGAACCGCCGTGGGGCGACGACAGCCTGGGTGAGAAGTTCGGCATCGTGTACGAGGGCCTGCGCGACGGCATGCAGGAGTCGATGGACTCCCTCGCGCAGCGGATCGGCGAGATGGGCCAGAAGCTCCAGGCGATGGCGAACAACCACGAGGCCAACGAGGCGTCGACCAGTGGGGCGATGGGCGCCATCGGCGGGCGTACGGCCGCCCTGGGCAACGAGATCCAGTCCATGCACCGCCCGCAGATCGTCTGACCTCGGGTCGGGTCCGCACCGACAGGCGGCCGCGGGCCGCCTCTGTTCACCAGGCACCTCCGCCGCAGGGGGTGCCTTCAGGGGGAGTTGAACCGTGTCGTTGATGCTGCCGGACGGCGTCGAGTGGGTCCTGGAGATGCTCGGCTTCGACTGGCCGAAGGCGGACGAGGACAAGCTGCGTGAGTGCGCCCAGGTGTGGCGTGACTTCGCGGATCAGGTCGACGAGCTCAACTACCGTGCTCTGA
>NZ_BPRL01000027.1:0-151738 GCF_045862635.1 Kitasatospora sp. NE20-6
GGGAGGATCTCGACGGTGGTGTCGGTGCGGTCGGCGGCGATGAGCCGGATGCGTCCGGCGGGGATGTCCAGGACGGCGGTGATCGGGGTGGGGGTGTCGAACTTCTGCATGGTGTGCTCCTCGGTCCGTTGTTTCTGACATCGCAAACGCTACGTTGCGTTCGAGGATTCATCAAGGCACTTGTTGCGCTAAACCGTTGTCATTGCAGCTCAAGGCCGCATAATCGTTGCAATGGAAACGCATCTAATGCAACGTCAGCCACTCGCTCGTTGCAATGGATGAAAAGTGAACGCTATGCCGGACAGCACGGCCGGACAGCACGGCCTGGCAGCACGGCCGAGCGGCGCGGCGGGGCAGCAGGGCAGCGCGGCCCGGCCGGAGACCGCGCGGCCACGCGGTGCCGTGCGCGTCCGCGCCGTTGACGTCGGAGGGCTCCCGCGCAGGCCGCAGGGGTGACGGCGTTCCTGTCGCGGGATCGTCAACTCCATCTCCGGGGGCCGTCCGAGGTGGGGTAGCCTCGCCAACGGCTCACTCCGGGTGCACGTGCGGAGCTGGGTCCGGACAGGCGGGTGCCGACGACGGTGCCCGGACGGGGTCGGCGACGGCGTCGACGAAGTGGATGTGGGTCGGTTATGGCGGACATCTCCGTGGGCGGATCGTTGCCGAACGCGCGTCGCGGTCGATCGGTGGCCGGCGGGGCGGCCGGCGGGGCGGTCGGGGAGCCGGAACTCCGGCAGTTGCTCGCCGGCCTGACGGCGGTGCGGGACGGCGATTTCGGCACCCGGCTCCCGGACGACGCCGACGGTCTGCTGGGCGAGATCGCCACCGTCTTCAACGGCATGGTCGACCAGCTGTCGCTGTTCACCTCCGAGGTCACCCGGGTGGCGCGCGAGGTGGGCACGGACGGGCGGCTGGGCGGTCAGGCCGAGGTGCCCGGGGTGTCGGGCACGTGGAAGGACCTCACCGACTCCGTCAACGCGATGGCGGGGAACCTCACCAGCCAGGTGCGCGACATCGCGCAGGTCGCGACGGCCGTCGCGAAGGGCGACCTGTCGCAGAAGATCGACGTGGCTGCCCGCGGCGAGATCCTGGAGCTGAAGAACACCGTCAACACGATGGTCGACCAGCTCTCCTCCTTCGCCGCGGAGGTGACCCGGGTGGCGCGCGAGGTCGGCAGCGAGGGCCGCCTCGGCGGCCAGGCGCAGGTGCCCGGAGTCGCCGGCACCTGGCGCGACCTGACCGACTCGGTCAACTTCATGGCGGGCAACCTGACCGACCAGGTGCGCAACATCGCGCAGGTCACCACGGCCGTCGCGAAGGGCGACCTGTCGCAGAAGATCACCGTGGACGCGCGCGGCGAGATCCTGGAGCTGAAGAACACCGTCAACACGATGGTCGACCAGCTGTCGGCGTTCGCGGGCGAGGTGACGCGGGTGGCGCGCGAGGTCGGTACGGAGGGGCGTCTCGGGGGTCAGGCCGACGTCAAGGGCGTCTCCGGCACGTGGCGGGACCTGACGGACTCGGTCAACTTCATGGCGGGGAACCTGACGGCGCAGGTGCGGTCGATCGCGCAGGTGGCGACCGCCGTTGCCGAGGGCGACCTGTCGCAGAAGATCACGGTCACGGCCCGTGGCGAGATCCTGGAACTGAAGGAGACCATCAACACGATGGTCGACCAGCTCTCCTCCTTCGCGGGCGAGGTGACGCGGGTGGCGCGCGAGGTCGGCACGGAGGGGCGCCTCGGCGGTCAGGCCGACGTCCGTGACGTGTCGGGCACCTGGCGCGACCTCACGGAGTCCGTGAACGTGATGGCGGACAACCTGACGGCGCAGGTGCGGTCGATCGCGCAGGTGACCACGGCGGTCGCGAAGGGCGACCTGTCGCAGAAGATCCGGGTGGATGCGCGCGGGGAGATCCTGGAGCTGAAGGAGACCATCAACACGATGGTCGACCAGCTGTCGGCGTTCGCCGACGAGGTGACGCGGGTGGCGCGCGAGGTCGGTACCGAGGGCAACCTCGGCGGCCAGGCCACGGTGCGCGGGGTGTCGGGGACGTGGAAGGACCTGACGGACAACGTCAACGTGATGGCGTCCAACCTGACCGGGCAGGTGCGGTCGATCGCGCAGGTGGCGACGGCGGTGGCGCGCGGCGACCTGTCGCAGAAGATCACCGTGGAGGCGAAGGGCGAGGTCGCGGCGCTCGCCGGGGTGATCAACACGATGGTCGACACCCTGTCGGCGTTCGCGGACGAGGTGACGCGGGTGGCGCGTGAGGTCGGCACGGAGGGCACCCTCGGGGGTCAGGCCCGGGTGCCGAACGTCGCGGGCACGTGGAAGGACCTCACGGACAACGTCAACTTCATGGCGCACAACCTGACGAGTCAGGTGCGCAACATCGCGCAGGTCACGACGGCGGTCGCGCAGGGCGACCTGACCCGCAAGATCGACGTCGACGCGCGCGGGGAGATCCTGGAGCTGAAGACCACCATCAACACGATGGTCGACCAGCTCTCCTCCTTCGCCGCGGAGGTGACCCGGGTGGCGCGCGAGGTCGGCAGCGAGGGCCGGCTCGGCGGGCAGGCGGAGGTCGAGGGTGTCTCCGGCACGTGGAAGCGTCTGACCGAGAACGTCAACGAGCTTGCGGGGAACCTCACCCGGCAGGTCCGGGCGATCGCGGAGGTGACCGGTGCCGTCGCGGAGGGCGACCTGACCCGCTCGATCACCGTGGACGCCTCCGGCGAGGTCGCCGACCTCAAGGACAACATCAACTTCATGGTGGAGTCGCTGCGCGAGACCACCCGGGCCAACGAGGACCAGGACTGGCTGAAGTCCAACCTCGCGCGGATCTCCAGCCTCATGCAGGGCCGCCGCGACCTCGGCGTCGTCGCCGAACTCGTCATGGACGAACTGACCCCGCTGGTGTCGGCCCAGTACGGCGCCTTCTACCTCGCCGAGGACACCCCCGGCGGCACCGAACTCCAGCTCATCGGCTCCTACGCCTACCCCGCCGGTGACGGGCTGCCCACCCGCTTCGCGCTCGGCAGCTCCATCGTCGGCCAGGCCGCCCGCTCCAAGCGCATGATCCTCGTCGAGGACCTGCCCGCGGGCTACGTCACCGTCTCGTCCGGGCTCGGCTCCACCGCCCCCGTCCACCTCGTCGTCCTGCCGATCGTGGTCGAGGAACAGGTGCTCGGCGTCATCGAGCTGGCCACCGTGCACCGGTTCACCGACGTCCACCGGGCCTTCCTGGAACAGCTGATGGAGACCATCGGTGTCAACGTCAACTCCATCGTCGCCAACGCCCGCACCGACGAGCTCCTCGGGGAGTCGCAGCGACTCGCCGCCGAACTGCGCGTCAGGTCCGAGGAGTTGCAGGCACGGCAGGAGGAACTGCAGTCCTCCAACGCCGAACTGGAGGAGAAGGCCGCCCTGCTGGCCGCGCAGAACCGCGACATCGAGACCAAGAACCTGGAGATCGAGCAGGCCCGCCAGGAGCTGGAGGACCGCGCCCACCAGCTCGCGCTGGCCTCGAAGTACAAGTCGGAGTTCCTGGCCAACATGAGCCACGAACTGCGTACGCCCCTCAACAGCCTGCTGATCCTGGCCCAGTTGCTCGCGCAGAACCCCACCCGCAACCTCACCGCCAAGCAGGTCGAGTACGCCGGGATCATCCACTCCGCAGGCTCCGACCTGCTCCAGCTGATCAACGACATCCTCGACCTGTCCAAGGTCGAGGCCGGCAAGATGGACGTGACGCCGGAACGGATCCCGCTGCGCCAGCTGCTGGACTACGTCGAGGCCACCTTCCGGCCGCTGACCGGCCAGAAGAGCCTCGACTTCGACGTCACCACCGCCGCGGGCGTACCGGTCGACGTGCTGACCGACGACTACCGGCTGCGGCAGGTGCTGCGCAACCTGCTCTCCAACGCGGTCAAGTTCACCGAACGCGGCCGGGTCGCGCTGCGGATCGAGCCCGCCGACGAGTCACGGATCCCCGAGGTCGCGCGCCGCGGCGGCCCTGTCGTGGCGTTCCACGTCGTCGACACCGGCATCGGCATCGCCCCGCAGCACCTGGAGAGCGTCTTCGGCGCCTTCCAGCAGGCCGACGGCACCACCAGCCGCAAGTACGGCGGCACCGGCCTCGGACTCTCCATCAGCCGCGAGATCGCCTACCTGCTCGGCGGCGCCATCACCGCCGAGAGCGAGCCCGGCCGGGGCAGCACCTTCACGCTCTACCTGCCCGCCACCCACCCCGACGTGGAGTCCGCGGCCCTCGCCGCCGACCGGCCCGTCCGGGAGATCGGCCCGGCCGGCGGCGCCGAACCGCAGGAGGCGGCCCGCATCCCCGCGGCGGCCGCCCCGGCCCCCGTGCCCCGCCGCAAGCACCTCCTCGTCGTCGAGGAACGCCCCCGGGGCCTGCTGTCCCTCGTCGCCGAGAGCGCCGTCGCCGACCTCGCCGACCACGCGGACTCCCTCCCGGTGGAACTCGTCACCGCCGTGGGCGCGCAGGAGGCCGCCGCCGCCCTCGCGGGGCGGGCCTTCCACTGCGTCGTCCTGGAGCTCGACCTCGCGGACGGCGCCGCGCTGCGCTTCCTCGACCAGATGGAACGCGACCCGGCGCTGCACGGCGTGCCCGTGCTCGCACACAACAACCGCCGGCTCGGCAGCGCCCAGGAACGTGCCCTCCAGGGGCGCTCCGCCGTACCGCCGCTCGAACTCCTCTCCAGTCTGGACGAGTTGCGCGAGCGTATCGCCCTGCACCTGAGTGCGGAGCAGCCCGGCGACGTGCTCCCGCTGGTCCGCGCCGACGAGCCCGCCCGCCATGTCGCCCACGACGTGGACGGCTCCCTCGCGGGCCGCACCGTGCTGGTCGTGGACGACGACGACCGCAACCTGTACGCCATCACCGGGATCCTCGAACTCCACGGAATCCGCGTCCTGCAGGCCGAGCACGGGCGGGCCGGGATCGACGTCCTCACCTCGCACCCGGGGATCGACCTCATCCTGATGGACGTGATGATGCCGGAGATGGACGGTTACACCGCCACCGCCGCGATCCGGGCGATGCCCGGCCACGCGGACCTGCCGATCATCGCGGTCACCGCCAAGGCGATGCCCGGTGACCGGGAGAAGAGCCTCGGTTCGGGGGCCAGCGACTACGTCACCAAGCCGGTGGACGCCCGCGACCTGATCGCCTGCATCCAGCGGTGGCTGCATCCCTAGCGCCGACGCAGTGCCGACGGCGGCCCCGCCCGGTCCGCCCACCCCGCACCCGCCCATCGAGGAGCAGTCGGTGACCACACCCCCCGCACCGCACGGAGGCGCCGTCGGCCTGCCGCCGGTCGTGGCCGTCCCGCAGCAGCACACCCGCCCCACCGGCGGGACCGGCGACGGCACCGCCGTCGACGCCTCCGGAGCAGCGGGCACCGTGAGGCCCCCCGGGGGCGGCGGGGTCGTGGGCAGGCTCGCGTCGACCGTCGAACGGCTGCGCGCGGAGGTCGCCGACGCGCACGCCGCCGCCGACGGTCGCGCCCTCGTCGAGCTCGCCACCGGGATCCTGGTCGAACGGCTCGGCTGCGGGCCCGCCCTCGCCGGGCGCCAGCTCGCGGACCTCGCCCGGAAGGCCGGGGTGCCGCCCCTCGAACTCGCGGCGGACCTCATCGACCAGGCCTCCCGCGACCGCTTCACGGAGGTGGCCCGCGAATTCGTCGCCACAGCCACAGCCACAGCCACAGCCACGGCCACAGCCACCGCCACCGCCACGACCGCCGCCGCCGCGCCGCCCGAGAGCCTCTCGGTACGGCTCCGCGCCGCCGGGACGAGCCTGCGGACCGGCGACGTCCAGGCCGTGGCGGACTCCCTCATGGCCCACGCGCTGGCACCGCTCGGCGCCACCGCAGTGGCCGTCTGGGCGGCGCAGGCCGACGGCTCGCTCGCCCTGGCCGGGAGCGCGGGGTTCTCCCCGGAGGAGGCCCGCCGCTGGCACCACGTGCCGCCCGGTGTCCACACCCCCGCCACCCGGGCCCTCGCCGACCGGGGCCCGGCCGTGCACGGAACCCTCGCCCTGCCGTCCGTCGGCCAGTACCAGTTCTCCGGCGGGCGCATCGCCGTCCCCGCGGGCGTCAACGGGCGCATCTCCGGCGTCCTGGAGCTCTGCTGGGCCGAGGCGATCGAGCCGCCCGCACCCCGCATCCTGCGCCAGATCGAGGCGCTCGCCGAACTCTGCGCGCACGCCATGGAGGACCGGCCCGCCGCCGCCGACCGCCGCTACGGTCCCGGGGCCGACGCCCAGCTCTGGGAGCTCCGCGAGCTCACCGACGGCCTGCAGGACGCGGCGCTGATCCTGCGGCCGGTCCTCGACGGCGACGGGCAGCCGTCCGACTTCGCGGTCGAGCACGTCAACCCGAACTTCCTCGACTTCGCCGGCCGCCCCCGCAGCGCCGTCGCCGGCGCCACCCTGCTGGAGGCCTACCCGATGGCCGCCGAACCCGGCGGCCTCTTCGAGAAGGTCGAGAGCGTCCACGCCACCGGCGAGCCGTTCCGGGAGGCGAGGATGCAGCTCGCCGCCCTGGTGGACGACGTGCCGCTGCGGTCGACCGCCGCCGTGGCCATCAGCCGGCACGCCGACCGTGTCATCGTGGTGTGGCGTCCGGAGGACGACGCCCGACGTGTCGCCAGCCTCCTCCAGCACGCTCAACGCCTGGGCCGGATCGGCGGGTTCGAGGAGGACCTGCGGACCGGGGAGATCACCTGGAACGACACCCTCTTCGACCTGTACGGGCTGCCCGCCACCGCGGTGCCCGTCGCGCTCGAACAGCTCGCGGCGAGCGCCCACACCGATGACGCGCACGCCATCGGCAGGTTCCTGCGGTCCGTGCTCCACCACCGGCAGCCCGCCTCCACGGCCTTCCGCCTGCAGCGCGCCGACGGGGTCAACCGCCACATCCGGGTGGTGGCCGAGCCCGTCCTGGACGCCGTGGGCCGGCTCGTGGCCGTGCGCGGCGCCTACCAGGACGTCTCCGCCCAGCACTGGACGGAGGTCGCCCTCGCCGCGACCCGTGACCGGCTGGCGGACACCGAGGCGCGGTCCGCGGAGCGCGACCGGCTCGCGCTTCAGCTGCAGCACGCCATCATGCCGCCCAACCGGGGACCGCTCCGGCTGGGCGGCCTCAACGTGGCCGTGCGCTACCGTCCCGCGGAGGAGGAGCACGCGGTGGGCGGCGACTGGTACGACGCCGTCACCCTGCCCACCGGTCAGGTGATGCTCTGCGTCGGTGACGTCGCCGGCCACGGCATCGACGCCGCCACCGGCATGGTCGCGCTGCGCAACGCGCTCCGGGGGCTCGCCGCCACCGGCGCCGGACCGGCCCAACTGCTCTCCTGGCTCAACGTGGTGGCGTTCCACCTCACCGAGAGCGCCACCGCGACCGCGGTCTGCGCGCTGTTCGACCCGCGGACCAGGTCGATGCGGTGGGCCCGTGCCGGTCACCTTCCCCCGGTGCTCCTGCGGCGCGACGGCGCCGACACCCTGCCGAGGCTCGGCGGCATCCTGCTGGGGGCGATCGGCGACGCGGAGTACGAGGAGGGGCACGTCCAACTGGAGCCCGGCGACACCCTGCTGATGTACACGGACGGTCTGGTCGAACGCAAGGACCGTTCGCTGGAGGAGTCGCTCGGCCAGCTCCTGGAGACCGCCCTCCGCCTCCGGCAGACGGAGGACCGGTCGCTGCTGGAGAGCAGGCTCGACCACCTGCTCACCTACAGCAGTGCGGACACCGACGACGACACCTGCATCATCGGGATCGAGGTCGGGTGAACTCCCGCACGCGCCCGGACGGCAAGGACATCCACGCCACGCTGCCCCGGTAGGCGGAGCGGGACGGCGCCGTACGGTCCGCCTCAGGTGGTGGGCGGGGCGAACTCCGGCTGGTCGAGCAGGCGCAGCCAGCTCCCGTCGGGCTGGCGCCGGACGACCTGGGCCCGGGCGCCGCTCCCGTCCTTCGGCGGGGTCGAGGTGAGGGCGATGTCGCCGCTGACCAGTGTCGGCAACGGCTCCTCCGGGGCGAAGCGGGGACGGCCGGCCAGCACCTTCTCCCACAGCGCGCGGATCGCCTCCCGGCCCACGGTCAGCCGGCCGGGCGGGTAGGCCATCACCGCGTCCTCCTCGTAGAGGGCGGCGACCCCGGCCGCGTCACCGGCGTTGGACCGCTCGACGAACAGGCGGGTGATGTCCTCGGGCCGCAGGGCCTTCTCGTACTCCGGCTCGTACTCCGGCATGGGTTCCTCCTGGTGTGCGGTTCCGTCGGTTCCCAGCCTGGTCGGCCGCCTGCCGGAAGTCCAACAGATGGATCTGCTGGAAGCTAGAATCCACAGTCATGGAACTGCGCCAGCTGGAGTACTTCGTCGCCGTCGCCGAGGAGCGGAACTTCACCCGCGCGGCCGAGCGGGTGCACATCAGCCAGTCCGGGGTCAGCGCCCAGATCCGCCGGCTGGAACGCGAGCTCGGCGCCGAGCTGTTCGACCGGTCGGCCCGCACCGCCACCCTGACCGTCGCCGGGAAGGCCGCGCTCGAACCCGCCCGCGCCGCGCTCGCCGCGGCCCGGGCCGTCGGCCAGGCCGTGGGGGAGGTGACCGACCTGATCCGGGGCAGGCTCACGGTCGGGATGGTCACGGGCTGCACCGTCACCCCGCTGTTCGACGCCCTCGCCGCGTTCCACCGGGCGCACCCCGGGGTCGAGATCGCGCTGCTGGAGGACACCTCGGACCGGCTCGTCGAGGGGGTCCGCGCCGGTGCTCCCGACCTCGCTCTCGTCGGCACCGCGGCCGCCGCCCCCGACGGGCTGGAGGCGCTGACCATCGTCAGCGAGCGGCTCGTCGCCGCAGTGCCGGCCGGGCACCCCCTGGCGGACCGGCCGCGGGTCACGCTGGGCGACCTCGCCGCCCACCCGATCGTCTGCATGCCGCCCGGCACCGGTCTGCGCACGGTGTTCGACCGGGCCTGCGCCGCGCAGGGCCTGCGGCCCGTGATCGCGCTGCAGGCCGGTGCCGCGGACGCCGTCGTCGACCTCGCCGCCCGCGGGCTCGGCGTCGCCGTCCTCAGCGCCTCGATGGCCGCGGACCACCGGGACCGGCTGACCGCCCGCACCATCGACGACGTCGACACGCCGGCGGTGCTCGCCCTGGTCTGGAGGAGCACCCACAACCCCGCGGTGCGTGAGCTGCTGGTGCACGGCAGGAAGGCGTTCGCCGTCCCCGAGCCGGTGTGACGGGCCGCCCGCCCGTGCGGTGGTGCGCCGGGCCGGCGAACGGGTCGCCGAACGGGGCGCCGGGAACCCGGCGGAGCACGGACGCGACTGTCTGACGAGCGGCCAGGGCGGGCGCCGGCGCGGGAAGGCGGTTGCGGGGATGACGGTGCGTGGTGGCGGGGAGCCCCGGTCGGGACCGGGAGTGACGGCGCTGCTGACGTGCGCCATGGCCTTCTCGATGATGCAGCTGTTCCTGCTGGGCGCACTCGGACCGCGCCTGGTGGGCGGGTCGGTCCTGTCGCGGACGGAGCTCGGCCTCACCACCACCGTCGGGTTCGGCACGGCCGCGCTCCTCTCGCCGGTCGCGGGGCGGCTGGTCGACAGGGCCGGGCCGCGCCGGTGCGTGGTGGCGCTGCTGCTGCTGGCGGCCGTCTCGCTCGGGCTGATCGCCGCGGCACCGGGGGCCGGCCTGCTGCTGGGCGCGGTGGCGCTCGGCGGACTTCCGCAGGCGCTGGCCAACCCGGCGACGAACAAGGTGATCCTCGCCGCGTTCGCACCGCGGCGGCGCGGGGCGGTGACGGGGTGGAAGCAGTCGGGGGTGCAGGCGGGTGCGTTCGCGGCGGGCCTCCCGCTGTCGCTGCTGGCCGCCGGCGTCGGCTGGCGCGGCGCCGTGTGGACGGCGGCCGGTGCGGCGGCCCTCGCCGCCCGATGGGCGGCACGCGCCCTGCCCGCGGACCCCGAACCGGCCCCGGGCGCCGTGCCGTCCGGTACGGCGGGCGCCGTGGCGGGCCGGCTGGCGGTGTTCTCGCTGCTGCTCGGCTGCGGCGTGGCGTCGGTCAACACGTACCTGGCGCTGTTCGGCACCCAGCGGCTCGGCCTCCCGGCGACGGTGGCGGCCCTGCCGGTGGCGGTGCTGGGCCTGGCCGGGATGGCCGGACGGGTCGGCTGGTCGCGGATGGCGGACCGGGAGGGCCGGGCGGCGGCGCTGCCGTCGGTGCTCTCGCTGGGCGCGGTCGGTGCGGCCCTGCTGCTGGCCGCCGCGGTGCTGCTGCCGGCGCTGGTGTGGCCGGGCGCGGCGGCGGTGGGGGTGTTCGCGGTGTCGGCGAACGCGGTGTCGATGGTGCTGGTGATGCGGAGCTCGGCGCCGGGGCGCGCCGGGCAGGACTCGGCGATCGTGTCGGCGGGCTTCTTCGCCGGGTTCGCGATCGGCCCGCCGGTGTTCGCCCGGGCCGTGTCGGCGGCCGGGTACGGGCCGGGCTGGCTGCTGGTCGCCGCCGAGTTCGCGGCCGCCGCGGCCGTCACCGCCCCGCTCGCCGTGCGCAGGCCCCGCCCGGTGACGGCGTGAACCGCGCCGGGCCGCACTGGGCGCAGCCGGCGCTGGCCGCCGTGCTCGGCCGGGTCGCGGCGACCGCCGCGGAGGTCGGGCCGCGCTTCCCGCTGTACGCCGACCCGCACACCGGGCGGTGGACGACGACCGGCCGCGGGTCATGGACCGGCGGGTTCTGGGCGGGGCTGCTCCGGCTGCGCGCCCTGGCCTCCGGCGACCGTGCCGATGCGGAGGCCGCCCGGGCCTGCACCGGGCGCCTGGCGGACTGGGCGGGGGAGGACACGGCGACACGGGGAATGATCCTCTGGTACGGCACCGCGGCGGCCGGCGGCACGGCGGACGGGCTGCGTGAGCGGGCCGCGCACGCCTGCCTGGCCGCGTTCGACCGCGAGCTGGGCGTCGTGCCGTGGGGGAGCGCCTTCGGCGGGCCCCGGCTGCTGGCCCGCGCCGACGGCGTACCGGGCACCGTGCCGCTGCTGGCCCGGGCCGGGGCCGCCGGCGCGGAGGCCGCCCGCTCGCACCTGATGCGGCATCTGGAGCTGTGCCTCGGCGAGGATCCGCCGCGCCCGGCCTGGGCGGCGCTGCCCGGCGGCTGGCAGGGATGCGCGGAACCGGCGCCGGGCTGGAGCCGGACGGCGGCGTGGCTGCTGCTCGGGGCGGCCGACGGGGCGGCCGTGCCCGGCGCCGGCACCGGCGGAGGGCTGCGGGAGGCCGTGGACCGCCTGGTCGCGCTGCGGCTCGTGGCCGGGGCGCCGCCGGTGCCCCGGGCCGGCGCGGGCGGCGGACCGCCCGACACGTCGGCGGCGGCCGTCGAGGCGGTCGCCGCCCTGAAGCTGGCCGCGCTGGCCCGGGCGGCCTCGGACGGGCGCACCGCGGACCTGCTGGCAGCCCGCGCCGAGCTGGTCCTGCACCGGCTCTGCACCCGCCACCTGTCGCCCGCCGGAGCGCTGCTCGACGGGTGCTACGACGCGGAGCGCGGCCTGGCCGTCCGCCACGAACTGGTGTGGGGCGACTTCTTCCTGGCCCTGGGGCTGGCGGTGCTCACCGGACTGGTCGGGCCCTTCGCGTTCTGATCCGGGCCGGGCCGGTCGGGTTCTTCGCGATCCGGTCCCGCCGGGCCGGACGGGACGACGGCGGCGTCAGCGCAGCACCCGGCGGGCGACGGCCGCGATGTGCAGCTCGTCGGGGCCGTCCAGCAGCCTGGCCGCGCGGCCGGCCCGGAAGAGGGCCGGCAGCGGGGTGTCCGGGCCGAGGCCGGCCGCGCCGTGGACCTGGACGGCGGCGTCGGTGACCTGCTGGAGCATGCGGGCCGCGGCGACCTTGGCGAGTCCGGTCTCGATCCGCGCGTCCTGCCCGGCGTCCAGGCGGGCCACCGCCTCGTGGACGAGCGGGCGGGTGGTGCGGATGGCGAGCAGGGAGTCGAAGACGAGCTGCTGGACGAGCTGGCGGTCGGCGAGCGGGCCCGCCGCCTGGGTGCGGGAGCGGGCCCGCCCGCACATCAGCTCGTAGGCCCGGGCCGCCTGGCCGAGCCAGCGCAGGCAGCGCAGGAGGCGGCCCAGGCACAGCCGTTCGCCGGCGATCCGCAGGGCCTGGCCGGGTGCGCCGACCAGGTGGTCGGCGGGCACCGTGACCCCGTCGAGCTCGATCTCCCACTGCCCGCCCGCGCCGAGGACCGGCAGCTCGCGGACCACCCGGAAGCCGGGCGCCGACGTGGGCACGAGCAGCAGCGACAGGCCGTCGGCGTCCGGTGCGCGGCCGCTCGTGCGGGCCATGACGGTGACCAGGTCGGCGTCGCCGGCCCCGGTCGTGAACCACTTGCGGCCGTGCAGGGTCCACCGGCCGTCCTCGCCCCGGACGGCACGGGTCGAGGTCGTCACCGGGTCGGTGCCGGGGGAGTCGGGGTCGGTCATCGCGTAGCACGTCCGCAGCTCGCCTGCGGTGATGCGCCGGAGGTGGCGTTCGCGCACGGCCGGTGAGGCGTGGCGCCGCAGCATCAGCACGTCGAGCAGCGGGGCCGAGCCGAGGGCGGCCGGGCCGTGGTCGCTGGCGCCCTCGGCCTCGGCGAGGTGCGCGTGGACGGACAACGGCACGCCCTGGCCGCCGAGTTCGCGGGGCAGCGGCAGCGCCCAGAGCCCCGCCGCCCGGGCCTCGTCCTGGAGCCGGGCCAGTGCCGTACGGGCGGCGGGGCCGCCGGCGTCGAGGACGGTCTCGCACGGCATCACCCGCGCCCGGACGAACTCCGCGACCCTGCCGCGCAGTTCGACCGCCGCGTCCGGACAGGCGGGAAGGCCGTACCCGGATTCCGCTGCTTCGTGATCTTTCATGACGATTCCTCCGGATCCATTGGGAACCCGATGACACGACCGTCCGACGTTCTGGTCGTGGAACTGGTCGGCCCCGGACGCCGCCGAGTTCCCGCACCGCCCCGCACACCTGCCGGCGGGCACCAGGAGCCCGCACCCGAGACCCGTGCAGCCGGACCGCGGCCGCCCGGACAAGGAGAGCCATGGTCCACCTCGCCCCCGCCCCGCCGGCCCGGCCGCTCGACGCACTGGGCCTGCGCGTCTCCGGGCCGCCCGCGCTGACGGCCCCGGCCGTCGCCCACCTGCGGGCCCTCGGGGCGACGGTCGCCGAGGAACGCCGCGCCGACGGCCCGGCCCGGTTCGAGGCGCCGGACGGCCCGAGCGCCGAACTCGCCTGGGCCGACCTGTGGCGGCCCGAGGACGCCGCGGACGAGGCGACCGTCCAGGCCGTCACCGGCATCATGCACGTCCACGGCAGACGCGACGGCGCACCGCGGGGCCTCGCCCGGGACTACGCCGCGACCTGCGCCTCCGTCCTCACCGTGCAGGGCCTGCTCGCCACCCTCCTCGGCCGGGCCCGCTCCGGTGCCGCCGCCGCACACGTCGCCACCGGCGCCGACCGCGCCGCACTGCTGACGGTCTCCCAGTACCTCGCCGCCGCGGGCGCCGACGAGGACGAGGCGGTGCCGATCGGCCCCGGCGGGCCGCCGTTCACCGCCGCCGACGGCACCCGCTTCGAACTGGAGGCGCTGGAACCGGACGTCTGGGCGGCGTTCTGGCACCGCCTCGGCGCACCCCCGGCCGCGATCCGGGCCGGCTGGCAACCCTTCCAGTTCCGCTACGCCACCGCCTGCGCCCCCCTGCCCGCCGCCCTGCACCGCACGGCCCGGGCCGCCTCCTGGACACGGATCCGGCAGGCCGCGGCCGGCTCCCGCGCCGACGTGTGCCGCCTGCACTCCCTCGCGGACCGGGCCGCCGACCCGGCCCCCGGCGCCCCGTGGTCCTTCCACCCCGGCCGCCCCGCCGGCACCCCGGCCCCGGCCCGCCCCGCCGCGACCGATCCGGCGCTGCCGCTCGCCGGACTGACGGTGCTGGAGGCCGGACGGCGTGTCCAGGCACCGCTCGCCGCCCACCTGCTGGGCCTGCTCGGCGCCGACGTGGTGCGCATCGAACCGCCGGGCGGCGACCCGCTGCGCGGCATGCCGCCCTGCTGCGACGGCGTGTCGGCACGCTGGCTCGCCCTCAACCGGGGCAAGCAGGTCACGGAGATCGACATCAAAGCCCCGGCCGGACGGGCCGAACTGCGCGAACTCACCGCGACCGCCGACGTGTTCCTCCACAACTGGGCACCGGGCAGGGCCGAGCGGCTCGGCCTGGACGCCGACACCCTCTCCCTCGCCAACCCCGGCCTGGTGTACGCCTACACCGGCGACTGGGCCGGGCGGCTGCCCGGAGCCCCGACCGGCACGGACTTCATGGTGCAGGCCCGCACCGGCGTCGCCGAGGCCGTCCGCACGGCGGACGAGCCGCCCGGGCCGTCCCTCATGACGCTCATCGACGTCCTCGGCGGCCTGCACGGCGCCGAGGCCGTCCTCGCCGCCCTGCTGCTGCGCGAACGCACCGGCCGCGGCGTACGCGCCGAGTCCTCGCTGCTCGGCGCGGCCGAGACGCTCACCGCCCGGTCGGCCGGGCTCGCCCCGACCGGCTTCCGCCGACCACTGGCCACCGCCGACGGCTGGATCGCCCCGGCCGACCGGTCCGCCGCACAGGCCCTCCGCCGCGCCGCCGCGCTGAGGACGCTCCCCACCACCGACGCCCTGACCGCCCTGCGCGCCCGCGGCCTCGCCGCGACCGCCGTCACCACCGACCTGCGCACCCTGCCCGCCGACCCGCGCCTGCCCGCCGCCCTCACCCGCGACGCTCACGGCGCCCTCGCCGTCCCCACGCCCTGGAGGTTCTCGTGACACCCGCGATACCCGACCTCGTCCCCTCCGCCCTCCGCCGGAGCTGGGCCGCCGACGGCCACTACCCCGATCTCGACCTGTACGCGCTCTTCCGCGCCCGCCGCATCGCCGACCCGCACCGCACCGCCGTCGTCGACCCCCGCGGACCGCTCAGCTACACCGCACTCGACCGCCAGGCCCGCTCGCTGGGCGCAGGACTCCGGGCCGCCGGGGTCTCCACGGGCGACGTGGTGGGCGTCCAACTCCCCAACGGCCGCGACGCGGTGATCGCCGACCTCGCGATCGCCGCCCTCGGCGCGGTCGCCCTGCCCTTCCCGGCCGGGCGCGGCGCCCGCGAGGCCGCCGCGCTCCTCCGCCGCTCCGGCGCCCGCGCGGTGATCGCCCCCACCGCCCACCGCGACACCCGGCCCGCCCGCGACATCGCCGGCCTGCGCGGCGAACTCCCCGCCCTCGGACCGGTGGTGGCCGCGGGACAGGGACCGGCTCCGGACGGCTGCCTGTCGTTCGCCGCACTGCTGCGCACCGACGCCACCGCCTTCACCCCCGCCCGTCCCGACCCGGACGCCGCCGCCCGCATCCTCGTCTCCTCGGGCACCGAGGCGGAGCCGAAGATGGTCGCGTACTCCCACAACGCGCTCGCCGGAGGACGCGGCAACTTCCTGGCGGCGCTGCGCCCTTCGGGCAGTGAGCTGCGCTGTCTCTTCCTGGTGCCGCTGGCGTCGGCGTTCGGCAGCAGCGGCACGGCCGTCACGCTCGCCCGGCACGGCGGCACCCTGGTGCTGATGGACCGCTTCACCCCGGCCGACGCCCTGGAGGCGATCCGCCGTCACCGGCCCACCCACGTGCTGGGCGTGCCGACCATGGTGCGGATGATGCTCGACCGACCGGCCGACGGGGCGCTGCCGCCGCCCGCGGCCCTGATCCTGGGCGGGTCACCGCTCGACGACGCGACCCGCACGGAGGCCGAACTCGCCTTCGGCTGCCCGGTGGTGAACCTCTACGGCTCGGCGGACGGGGTCAACTGCCACAGCGGGCTCGACGGCAGGCCCACCCGGGAGGACGGCCCGGGCGTCGCGGTCGGCCGCCCCGACCCCGCGGTGACCGACATCCGCATCACCGCCTCCGACGGGGCGTCGCGCGGCACCCCGGGGGAGATCGGCGAGATCGTGGCGCGGGGCCCGATGACACCGCTGTGCTACGTCGGCGCGCCCGAGCTGAACGACCGCTACCGCACCTCCGACGGCTGGGTGCGCACCGGCGACCTGGGCGTGTTCGACGCCGACGGCATGCTGCGGGTCGTCGGCCGGCTGAAGGACATCGTGATCCGCGGCGGGGTGAACATCAGCCCGGCCGAGGTCGAGCGCGCGCTCTCGGCGCACCCCGACGTGCGGGACGTCGTGTGCACCGGCGTCCCGTGCCCGCTCATGGGCGAGCGGCTGGCGGCCTGCGTCGTGCCGAGGGCCGGCCGTACGGTCACCCTCGACGACCTGCGCGCCCACCTGGGGGCCCGCGGCCTCGACCGGTGCAAACACCCGGAACGGCTGCTGCTGCTGGACACCCTGCCGCTGACCCCGGCCGGCAAGCCGGACCGGACGGCCCTGCGCAGGGCGGCCGCCGAGGCGCGGTGAGACCGACGCACGAGGGGGCCGCCCGGCACACCGGGCGGCCCCCCGTACGCGACTGCCTCCGCGGATCAGGGCGGGGAGACGGCCCCGGACGGGGTCAGACCCGTCCGACCAGCGTGAAGCCGGCCCCGTCCACGGCACTGCGGACCACCGTGTCGTCGAGCGCCCGCTCGGAGACGACGGTGACCCGGCCGGCCTTCGCCCGGGCCGCCACCTCGGTGACGCCGTCGATGGCCGCCAGCTCGGTGCTGACGGTCTTCTCGCAGTGGCCGCAGCTCATGCCTTCGACGGTGAAGACGGCGGTGACGGACATGGGATACCTCCGGGGACGGGACTGGACTGGACTGGACTGGACCGGATGCGACAGGACGGCACGGCACGGCGTGCGCGGACCGCTGCCGACAACGACAACGACAACGACAGCGCACCGCCCCGACGCGGCCGCGCGGACACGCCGTCCTGTGCCCCCATCGGGTGGACCGGGGAACCGATCAGGCCGCGCAGCCGACCAGCGGCACCACCGGTACTGCCACCACCGGCACCACGACGGGCTGCGCCGCTGCCGGTGCCGCTGCCGGTGCCGGGTGCCGTTCGGCGTCCGCGAGCAGCCGGACCAGCGTGGTGCGGGCCCGCGACACCCGTGAGCGCACCGTGCCGATCGGGCACCCGGCAGCCTCCGCGGCCTGCTCGTACGGCAGGCCGAGGACGGCCGTCAGCACGAACGCGTCACGCCGCTCGGCGGGCAGCGCCGCCAGCAGCTCGGCCAGTGCCACACCCTCCTCGAAACCGGGTGCCCCGCAGTACTGCGCCCGCTCCGCGGCCGCCTGCCAGTCGTCGGTGTCCAGCAGCCGCGGCCGGGCCGCCGCGAACCGGAAGCGGTCGGCGACCGTGCGGCGCGCGATCGACAGCAGCCAGGTCCGGGCGGAGGAACGGCCCTCGAAGCGCGGCAGGCTGCGCAGGGCTCGCAGGTAGGTGTCCTGGGTGAGGTCGTCGGCGGCCTGCGGGTCGCCGCTCAGGTAGGCCACGTACCGCCGCACGTCGGGGCGGGTGGCACGGACGAACCGCTCGACCGCGGCCTGGTCGCCGGTGCGGGCGGCCAGCGCCCACTCGGTGACGGCCGCGTCCTCGTGCGGGGAGCGACATCGCGGGGCGCGCGGGTGCGGCAGGGCAGGAGTCATCGCCATGGGTCCTTCTCGGAGAGCGGGGAGGCGGCCTACGGGCCGCAGGACAGGGCCGGGGCACGCGCCGGTGCCGCCGCACCCTGCGCGGGCACGGCGTCGACACGGCGCGGACCTGTGGGTGGCACGCCGTCCTCAGACGGCGGCGGCCCCGGCCGGTGGACCCCGGGAGGTGATGGCGTGGACGAGCAGCAGCCGCCGCGGCGACCGGGCGCGGACGGCACGGGCGGGCCGCGGCGGCGGTCGGTGCGGCGGGCGGACGAGCCCCACGAGGAGCAGCAGCGGGGCGAACAGCAGGGCGGCCGCGGTGCGGCCGAGCCGGAACACCGCCCGCTCACCGGCCGCCAGCCACAGGCCGACCAGCAGCGCGGCCAGCAGGTGCGCGGCGAGCATGCCGGCGGTCCCGCCGGGGAGGTGCGCGGGCATGGCGGCCGCGGCGGCCGCCTGGTGCGCGGCGTGGGCGCCCATGTCCATCCCCGGCATGTCGGCGGCCGTGCCCGTCACGCCTGCCATGCCTGCCATGCCCGCCATGTCCGGCAGGTCGACCGCCACGACGGACAGGCCGTCGCCGGAGGACCCGCCCCCGAGCCCTGCCGCCTCGGTGAGCCGGGCCGCCTCCGCCGGGGTCACCTCGCCGGGCCCGCAGAGCAGCGCCGCCCACTGTGCCGCGGTGCCGCCGTCCGCGGGCCGTGCGGCGGCCTGGCCGAGGCTGAACACGAGGTGCAGCACGGCCTGGACGCCCACGGTGAGGCCGGTCACCAGCACGGGGCCGCGCTCGCGGTCCGCCGGTACCCAGCCGGTGCCCCAGGCGGCGGCGAAGGCGGCCGCCAGGGCCCACCAGGGCACGTGCGTACCGGACATCAGGACGTGCCCGAGGGATGCGAGCAGCACGCAGACGGCCGCGAACACCGCGGCCCGTCCCGTACGCACTCCCCGTCCTACTCGCATGGCGGCCCCATCGTCGCACCTGCTGACGGTCCGCCACAGACCGAGGCCCGCGCCGATCACGGGCATCGACAGGTCCGATCATCAGGTGGCGCACGCCGGCGGTGGGGCGCGGGCCGGGCGGTCCGCGGGATCCGGGCGGGGGCCGGCGCCCGGCGAGCGGGCCCTGAGCGATCCCTGAGCGGGCTCCGAGCGCTCTCCGAGCCTCTTCTGAGCGTCTTCTGAGCGGTCGGTGGTCCTCTGGGGTCCTGCCGGAGAAAGCGTCTCCCCGGCGGGCGCGGCCCGGCCCCGTCGGGCCGGCGCCTGTCGCCGGGCTCCGCGCGCACCCCCTCGACCGCACGTCATCGGAGAGACCGTTGAAGCTCAGGAAAGCAGTGGTCGCCGTCGCCCTCGGCGCCGCCGTCCTCACCGCCGTCCCCGCCCTGACCGTTCCGGCGGTCGCGTTCGCCGCCGACTGCTACACGAACTGCGACCCGTGGGACGACAACGACGACGACACCTTCGACATGGGGGACAGCGAGATCGGCGACGTGCCGTGGGACGACATGACCATCGTCGTCACCGGTGTCCAGCAGGCGGTCCCCGGGCCGCCGCCCGCCCCGACCGTGTTCCCGACCGGAGGCGGTGGCGGCGGGGGCAACGGCTCCTACGAGTACCACCGGGACAAAGGAGTTCGAGAAGCGCGAGACCTGCATCAAGAACACCGGTTCCCTGCCGCTGCAGTTTCACCGGGAAGCCACCTACACGGTGACGTACTCGATCAACGCCGGCGCCTCCGCCGGGGCGTCGGACGCGCTGGAGGTCAAGCTCGGCGTCGAGTTCGGCACCACCATCACCCGCACCACAGGGATCGACGCCAGCATCAACCCCGGCCAGCAGCTGGGCATCTGGGTGCAGTACCAGACCGTCTACTACACGGTCGTCTGGACGGACTGGATGGGGCTCGGCCACAACGACGACGTGGCCGTCACCCAGCCGACCGGTGTGCTCACCGTGCACGACTGCTGATGGCCGGACCGACCGGTGCGGCGGTGCGACGGGTCCTCCCCGTCGTGCCGCCGCTCGGCGCCGAGGCGGTGCCGGCCGCGCGGCGCCGGGAGGCGCTCGACGCGCTGGCCGAGCTGCGGGCGGCCGCCGCGTACCTCGGCGACCCCGACCTCTTCCACCGCCCCCGGGTCCGTACGAGGGTGCACCGCAACGCGGCCGGCGCCACCGACCCGCGGCGCCTCGCGGAACAGGCGTTCGCCGCCGCCGGGCACCGGGCGGCAGCCGGTCTGGCGGCGGTCGGGTCCGTCCGTGCCGAGCTGCTCGAACGGCCCGGCCGCCGTCCGTGCTTCACCCCCGCCGCGCTGGCCGAACTGCACGGCCTGCTCGTCACCGGAGACCCCGGTGTGCCCGGCGGGGGCGGCTACCGGCGTGCCCCCGCCACCGTCACGTGGCCCGACGGCAGCCGTTTCGGCATCGACGTCGCACCGGGCCGGGCCCTGAACGGGCACGTCGACCGCTGGTACCGGTGGGCGATCCGGACGACCTCGCCCGCGCTGGACGCCGCGGCGCTCGGCATGGTGCGGCTGCTGACGATCCATCCGTTCCCGGACGCCAACGGCAGGCTCGCCCGGCTCGTCGCCCAGTGCGACCTCGTCGGTGCCGGCCTGCTGCCCGGCCTGCTCCTCGACCTCGACGGCTGGTTCGAGGCCCACCGCGAGGCGTACGACCGGGCCGTGGTGGCCGCCGCGGACGGCGACCTGCCGTGCTGGGGCGGGCTGTTCGCCCGGGCGGTCACCGGGGCGGCCCGGCACCGCACCGGCACCCTCGGCGCCTACCGGCAGCTGGTCGAGGCCGCCACCGTGCAGGTCGACGGCGAGCCGGTCGCCGCGGCGGTGCTGGCGCAGCTCCGGTCGAGTCCGGCGGTCTCCGTGAGCCGGCTCCGCGGACGGGTGCCGGGAGACCCGCGGCCGGCGCTGCGGCGGCTGGAGGACGCGGGGATCCTCGTCGCCCACCCGCGGCTGCCCGGGGCGCTGGTCCACCCGGGGCTGCTCGCCCTCCTCGACGCGCCGTTCGGGAGTACGGAGGCCGGGCCCGGTGCGCCGCCGCCCGGCAGCCCGCCCGGGGCCGGCGGCCCGGCGCGCGGTGGTCCCCGATGACCCCGGTGCCTGCGCGGCGCCCTCAGCGCGGGCCGGCCGCGGCCGTGGCCGCGTGCAGTGCCCGGCCGTCGCCGGCGAGGATCTGCGCGGTGAGCCGGGCGAGTTCGGGGCCCGGGCCGACCCCGAGCTCCTCGCGCAGCACCCGCCGCGCCGCGCCCAGCACGGCCACCGCCTCCGCCGACCGCCCGGCGCGGTGCAGCGCCAGCGCGCGGAGCGCCCAGGCGGACTCGCGCAGCGGGTTGTCGGCGGTCAGCTCCTCGCCCGCAGCCGCGGTGAGGTGGTGCTCGCCCCGCGCGAGCCGGGCGGCGAGGACGATCTCGCGTGCCGTCGTGCGCAGTTCGGTGAGCCGCCCGACCTCGCTCTGCACGAATCGGGCGGTCCCGACGTCGGCGAACGCCGGTCCGCACCACAGCGCCAGCGCCCGCTCGGCGCACTCCAGCGCCTCGTCCGGGCACCCACGGGCCGCGGCCGTCCCGGCGGTGCGGACCAGCGAGGCGAGCCGGCCGCTGTCCACGGCGTCCGGGGCGAGATCGAGGCGGTATCCGGCAGCGACCCGGCGCAGCACGGCCGGCGGCTGCCCGGCGCCGCGCCGGGGTTCCAGCACCGCGCGCAGGCCGGAGACGTACGTGTGCAGCGCCTGCCGGGGTTTGGCGGGCGGTCGCTCCTCCCACACCGCGTCGATGAGTTGCTCGCGATGCTGGAGCGCCGCCACGGCTTCGCCCGGGCCGACGCCTGCCTGCGGCAGCTCCTGGAGGTGGCCACCCGGAACGGCCTGCCCACCTGGGAGATCGGGGCGCTGGCCCGGCTGGGTGTGAACGAGTACATGCGCAGCGGCTCGTCCGAGCTGCTCGAACGCGCCCGGCAGGCCGCCCTGGGCCTCGGCGCGGTCGGGCTGATGCACACGGCGGAGGCGACGATGGCGATGCAGTGCGTGCAGCGCGCCGAGTTCGCCACCGCACGGGAGCTGACGGACCGCTGCGTGGACGCCACCGCGCGGCTCGGCAACCTCGACACGCACCAGCTGGTGCTGCTCACCCGCGCCAGCGCCGCCGCCCACCAGGGCCGCCGTGCCGTCATGGAGCACGAACTCGCCGAGTTCCACCGCTGGGACGGCGAGGCCTCCCTGCAGCGCCCGCTGGCGTACGCGGCCCGCGCGATGTGCGCCCTGCTGGAGGAGGACCGGCCGCAGGCGCTCGACGAACTCGACGCCGCGCGCGCATGGGAGGAGCGCAACCCCAGCGTCTTCTACCTCAACGGCCGGTACGGGCTGCGCCCGCTGCTGCGGGCCCTGGCCGGCCGGGCCGACCTGGCCGAGCACGCGCTCGTGGCCGCCGACCACGGGGCGGGGCTGCGCTGGAACCACCAGTTCGAGCGTCTCGCGTACGCCGTCCTGGCGGGCCGGGCGGGCCTGCACGCGGAGGCCGTCGCGGCGGTCGGCGAGGCCGTGGAGGCGTCGGAGCCGTTCCCGACCGCCCGTCATCTCGGGCTGCGCCTGGTCGCGGAGGCGGCCCTCGCGGACGGCTGGGGGCAGCCGGTCGAGTGGCTCCGCTCGGCGGAGGACCACTTCCACGCGGCGGGTGTGCCGACCGTCGCCAACGCCTGCCGCCACCTGCTGCGCCGGGCGGGCGCGTCCGTGCCGCAGCGCCGTTCGGGCGTGGAGCGGGTGCCGGCCTCCCTGCGCCGGGCGGGTCTCACCGTCCGCGAGTACGAGGTCTTCGTGCTGCTCGCGGCGCGTCCGGGGAATCAGGCGATAGGCGCCCGGCTGCACATCTCGCCGCGCACGGTGGAGAAGCACGTCGCGAGTCTGCTCGCGAAGACCCGCAGTCCGAACCGTACGGCACTGGCCGACCTGGCGGCCGGGCATGCGGCGGGTCCGGCGGTCGACCGCGCGCGCCCGGCCTGACCGCCTCGCCCGCCCGGCCTGACCCGCCCGCCGGGCTGACCCGCCCGCCGGGCTGACCGCCTCGCCCGCCCGCCCGGCCGCCGCCGTCGGTCAGTGCTCGGTCGGGCCGACCCACACGGTGGTGATGCCGCTGATGCAGCGGGCGCCGCAGCGGTCGGCGGGCACCACGAGCTGCGGGCCGGGGGCGTCGAGCGGTGTGCCGTCGATGCTGGTCGCGAGGAGGATCTGCTGGCCGCCGAAGTCCGGGTCGATCTCGGCCCAGGACAGCACCGCCCGGTGGCCGTCGGCCGCGGCGACGGTCACCAGGAAGCGCAGGCGCTGCTTGCGGCCGCGGAGGTCGACCCGCGGGCGGGCGGCGAGCAGCACGTCCCACAGTTTCGGGCCCTCGAAGGTGTGGTGCTGCACGCCCTCGGTCAGGCAGTCGAAGCTCACCTCGACCCGGTGGGCCGGCAGGGTGCGCAGCCGGGCGACGGTCAGCTCGACGGGCTCGTCGAGGCTGCCGTGCAGCCGGACGACGGCGGGCGCGGCGGTCCTGCTCACGATGCTCCTTCCGGGCCGGGTTCGGCGGCCCCGCGGAGTGATACCCCGGGGCGTCGCAGATACCTGCAAAAAGTCGATATACAGCAGCAGATGAGAGGAAGATGTCGATCTGGTGCTCGCAGATGCCAGACCGTCGCCCGCCCGGGCCGAGGGGCCCACCGGCCGCCGCCCGGCGGCCGGATGCGTGAGCCGGGGGCCGCGCGCAGCATGGGGGGATGAGCGAGTTCGCACCCGTGCCGCCGTCGGTGGCGACGGCCGACGTGGTGGCCACCCGGATCGGCGTGCTGAGGTTCGCCGACGGCGTCCCGGACGCGGACACCGCCGAGAAGGTGTACGACCACCTGGATCTGGTGCACGGGGTGAACGCCTACCTGGCCGGGCTGCCGGGCGTGTCGGCCCGGTCGATCCGCCGGGGCCTCCAGCAGGCCGGGGTCGCGGACGACCAGGTGCTGCTGTTCTCGGGGCTGATGGACAGCGCGTCGCTGTTCCTCACCGGCAGCGCCGACACCGTGGACTTCCTGAGCGTCCTCGACCTGACCGCGGGGCCCGTCGCGCTGCAGGTCCCGCCGGGGTGCCTGGGCACGGTCGACGACATGTGGTTCCGGTGGATCACCGACTTCGGCCTGCCCGGCCCCGACCGCGGCCTCGGCGGCACGTACGTGTTCCTGCCGCCCGGCCACGACGGCCCGGAGCCGGAGGGCGGCCTGTTCGTGCACCGCTGCCGCACCTGGCAGGCGGTCGTGCTGGGCCGGGCGTTCCCGGAGGACGGCGACCCCGCTCCGGCGGCCGCCCGCATCGAGGAGTCGCTGCGCATCCACCCGTGGACGCCGGGCGGTCACGGCAGCGGCACCGGCGCCTTCCTGCCGGGCCGGGAGCCGCCCGCCCCATCGGACCCGCCGGTCTTCACCGAGGGCACCGGGCTGGCGGTGAACACCCTGCCCCCGAACGACCGCTCCTTCTACGAGCTGCTCGACACCCTGGTGCAGGAGCAGCCGGCCGGGTCCGGCGATCCGGAGGCCGGCGGGGCCCTGCGCGCCATCGGCATCGCCAAGGGGCGGGAGTTCAGGCCCGGTTCACGGCTGCGGGCGGTCCTGGACGAAGCCGTCGCGCTGGGCGACGCGACTGCCCGCACGCTGGGTCTGCGCGCCCGCGGCCAGGACGGCTTCGCCTGCTACGGCAGCGGTTCGGCCTGGTCCGACCCGCTGTCCGTCGGCGGCCACGACTGGACGGTGCCCCCGCGCGGACCCACCGCCGGGGGCGGCCCCGAACCGCACCCGCCGGCCTCCGGCCGTGCGCTGAACTCCCGGACGGCCTTCCACTACGTCGCCACCGGCGGTTCGCCGGCGATGTGCACGCGCGTGACCGGTGCCGGGCACCGGTACCTCATGGTCGCCGCCGACGAGAACGGCCGGCCGTTCGACGGCGCGCGCCCCTACACGCTGACCCTGCCCGCGGGCATCCCGGCCGCCCGCTCCTGGTCCGTCACCGTGTACGACAGCCAGACCCGGTCCATGCTCCGGACCCCGCAGCGTTATCCCCGGGCGGGCAGCCAGGCCTGTCCCGGTCCGGCCGCCACGCCCGGCCCCGACGGTGCCGTCACGCTCCACCTCGCGCCCGAACGCCCCGGCGCCGCCGCCGAGGGCACCTGGATCCGGACCGTGCCGGGCAAGGGCTGGTTCGCGGTGCTGCGCCTGTACGACCCGCTGCAGCCGTTCTTCGACCGGGCCTGGCGGCCCGGGGAGGTCCGGCCCGCCGGCTGAGCCCGCCCGCTGAGCCCGCCCGTCCTCCTGTCCCTTCCGGCCCCCGCCGCCCCGGCCTCCCGCCTCGGGGACGCCGGGAGACGAGGGCCGGGGGCCGGGGGCCGGAGCGGCGTCAGTACACGTACAGGTGCGTGGTGAGGTTGGCGAAGGAGACGGCGGAGCCGCTCTTCCACGCCTTGTAGCCGGTGCCCTTGGTGAGGTCGGCCTCGAAGGTCGGGCCGCTCTCGTAGCTGATGCCGTACTGGGTCGTGCTGCGGCCGGCGCTGACGAGTTCGGTGGCCATTGTGACCATCTGGTAGGCGTGGTCGGTGGGGGAGTCGGGGGAGGAGAAGACGTCGCTCCAGCGGCTGCCGACGGTGCCGCCGGACGGGGCGTACGCGGGCTTGGTGCTGGAGGCGGTCCAGGTGCCGGGGTTGTAGCTGTCGCCGCTGGTCAGGTACGTCCACTTGACGTTGTCGGCCGACCAGTAGCCGCTGTGCGTGCCGACGGTGGCCGACCGCAGGTCGAAGACCGAGACGCCGTGGGTGCCGACCACGGTGTCGGTCTCGTCGGCCGAGCCGGGGCGGGTGACGACGAGGGCGGTGTCCTCGTCGATGCCGAAGGCCCGGGTGTGTGCGGTGTCGGCGGCGAGGCGGGTGATGCGGCCCTCGCGGCCGCGGGCGGCGAAGTGGGTGTCGAGCAGGCCCGAGGTGAAGAAGTTGAAGCCGCCTGCGGGGCGGTAGCTGAGGTCGTCCGGGTAGGTGCTGCTGATCGAGGTGTGCGAGCCGTAGCGCAGGCCGTCCCAGCTCTCGCCGCCGGTGACCATGTCGCGGCCGTTGGCGATGGCGGTGCCCGCGCTGGTGCCCATGACGACGGCGCCCGCGGTGAACTTCGCCCGGATCGCGGCGAGTGCGGGGGAGTCGCTGTTGTCGCTCCTGAGGAGGGTGGTGACCAGGCGGCTCTGGTCGCCGCCGCCGAAGAAGAAGCCGTTCATCGAGTTGATCCGGTCGACGACGGCCTGGCTGGAGTTGTTGGCGATGTGGTCGAGGTCGATCGGGATCCACTCCGCTGCGGCCGCGTGGTGGGTCGTCTTCAGCAGGTCGACGTAGTAGGCGCCGTTGCAGACGGAGTTGCTGCAGAGCGCGGGGTCGTTCGCGTCGGGGTCGTTGGCCGGCACGTCGGAGGCGGCCGTGATCACGCCGATCCTCGCGTTGGCGGCGCCGCCGGCCTTGTCGAGGAAGGCGCCGTAGACCGCGGAGTTGGTGGCGGCGACGGCTCCGCCGGCCAGGACGAGGCTGCCGCTGACCGGGGTGGCGGCCCGTGCGGTGCCGGCGGGGGTGACGAGCGCCAGGCAGAGAGCGCCGGCGAGGGCCGTCGCCGCGGTGGCGGTGCGGCGGCGTGCGGTTGCGGTCATGCGTGCTCCTGTGGGGGAGGCCGGGCGGCCCGCGGGGCCGCTGCCGGGAGGGTGTGCCGGCCCGGCGCAGGGGTGCGGGGGCACGGCGGGGCCGCCGTGCGGGGGCCGGCGGTGCACCGTTCGGTGCATGGAAACGGAAGATACAGATCTATCGCACTCGGCGGTAGATGTAAGGAAGGCTCCGGCGGTCGACCGCCCTTGGCTTGGGGCGCAGGGCTGCAGGTGCGGGCCTGGTCCGGCGTTACCTAGCTGTATCCCTCGTTACATCTAGAGATTGATTGCCTTTTTCTGTAACATCTTCCTCGCGGCGCAGCCCTCCGACGCCGCCCATGTCCTCGAAAGGTGCGACGTGTCCCCCTCGCTCTCCCGCAGACCCGCCCTGCTCGCCGCCCTCGCCCTGTGCGGCTCGCTCTCGCTGACCGCGTGCGGCAGCAGCGGCGGTGACGGCCCGGCCGCCACCGCCACGGCGACCCCCGTGACCGTCGCCGGCGTGACCGTCACCCGCGACGCCGCCCTGTACGCCGCCCTCCCGGCCGCGATCAGGAAGGCCGGCCGGGTCCGGGTCGCCACCGACGTCCCGTACCCCCCGTTCGAGATGTACACCGCCGAGGGCAGCACCACGATGACCGGGCTCGACCACGACCTCGGGCAGGCGCTCGGCGCCAGGCTCGGCGTGACGTTCGTGTTCCAGGCGCAGAAGTTCGACGGCATCGTGCCCGCCCTGCAGGCCGGCAAGTACGACGCGGCGATCTCCGCCATCACCGACAACAAGGAGCGTGAGCAGGTCGTCGACTTCGTCGACTACTCCGTCTCCGGCAGCGGCATCCTGGTCGCCGAGGGCAACCCGCAGAAGATCACCACCCTGGACGACCTGTGCGGGCACTCCGTCGGCGTCCAGACCGCCACCAACCAGCAGAAGCTCCTGGAGAAGCACCAGGACGCCTGCCGCACCGCAGGCCGTGAACCGATCCACCTGCAGGCCTTCCCGAAGGACTCCGACGCGCAGCTCGCCCTGCGCTCCGGCAAGGTCGTCGCCGACGTCCTCACCAAGCCCGCCGCGGGCTGGACCGCGAAGACCGCCGACGGCGGCGCCGCGTTCGACCTCGTCGACGACCCCGCCGCCCTGGGCGGCTACAACGCCTCCCCCAACGGCATCGCGATCCCCAAGAACCTGCCGGAGCTGACCGGGGCCGTCCAGAAGGCCCTCCAGTCGCTCATCGACGACGGCACGGTGGCGAAGATCTACGGCACGTACGGCGTCGCCTCGATCGCCGTGAAGTCGGCCACCAGGAACGGTGCGGTGGACTGACATGGCAGCCACACCCCACCCTGTGGCCGGCACCACCACCGCGGACGCCCGGACCGCTCCGCCGGTTCGGGCGGACGAACTCACCGTCGTTCCCGTCCGGCACTGGGGCCGCTGGGTCGCCGCCGCAGCCGCCCTGACCTCCCTGGTCGGGCTGGTCGGCTCGCTCGCGAAGAACCCCAACCTGCACTGGGACGTGGTCGGCCACTACCTCGCCGCCGACCTCATCTTCGACGGCCTGACCACCACCCTGTGGCTGACCGTCGCCGCCATGGCGATCGGCCTCGCACTCGGCACCCTCGTAGCCGTCCTGCGGCTGTCGTCCAACCCCGTGCTGTACGGGCTGTCGACGCTGTTCGTCTGGCTGTTCCGCGGCACCCCGCTGCTCGTGCAGATCATCTTCTGGGGCTACGCCGCCGCGCTGTACAAGCACCTGATGATCGGCATCCCGTTCACGACGGTCACCTTCGTCGAGTTCGACACCAACCAGCTCATCAGCCCCCTGACCGCGGCCGTCCTCGCGCTCGGCCTCAACGAGGCCGCCTACGCCTCCGAGATCGTCCGCGCGGGCATCCAGTCCGTCGACCCCGGCCAGACCGAGGCCGCCCACTCCCTCGGCATGAAGCCCGCCCTGACGATGCGCCGCATCGTCCTCCCGCAGGCCATGCGGGTCATCATCCCGCCCATGGGCAACGAGACGATCAACATGCTCAAGACCACCGCCTACGTCTCGGTGATCGCCGCGCACGACCTGATGTCCAACATCCAGGACGTCTACGCCCAGAACTACCAGGTCATCCCGATGCTCGTGGTCGCCGCCCTCTGGTACCTCGCCCTGACCACCGTGCTGTCCGTCCCGCAGGCCCGGCTGGAGCGCCGCTACGGCCGCGGCACCACGCAGGCCGCCCAGGCCTCCCCGCTGCGCCGGATGTTCGTCGGAGTCGGCGGCCTGCTCACCTCCACCCGCGACCGGAAGGGCTGAACCGATGGCCCCGCCCATGGTGCACGCCGAGGGCGTGCGCAAGCACTACGGCAGACTCGACGTCCTCAAGGGCGTCGACATCACCGTCGAACGCGGCCAGGTCTGCTGCCTGCTCGGCCCGTCCGGCTCCGGCAAGTCGACCTTCCTGCGCTGCATCAACCACCTGGAGCGGGTGGACGGCGGCCGGCTCCGCGTGGACGGAGAACCGGTCGGCCACCGCCGGTCCGGCAACCGCCTGCACGAGCTGCGGGAGGCCGAGGTCGCCGACCGCCGCCGCGAGATCGGCATGGTCTTCCAGCGCTTCAACCTCTTCCCGCACATGACCGCGCTGGAGAACATCGCCGAGGCACCGATCCGGGTGTCCGGCGTCAACCGGACCGACGCCCGCGCCGACGCACGGCGGCTCCTCGACCGGGTCGGCCTCGGCGACCGCGCCGGCCACTACCCGGCGCAGCTCTCCGGCGGTCAGCAGCAGCGCGTCGCCATCGCCCGCGCACTGGCGATGAAACCCAAGCTGATGCTCTTCGACGAGCCCACCTCGGCCCTCGACCCCGAGCTCGTGGGCGACGTCCTCGACGTCATGCGCGACCTCGCCGCGGACGGCATGACCATGGTGGTCGTCACCCACGAGATCGGCTTCGCCCGCGAGGTCGGCGACACCGCGGTCTTCATGGACGAGGGCGTCGTCGTCGAGGCCGGCGACCCCCGGCAGGTCCTGGTGGACCCGGAGCAGGAACGTACCAAGGCGTTCCTGTCCAAGGTCCTGTGAGCGCCGCCGACCGGGCCCACTCCGCGACCCGTCCGGCAGGGACCGCGGACGACCTGCTGGCCGCCGCCGTCGCCGCGCTGCCGCGCTACCTCGACGACCTGGCCGAGCTGGTCGCCCTCGACTCCGGCTCCTACAACGCCGAGGGCGTGAACCGGGTCGCCGACCGGGTGCAGCGGCGCCTGGACGGAATCGGCTTCACCACCGAACGCATCCCCGTCGGCCCGCTCGACGGCCGGGCCTGCGGCGACGTCCTCGTGGGCCGGCTCGCCGGCACCCTCCCGGCCGAGGAGGGCGGCGCCCGGATCGTCCTCGTCGGACACATGGACACCGTCTTCGAGGACGGCACCGCCGCGGCCCGCCCGTTCCGCACCGACGGCCCCCTCGCGCACGGCCCCGGCGTGAGCGACGACAAGGGCGGCCTGCTGGCCGGTGTCACCGCCGCCGGCCTGCTGGCCGCCCACGGCCGCACCTCCTTCGCCGAACTCGTGCTGCTCGCCACCCCGGACGAGGAGATCGGCTCACCGGCCAGCCGGCCGGTCACCGAACGGATCGCCGCCGGTGCGGACTTCGCCCTCGGGCTGGAGTGCGCCCGGGAGAACGGCGACCTGGTCGTCGAACGCAAGGGCGTCGCCGACCTGCTGGTCACCGTCACCGGCCGGGCCGCACACGCCGGCATCGAACCCGAGCGCGGGGCCAACGCCGCCCTCGCCGCTGCCCACCTCGTGGTCGCCCTGCAGGCGCTGAACGGCCGCTGGCCCGGGGTCACCCTCAACGTGGGCGTCGTCCGCGCCGGCACCCGTACCAACATCGTCTGCCCGGAAGCGGAGCTGCAGGTGGAGGTCCGCGCGGCGACCACCGCCGCGCTGCGCACCGCCATCGCGGCGGTCCACGGGACCGCCGCCCACCTCGTGGTGCCGGGCACCACCGCCCGGGTCGCCGAGCTCGACCTGTGCCCGCCGATGGAGCACACCCGCTCGGCGCAGGCCGTCCTGGCGGTCGCCCGCGAGGCGGCCGCCGACCTCGGCCTGACGGTCCACGGAGCCTCCACCGGCGGCGTCGGCGACGCCAACCTCACCTCCGGCCTCGGCATCCCCACCCTCGACGGGCTGGGCCCCGTCGGCGGCGCCGACCACACGCCGCAGGAGTGGCTGGACACGGCCGGCGTGCCCGTCCGGGTCGCCCTGCTGGCCACGCTGATCGAACGCCTGCGGGCCGGCTGACGCGCACCGCCCCCCCGGCTCGTACCCCGGCTCGGCCCGTACTCCCGGGCCGTGTTCCCGCCCGGGGCGCGCCGTCGGCGGACGGCGCGCCCCGGGTGCGCAACGCTCCACCCCCTCACCCCTCCGATGGGAGCCACGGATGAACCGACCCCGTACCGCCCGTACCGCCCGTCCCGCCCGTACTGCCCGTACCGCCCGTCCCGCCCGTACTGCCCGTACTTCCCGTACTTCCCGCACCGGCCGCGCGGTGCTCGCCGCGGCCGCGGCCCTCGCCGTGGTGGCCGCGGCAGCCCCGGCGGAGGCAGCGGCGCCGGCGCACCGGCACGGCGGCACACTGATCCTCGTCGGCGGCGGCCTCCGGGACGACAACGCCGAGATCTACGGCGAGATCGTCAGGAAGGCCGGCGGCGCCGGGCGCGCCCGGATCGGCGTGCTGACCGCCGCGTCCGTCCCGGAGAGCCAGGACCCCGACGCGGCCGACCCGGAGCGGTGCTCCAACTCGGCCTGCAACGGCGCCTACTACGCCGCACTGTTCGCGCGGCACGGCGCGGCGGACGCGCAGTGGATACCCGTCGACGTCGAGCACGTGGCGGCCGCCGACTCGGACGCGGTCGTGGCCCGGGTCGAGTCGATGACCGGCTTCTTCTTCGGCGGCGGTGACCAGTACCGGTACATCACCAGCCTGCTGCACGGGGACGCGCACACCGACTCGCGGGTGCTGGCCGCGATCCGGGCGAAGCTGGCGGCCGGTGCGGTGGTCGCCGGGTCCAGCGCGGGCGCGCAGATCGCCTCGGGGCCGCACATGGTCAGCGGGGGCGACAGCTACCAGGCGCTGCGCGACGGCAGCGCCCCCGGCTACTTCGACGACCCCGCCAGGCTCGGCCAGATCCCCGAGGGCGGCTTCGGCTTCTTCGGTCCCGGACTGCTCGACACCCACACCGGCACCTACGGCCGCGAGGGCCGCGCGATCCGCCTGGCCTCCGACACCGGCCACGACCGGGTGTTCGCCCTCGACGAGGACACCGCCGTCGAGGTCGAGGACGTCGGCAGCCGCCGTGAGTCGCTGCGCGTGCTCGGCACGCACGGCGTCTCGGTGTTCGACCTGCGGCACGCCCGCAGCCGTACCGTGGGAGGGCGGTGGAGCATCGCCGGGGTGGGCTACAGCTACCTGACCGACGGCGACGCCTACGACACCCGGACCTGGCGGACCCGGCCGGGCGGCGGCAGGACACGGCTGGTGCCCGCCTCCTCCTCCGCCGTCCCCGCCAACCACGACGTCTTCTTCTCGGTCGACAACCCCGACGGCGTCCCGTACTCCTTCTCCGGGACGGCCCGGGCGCTCGTCGCGACCACCTCCCGGCGCACCGCGACGGCCACCACCTACGAGACCGGCCCGGCCTTCGCGGTGCGGTTCGAGAAGACCGGCGACACCCGCGCCTGGACGGCCGACGGCACGACCGCGGCCTCGTTCGCCGACCTGCAGGTCCGCATCGGCCCGGCCGGGAACCGACCGGCGCCGCGCCGCCGCAGCACCGCCTGAACCACCGCGGGACGGTCTCCGCAGCCCGGCCCTTCGCTAGGCTGCGGAGATCACGTCCTCGTACCAACGGGCCCGTTCCGTCCGTCCCGACCGCCCACCGCCGGGACGCGCGCCGGGGCCCGAGCCGCAGACCGGGAAAGGAACCCCGCCATGCCCCCCGTCACGCTCGCCGAGGACATCCGGCAGAGGCTCGGCGAGTGCAGCCCCGCCGAGCGCAAGGTCGGCCGGGTCCTGCTCGCCGGCTGGCCGGCGGCCGGCTTCGAGACCATCGCCACCCTCGCCGAGCGTGCCGACGTCAGCGCCCCGACCGTCATCCGGTTCGTCAACCGGCTGGGCTACCGCGGCTTTCCCGACTTCCAGACCGCCCTCCGTGCCGAGCTGGACGAGCGTCAGGCCTCACCGCTGACCCTCTACGCCGCCGGCAACTACCGTGCCCCGGCCGGGGACGGGTCCGAGGAGCCGCCCGGTCCGGCCGGGCTGCTCGCGCACGGGCGGGAGGTCTTCACCGCGGCGGTGGACCGCACGCTGGCCGAGGTCACCCCGCACGACCTCGGGCGGGCCGTGCAGCTGCTGGCCGACCCCAAACGCCGCATCACACTCGTCGGCGGCCGCTTCAGCCAGCTGTTCGCCCAGTACCTCGGGCTGCACCTGATGCAGATGCGCGACGACGTCCGGCTGCTCCCCGACCGGCCGGTCGAACGCACCGCCCACCTCGCCTCGCTGGGCAGGCGCGACGTGCTGGTGGTCTTCGACTACCGCCGCTACGAGGACGACAAGACCACCATGGCCGAACTCGTGCGCGAGGCCGGCGGACGCGTCGTCCTGTTCACCGACACCTGGCTGTCCCCGGTCAGCACCCAGGCCGAGGTCGTGCTCTCCAGCCAGGTCGGCGCACCGTCCCCGTACGACAGCCTGGTGCCGACGCTCGCGGTCGTGGAGACGCTGGTGGCGGGGATCATCGGCGAGCTCGGCGACCGCGCCCACCAGCACATGCAGCACGGTGAGGAGACCGCCCGCCGCGCCGGGTTGACCTGACACCCGGCCGGGCGCCGTGCGAGGGCTGCCCGGCCGGGTGCCGCCCCGGCTACAGGTAGGGGCGGGTGATGAGCTCGATCGCGTGCCCCGAGGGGTCCTTGAAGTACACCCCCCGGCCGCCGTGCTCGGTGTTGGTCTCGCCGGGCCGCCGCATCTGCGGGTCCGCCCAGTGCTCGATCCCGCGCTCGCGCAGGCGGCCGTACGCCCGGTCGAAGAGCTCGTCGTCGACCAGGAACGCGTAGTGCTGCATCTGGATGTCGACCGGCGGCTCGGCGAACTGGAGCAGGACGCCGTCGGCGAGCCGGATGTTGGTGAACGGGCCCCAGGACGGTGCTTCCCGGACCTCCAGCAGCTCCCGGAAGAACCGCGCGGACGCGTCGCGGTCCGTGGAGGCGATGATGGTGTGGTTGAACGTGGCTGTCATGCGGTGACCTCGGTGTTCGGCAGGGGACGGGGACGCGCGGTGCAGGTGCACCAGGAGGTCCGCGTGCCGAATCGAGGGGGTGCCGTCCGCGCACCCGTGGCGCGGTCAGCCGTCTACCGGATTGCCGATCCGTGTGTGGCGTGGTGCCGGTCCGGTGTTCACGTCGGGTGACGCTACCCCCTCGTGCCGGTGGCGACAATGCCCGGGCCCGGCCCGCGGCCCGGCTGCGGCAGATCCGTCGTTCATGTCCATGAACATCAATCAAGTACAAGTCTATTGACGCGTTCACGGTACGCCTCTAGGGTCCGACGGAAGCGCTTTTCCGCCCGGATGTGTCGTCCGGCTGCGCGGCCTGTTCATGTACTCGAACGCTTCCCACCCCCCACCCCGGGCCGCGACTCCCGGCGTCAGCCCCCCGCTGCGCCCCGTGCCCCGCTCCCCGCCGCCCCGTGCGGAACCCTCCCGCGGACGGCGGGGGCGGACCGGACACCCCGCCGCGCAGTTCCTCCATCGCTCGTTCCACCCCACCCCTGGTCAGGCGAACCAACCCCACCTGGAGACGAACGTGCACCTGAGAGCAGCCATCGCATCCGCCGGCCTCCTCGCCGGCGCCCTGGTCGCGGTGTCCGGCACGGCGCAGGCCGCGACCACCACCCGCTACGAGGCCGAGAGCTCCCCGGCCTCCTGCACCGGCACCATCGACTCCGACTGGGCCGGTTACTCCGGAAGCGGCTTCTGCAACGGCACCAACGCGACCGGCGGCGTCCTGCAGTTCACCGTCAACGCCCCCGCCGCGGGCACCGCGACGCTGACGGTCCGCTTCGCCAACGGCACCACCACCGCCCGGCCCGCGAGCCTCGCGGTGAACGGCGCGGCAGCCTCGACGGTGTCGTTCGAGAGCACCGCCGCATGGGGCACCTGGGTCACCAAGACCCTCACGGTGCCGGTGGTCCAGGGCAGCAACACCGTCCGGTTCACCCCGACCACGTCCGCCGGCCTGCCCAACGTCGACTACCTCGACGCCGCGGTGCCGGACGCCACCACCACCCCGCCGTCCGGCACCGCGCTGTACGTGGCGCCCAACGGCAGCGACGGCGCGGCCGGCACGCAGGCCGCCCCGACGACGCTCACCTCGGCGATCGGCCGCATCGCGTCCGGCGGCACGATCTACCTGCGCGGCGGCACCTACAACTACGCCCAGACGGTCACCATCCCGGTCGGCAGCAACGGCACGGCGAGTGCCCGCACGAAGCTCTCCGCGTACCCGGGCGAGACCCCGGTGCTCAACTTCTCCGCCATGGCGGAGGACCCGGCCAACCGCGGGCTCGCCCTGAACGGCTCGTACTGGCACGTCAACGGCATCGTCGTCGAACGCGCCGGTGACAACGGGATCTTCGTCGGCGGCAGCAACAACATCATCGAACGCACCGTGACCCGCTTCAACCGCGACTCCGGGCTGCAGATCTCGCGGATCGCCTCCACCACGCCCACCGGCCAGTGGCCGTCCAACAACCTCGTCCTGAGCTCGGAGTCGCACGACAACGCCGACTCCGACGGGGAGGACGCCGACGGCTTCGCGGCGAAGCTCACCGTCGGCACCGGCAACGTCTTCCGCTACACCGTCTCTCACCACAACATCGACGACGGCTGGGACCTCTACACCAAGACCGACACCGGGCCCATCGGCCCGGTGACCATCGAGGACTCCCTGTCGTACAGCAACGGCACGCTCAGCAACGGCACCGTGAACGCCAACGGCGACCGCAACGGCTACAAGCTCGGCGGCGACGACATCGCGGTCGACCACGTCGTCCGGCGCAGCATCGCCTACCGCAACGGCCACCACGGGTTCACCTACAACAGCAACCCGGGCACGATCGCGATGTCGAACAACGTCGGCATCGACAACGCCGAGCGCAACTTCTCGTTCGACAAGGGCACGTCGGTGTACCGCAGCAACACCTCGTGCCGCAGCGGCAGCGGGTCGAACGACAAGACCATCGGTGACGCCGACGGCTCGAACCAGTTCTGGACCGGCACCAACGGTTCGCGCTGCTCCGCCTACACCGGCGCCATGGCGTGGTCGTTCGCCTCGGACGGCCGCCTCGTCGTGACCTTCGGCGGCAGCCCGGTCACGCCGTAACGGGTTCCGTCCACCAGCAGGTCGCCCCGGGAGCCTTCCTGGGGCGCCAGGCCTCCGGGCCCGGCGCGACCGCTGTCCTCGCCGGTCCGACGGGATCGGGCGGCGAGGCCGGCGGCGCCGGGCCCGGAGTGCTGTCCGGCCGCCGCCGAGGAGGCCCCCGGTGGGCCCCGCAGGCTTCAGGCGATGCCGAGGCCGCGCAGCACGGCCTCCGCACCGGCGAGGAACTCGCCGCCGGGATCGGCCTGTTGCTGCTCGGCGAGCGAGGACGTCAGCAACGGGAAGGCGTCGGGCGCGGCGAGGGCGGCGTGACTGGCGGCCCCGCCGGGCGCGAGGCCCTGGTGTTCGAGTTCCAGCGCGCCGATCACGTAGGAGGTCAGCGCCTGGAGCGCGCGGCGGCGGCCGGGGCCGTCGAGGCCCGCCCGGCCGAGGGCCTCCAGCACGTGCTCGGCCCAGCGGAGGGCCGGCAGACAGCCCGTGTGGTGCCGGACGGCCAGTGGAAGGACCCCGGGATGGGCGCCCACGGCCTCGCGCATCAGCTCCATGAGCGCGATCAGCCGCTCGCGCGGCGCGGTGGGGACGGGTGCCGTGCGGGGGCGGTCGAGGACGGTGCCGAGCGCGAGTTCCACCACGAGGCATTCGAGTTCCTCGCGGTCCTCCACGTAGCGGTAGAGCGCCATGGTGCGGCGGTCGAGTTCGGCGGCGACGGTGCGCATGGAGAGGGCCGCCAGGCCGTCACGGTCGATCACCGTGATCGCGGCGGTGGCGATCTGCTGGGCCGTCAGGGAGCGGGGTCGTGGCACGACTTGACAGCGTACGGGATACGCCTACAGTTTTAAGCGTACGGTCTACACCTAAGGAGTCCCGTGCCCCGCCTTCAGATCGGCACCACCGCCCCCGCCCTCACGCTGACCGACGTGACCGGCGCGCCCGTACCGGGTCCGCACGCCGACGGGCTCGTCCACCTGCAGTTCCGCAGGTTCGCCGGCTGCCCCGTCTGCAACCTCCACCTCCGCGGCTTCGCGCTGCGCCACGACGAGCTGCGCGCAGCCGGGGTGCTGGAGGCGGCCGTCTTCCACTCGCCCGCCGCCGAGCTGAGCCCGTACGCGGGCGGCCTGCCGTTCCCGCTGGTCGCCGACCCCGGCAAGGACCTCTACCGCGCCTACGGCGTCGAACACGGCGTCCGGGCCCTCCTCGACCCGCGGGTCTGGCCCACGATCGTCCGGAGCCTGGTCAGGAGCTCCGGCCTCGTCCTCCGCGGACGCGAGCGGCTCCCGGCGGCCCGCCCCCTCGGCGGCCGGTTCGGCCTCCCCGCCGACTTCCTCGTCGGACCCGGCGGCCGGATCCTGGCCGCCCACTACGGCGCACACGCCTCCGACCACTGGACCGTCGACCAGGTCCTCGCACTGGCCGCGGCGCACCGCACCGCGCCCGTCGCCCGCCCGGCCTGAGCGCGCCGCTCCCGCGGGGACCGGAACCCCGGGGCCGACCCGCCGCACCGGGGTCCTGCGCGCTGCCTCCACGGAGGCCCGAACGGCGCCCCCGGGCCCGGCCCGCCCGCACCGGGGGCGTCCGGGTCCGGGGGCGCCGTCCCCGCCGTCCAGGCCCCCTGCCGCAGGCCACGGCTCCGACGGGCGCGCCCGTGCGGCCTGTCGGATAGTGGACGGCGTCGGAACCCTCGTGGGATTGGACGCTCATGGACCGCTATCCCCCCATCGCCGACCACGGCCTGGTGGGCGACCTGCAGACCGCCGCCCTGGTGTCCTCCCAGGGCGTGGTGAACTGGTTCTGCTCGCCGAGGTTCGACTCGCCGAGCGTGTTCGCCTCGCTGCTCGACCACGACCGGGGCGGGTACTTCAGGCTGGCGCCGGAGCACTCGGACGTGTCGTGCAAGCAGCTCTACTACCCGGACACCGGCGTGCTGGTGACCCGGTTCATGTCGCCGGACGGGGTCGGCGAGGTCGTCGACTGGATGCCCGCGAACACGAGCCGCACCCCGACAGACCGCCACAGCCTGATGCGGGTGATCCGGGCGGTGCGCGGCACCGTGCGATTCGTGCTGGAGTGCAGGCCCCGCTTCGACTACGGGCGGGCCGGCCACGACCTGGAACTGCACCCCCAGGGCGCCGTCTTCCGCGCTCCCGGCATCACCGGGCACCTGCAGGCCAGTTTCCCGCTGGAGCGCGACGGGGACGACGTCCGCGGCGCGGTCACCCTCAACATCGGGGAGTCCGCCGCCGCCGTCTTCACCACGTGTGCCGCCGACGGAGGAGCACCGCCTCCGCTCACCGTCGAGGGCATCACCGACGGGCTGTGGGCGGAGGTCGACTTCTGGCAGAAGTGGCTGCACACCTCCCGCTACCGGGGCCGCTGGGGCGAGATGGTGAACCGCTCGGCCATCACGCTCAAGCTGCTGACCTACCACCCCTCCGGCGCCCCGGTCGCCGCCGCCACCATGGGTCTGCCCGAGCAGGTCGGCGGCGAACGCAACTGGGACTACCGGTACTCGTGGGTCCGGGACGGCTCGCTCTCGGTGCGCGCCCTGCTCGACCTCGGGTTCGTCGAGGAGGCGACCTCGTTCACGAAGTGGCTGGGCGACCGGATGCACGACCGGGCCGACCTGCCCGGCGAGCGGCTGCAGATCATGTACCGGGTCGACGGCGACCCGCACCTCACCGAGGAGATCCTGGAGCACTGGGAGGGCTACCGGGGGTCGCGCCCGGTGCGGGCCGGCAACGCCGCCGCCGACCAGTTGCAGCTCGACATCTACGGCGAGGCCCTGTACGCGATGGCCGAGGGCCTGGAGGTCGGCACGGAGCTGGGCTACCACGGCTGGAAGGGCCTCGCGCGGACCCTGGACTGGCTGTCCGACAACTGGGACCGCCCGGACGAGGGAATCTGGGAGACGCGCGGCGGGCGCAACGACTTCACCTACAGCCGGGTGATGTGCTGGGTGGCGTTCGACCGGGGCATGCGCCTGGCGACCGAGCTCAGCCGGCCCGCCGACATCCCGCGCTGGCGCAACGCCCGGGACGCCATCCTCGAACAGGTGATGGACAAGGGCTGGAGCAAGTCCGAGCAGGCCCTGGTGCAGCACTACGGCGGTGACGTCCTGGACGCCTCCCTGCTGGTTATCCCGCGCGTGGGGTTCCTCGCCGCGAGGAGCCCGGGCTGGCTCTCCACGCTGGACGCGATGGAGCGCAAGCTCGTCTCGGACAGCCTCGTCTACCGCTACGACCCGGCCGCGTCGCCGGACGGCCTGCGCGGCTCGGAGGGCACGTTCAGCCTCTGCACGTACCTCTACGTCGACGCGCTGGCCCGGGCCGGGCGGGTCCGTCCGGCGCGCTACACCTTCGAGAAGATGCACACCTACGCCAACCACGTCGGTCTCTTCGCCGAGGAGATCGGCCCCAGCGGCGAGCAACTCGGCAACTTCCCTCAGGCGTTCACCCACATGTCGCTCATCATGGCGGCATCGACCCTGGACGAGGCCCTTGACCGGCAGCGGCAGCGCGACTGAGCCGGGACCGCACGCGCCGCGCCCCGGTGGCCACCCCCAGAGCCGGGCCGCGTTCGACGAACTGTACGCGCGCCTCAGGGCGTCGGCGGTCGGTGCACAGCCCGGCGGACGCGGAGCACTGGCCGCCGTCACGCCCGCGACGGTCCGCGCCGCGGCGGCGGAGGTCCGCTCCGGCCGGACCGTCACCCTCGCCGCACCGGTCGAGACCCGCGCGGCCCCCGACAACCCGCACCCGGCCGGCCACCGGCTCACGAGTCCCCCGGAGGCCGGGGCGCCGTCCACCGGACTCCACTTCGCCACCGACCACTTCTCGATGCACGTCCACGGCGACGCGGACAGCCATCTCGACGCCCTCTGCCACGTCGTCTACGACGGCACCCTGCACGGCGGCGTCCCGGCGGACACCGTGACCGCGGAGGGCGCCACCGCCCTGTCCGTCGAGCTCGTGCGGAACGGCATCGTCGGCCGCGGCGTCCTGCTCGACATCCCGCGGCTGCGCGGTGTGCCGTGGCTGGAGCCGGGCGACCACGTGACCGCCGACGACCTCCGGGCCGCCGAGGCCGCGCAGCACGTGCGGGTCGGAGCGGGGGACATCCTCCTCGTCCGGGTCGGCCACCGCCGCAGGCGCATCGAGGCGGGGCCCTGGGACGCCGCGCACAGCCGGGCCGGCCTGCACCCCGCCGCGGCGGAGTTCCTGGCCGAGCGCCGGGTCTCCGTGCTGGGCAGCGACGGCAACAACGACACCGCCCCCAGCCCCACCGAGGGCGTGGACTTCCCCGTGCACGTCCTGGGCATCCACGCCCTCGGGCTCCACTTCATGGACTACCTGCAGTTCGAGGACCTGGTGCCGCTCTGCGAGGAGGAGGACCGCTGGTCGTTCCTCTGCGTGGTCGCGCCCCTGCGGCTGCCCGCGGCCACCGGTTCCCCCGTCAACCCCATCGCCGTCCTCTGACCGGCGGGCCGCCCGCCGGCCGCACCCCGCCGCCCACCGCACCGACCCACGATCCGAGGCGAACCCATGGCAGGCACCGAGCACTACGACGTCATCGTCATCGGCACCGGAGCAGGCGGCGGCACCCTCGCCCACCGCCTCGCCCCCACCGGCAAGCGCGTCCTCATCCTGGAACGCGGCGGCTACCTGCCCCGCGAGCGGGACAACTGGGAGTCGACCGCGGTCTTCGTCAAGGGCAAGTACCGTGCCCCCGAGTTCTGGTACGACAAGCACGGCGAGCAGTTCCCGCCCGAGGTCAACTACTACGTCGGCGGCAACACGAAGTTCTACGGCGCCGCGCTGTTCCGCCTGCGCCCCGAGGACTTCGGCGAGTTGCACCACCACGGCGGCATCTCCCCGGCCTGGCCCATCCGTTACGAGGACCTGGAGCCCTACTACACCCAGGCCGAGCACCTGTACCTGGTGCACGGCCACCACGGGGAGGACCCGGGGGAGGGCCCGGTGAGCGCCCAGTACGCCCACCCGCCGGTGCAGCACGAACCACGCATCCAGCAGCTCAGCGACGACCTGGAGAAGCAGGGCCTGCACCCCTTCCACCTGCCGATCGGCGTGAACCTCACCCAGGACGCCGACGGCCGGGCGACCCACACCAGCGTCTGCATCCGCTGCAACCGGGTCGACGGATTCCCGTGCCTGGTGCAGGGCAAGGCCGACGCCCAGGTCATCTGTGTCGACCCGGCCCTGGAGCACGACAACGTCACGATGGTCACCGGGGCGAACGTCCGCAGGCTCGAAACCGGGCCGACCGGCCGCAGCGTTGACAAGGTGGTCGCCGAACTCGCCGACGGGACGGTCGCGAAGTACTCCGCCGACATCGTGGTGGTGGCCTGCGGAGCCGTCAACTCCGCAGCGCTACTGCTGCGTTCGGCGAACGACCGGCACCCGGACGGGCTGGCCAACAGCTCCGGCGTGGTCGGCCGCCACTACATGCGGCACAACAACCTCGCCCTGATGGCGGTCTCCAAGGAGCCCAACGACACGCAGTTCCAGAAGACCCTCGCGCTCAACGACTGGTACCTGGGCGCGGACGACTGGGACTACCCCCTCGGCGGCATCCAGATGCTCGGCAAGTCCGACTCCGACCAGATCCGCGGCGAGGCGCCCCGGTGGGCGGGCATGGCCTCCCCCGACATGCCCTTCGAGGTGCTGGCCCACCACGCCGTGGACTTCTGGCTGTGCGGCGAGGACCTCCCGCAGCCCGACAACCGCGTCACCCTCGACGGCGACGGCGCCATCCACCTCACCCTGGACGAGAAGAACAACACCGAAGGGCTGAAGCGCCTCCAGCACAAGCTCCAGAAGATGCTGGGCCACCTGGGCATGCACCCGCACCACCTGCTGCCGCACAGCCTCTACCTGCACAAGGGCATGCCGATCGGCGCCACCGCCCACCAGGCCGGCACCGTGCGCTTCGGCACCGACCCTCGGACCTCGGCCCTCGACACCGACTGCAGGGCCCATGACCTGGACAACCTCTACGTCGTCGACACCAGCTTCTTCCCGAGCATCGGTGCGGTGAACCCGTCGCTGACGGCCATCGCCAACGCCCTGCGGGTCGGCGACCGCATCGCGGAGCGCCTCGGCTGAGCCCGGGCCGGGCCGGGTGGGTCGGTGCCGTGCCACCGCCGTGCCACCGACAACGACCCGGCGGCACGGCGGTGGCGTCACCGCGTGACGTCCTCGTCCGTCAGCGGCTCCAGCACGCCGCGCGTGTCGAGCCGGTAGAGCAGCACCACGGCAGGGCCGATCAGGACGAGCGCGACCACCGCCACGACGAGCATCCACTGCAGGGTGGCGCTCGCCCCCGCGGCCTCGCGGACGGTCAGCGAGGTGGGCACCAGGTAGGGCCGCTGGGCGACGCCCCAGGCGGCGACCGCCAGGGCGACGGCGGCCACCGCGCTGTACCGGGCCCATCCGAGCGCGGACCCGCCGACCAGGACGGCGGTGACCGCCCCGGCCGCCACCGACAGCAGGACGAGCAGCAGCCCCCAGCCGTGGGTGAGCCCGTGGTGCACGTACGAGGCGTCGTCGGCGGTCACGGCGAGGCCGACCGCGCCGACGGCCACCAGCGCCGCGACGGAGATCCGGGCGCGCAGCCGGAAGTAGCCGACGAGCCCGGTCTCGCCGAAACGGCGGGCGTCCGCGGTGAGGAAGACCGCGCCGAGGACGGCGGTCGCGCAGACGGCGAGCAGCCCGGCGATCACCGAGGTCGTGTTGGCCCAGGCCTCGGTGGAGGCGGTTGCGCCGGGGACGACCCGGCCGGAGGCGACGCTGCCGATCACCGCTCCGAAGAAGAACGGGGTGAGCAGGGAGGAGACGGCGAAAGCCGCGCCGTAGACCCGGCGGGCGGCCAGGCGGCGGGTGGGCTTGCGCAGCGCGAAGCCGGCGCCGCGCAGGACCATGCCGACGGCGGCGAGCGCGAGGGGCAGCCACAGGGCGGTGAAGACGGTCTGGAAGAACGCGGGGAAGCCCGTCCACATGAGGACCAGGACGAAGATCAGCCAGACGTTGTTCACCTCCCAGACGGGGGCCATGGCGTGGTCGATCAGCCACCTCGGGCGCCTGCCGCGTTCGGTGCCGCCGGCCAGGAGATCCCAGAATCCGGCGCCGTAGTCGACGCCGCCGCCGCAGGCGTACGCGGCGATCGCCAGCAGCAGGACCCAGGACAGGATGTCGGCGGTCACTCGGGGCCTCCCGGTGCCCGGCCCGGGCCGTCGGCGGGCGGTGGCGGCTGCGCGGCGGTGGCGGCGAGTTCGGGGCGCGGGCCGTACGGGGTGTCGGTCTCCGGGCTCTCCGCGGCGGCCGCGCCGTCCTCGGCCAGGCGCCAGCGGGTGCGCATCTTGAGCAGCACGGTGAGGAACGCCCCGAAGATGAGGACGTAGACCACCGCCACGACGCCGAACATCGTCCACAGGGAGGCGGCGCGGGTCGGCGTTACCGCGTCCGAGACGCGCATGTTCTGGTAGACGATCCAGGGCTGGCGGCCGACCTCGGTGGTGATCCAGCCGCACTCGACGGTGATCACGCTGGCGACACCTGCGACGGCCGCGCAGCGGAAGAACCACTTCGACCGGGGCAGGTCGCGGTGGCGCCACCAGCACCAGGCGTACCAGAGGGCGAGCAGGATGAGCACGCTGCCGATGGTCGCCATGATGTCGAAGGCCCAGTGCACGATGGTCGCCTGGAGCGCGGTCGGCCGGTCGGAGGCGGGCACCGAGCTGAGGCCGGTGACCTGGGTGTCCGGTGTGAACCCGGCCAGGATGGAGTCGAGTTGGGGGATCTTGATGCCGCCCTTGACGGTGCCGTCCTCCTGCAGGCGGCCGAAGAGGTACTCGGGGACGTGGGTGTCGGTGTCCCAGACGAGTTCGGCGGTGGCGAACTTGATCGGCTGCTTGTGGAAGATCTGCCGCGCGATGTTGTCACCGAGGAAGAACTGGATCGGGGTGAGGATCGCGGCGACGGTGAACGGCACGGTGAAGCCGAGGCGGTGGTAGTGGTCGCGGCGGCCGCGCAGCCAGCCGACCGCGTAGACCCCGGCGACGACGTAGCCCGCGGTGAGGAACATCGCGACGACGAAGTGCCAGTACTCCGGCCCGAACATCGGGGTGAAGATCGCCTGGCGGACGTCGACGTCGACGGGGTTGCCGTCCGGGTCGAGCTGGAAGCCCTGCGGGGTGTTCATCCACGAGTTCGCGGCGATGATGCCGAACGCGCCCATGAGGGCGGCGAGGGGCAGCGGCACGGCGAGCCAGAAGTGCGTCCACGGCTTCAGTCGGCGCCAGCCGTAGAGGTAGATCGCGACGAGGACGGCCTCCAGGAAGAACGCCCAGGCCTCGACGCCGAATCCGAGGCCGAAGACGTCGCCCCAGCGGCCCATCATGCCGGGCCACAGCAGGCCGAACTCGAAGGACAGCACGGTGCCGGTGACGATGCCGACGGCGAACTGCACGGCCATCACGGCGGACCACCGCCGGGCCAGCAGCATCGCGGTGGCGTCCTTCCGGCGCAGTCCGCGGTGGTGCATCACCAGGGTGATGAACGGCAGGGCCACACCGAACGGCACCAGCATGATGTGGGTGGCCAGGGTGAAGGCCATCATCTCGCGGGCGGGCAGGAGTTGCGACGGTGTGCCGGCGAGGAGCTGTGTCGCGGTGTCCACCTGCGGGTCAGCCTCCGGTCGCGAAGCCGGGGAAGAGCGTCATGCCGCCGTCGACGTAGATCGTGGTGCCGACCACGTAGTCCATCAGGTCGGAGGCGAGGAGGGTCACCGCGTGGGCGATGTCCTCCGGGTCGCCGACCCGGCGGTACGGGATCAGTTCGAGCAGGGCGGTCTCGGCCTCGGGGGTCTCCCAGGCGCTGCGGTTGATGGGGGTGCGGATGGCACCGGGTGCGACCGCGTTGACCCGGATGCCCTTCGGGGCGAACTCCTGCGCCAGGGTCTGCATCATCATCAGGATGCCGCCCTTGGAGGCCGCGTAGTTGACGTGGCCCGACCAGGGGATGATCTGGTGGACGGAGCTCATGCAGACGATCTTCCCGGCCGCGCGGGACACCTCGGGGACGACGCCCCGGCGCACGAACTCCTTCGCGGCCTCGCGCGCGCACAGGAACTGCCCGGTGAGGTTGACGCCGATGACCTTGTTCCACTGGTCGAGCGTCATCTCGGTGCTGGCGGCGTCGCGTTGCAGGCCGGCGTTGGCGACCAGGACGTCGACCGTGCCGAACTCCTCGACCGTGCGCGCGAACATCGCGACGACCTGGCCCTCGTCGGAGACGTCCGCCTCGTGCGCGAACGCCTGCACGCCGAAGGACCTGATCTCCTCGACGACCTCGTCCGCCGCCTCGCGGCCGGAGACGTAGTTCACGACGACGTCGGCGCCGGCCCGGCCCAGGGCGATCGCGGTGGCCTTGCCGATGCCCGAGTTCGCACCGGTGACCAGCGCCTTCTGCCCGCGCAGCAGGGGTGGCAGGGCAAGCCGTCCGTCCGCAGCCGTGGCCATGGTCGTCTCCCGTCGTAGGTTCCTGTTCGCTACCGCAGGTACCCTGCCCGCACGCGCCGTGTGCCCCGGTGAGGCACGCGGTGCGCTCGGCCATCGGGCGCAGCGATGTCCCCCGGACGGGGTGCAGCGGTGCGGTCGGCGTCGGCCGTGCGGCCGTCCGGGTACACCGTGCCGGGTGCGGCGGTGGCGGTCGGGCCGGTCGGGCAGCCCGTGCGGGAAGCTCTCCCGAAGGGATCCGTTCCGGGATCGACGCGAGGAGCAGCATGGGGAGACCGGCAACGGCGCCGACGGTCGTCGTGGTGATGGGCGTCTCCGGTTCTGGCAAGACGACCCTGGGCCGGCTGCTCGCCCGTCGGCGCGGGGTGCCGTTCGTGGAGGGCGACGACCTCCACCCGGCGGAGAACATCGCGCGGATGTCGGCCGGCGAGCCGCTCGACGACGAGGCCCGCAGGCCCTGGCTTCACACCCTCGCCGACCGGATCCGCACGGCCACGGTGAGCGGGGAGGGTGCCGTGATCTCGTGTTCCGCGCTCAAGTACGAGTACCGGCAGGCCTTCCGCGCGGCCGGGCCCGGCGTGTGGTTCCTCCACCTGGACCTGGACCCCGAGGTCGCGCGGGCCCGGATCACGCACCGGTTCGGGCACTTCATGCCGGCCGCCCTCCTCGACTCCCAGTACGACACGCTGGAACCGCTGCGGCCCGGCGAGGCGGGGCTCACCGTGGACGGCGCCTGGGGTCGTGAGGCGGTCCTGGAGGCGGCCGAGGCAGCCCTCGCGGACTTCGAGGGCGGGGCGCCGCGCTGAGCGGCGCCCCGGCTGGTCCGGGGCCCGGGGCTCAGCCGGGTGAGCCCCGGTCAGGGGCGGGGCCCGGTCCGCGGCGGCCGGTGGTGGTGGCGCATGTGAGACCTGGCTCTTTTGTGCCAGGTCAGGACGTTCCGGAGCTCCGGCGCGCACCTGTAAGACCGTCACATGACTCCCCCCATACCCCGCTACCGCCCCGGTCGGAGGATCCTGACCGCAGCGGTGGCCTGCACCTCGGCGGTCGTCCTCGTGGCCGGGCCGGTCGGCAGTGCGACGGCGCGCGGCGCGCTTCCGACGGCGTCCCCGGCCCGGCCGGGCAGCGTCACCCACAGCGTGACCCTCATCACCGGTGACGTGGTCCGCGTCATGGACCTCGGACAGGGCCGGCAGGCCGTCGACGTGAGCCGGCCGGCCGGTGCCCCCGGCGGTGTGCGGACCGAGAGTGTCGGCAAGGACCTGTACGTCCTTCCCGACGAGGTCATGCCCTACCTCGCCGCGGGCGCGCTGGACCGGCGGCTGTTCGACGTCACGTCACTGATCGCCCAGGGGTACGACGACGCGCACAGCGACGGCATCCCGCTGATCGTCGGCTACGACGTGGCGGCCCCCGGCACGGACGCCGCTCCCGGTGCCGCCCCCGCCGCTGGCCGGGCGCCGAAGGGCTCGGCCACGGTGCGGACGCTGCCCAGCATCGACGGCGCCGCCCTCAGGGTCGCCAAGAAGCACACCCGGGACACCTGGAACACGGTGGCCGCGCCCGCCCCCACGGCCGTGACGGCCTCGGCGGAGCCGGCTACCGCCCGGCTGTCGGGCGGTGTGAACCGGATCTGGCTGGACGGGAAGGTGCACGCCTCGCTGGCGACGAGCACCGCCCGCATCGGCGCCCCGGGCGCCTGGGCCGCGGGCCTCGACGGCAAGGGCGTCAAGGTCGCCGTGCTCGACACCGGTGTCGACCGCAACCACCCGGACCTGAACGGCCGGGTCTCGCAGGCCAAGAGCTTCGTGCCGGGGGAGAGCGCCGACGACGGCCACGGCCACGGCACCCACACCGCGTCCACCGTGGGCGGCAGCGGCGCCGCCTCCGGGGGGCGGGAGAAGGGCGTCGCGCCCGGTGCCGACCTGCTGATCGGCAAGGTGCTCGCCGACGACGGCTCGGGCGACGACTCGTGGGTCATTGCGGGCATGGAGTGGGCCGTCGCCCAGCACGCCAGGGTGGTCAGCATGAGCCTCGGCGGCTCCGACCCCAGCGACGGCACCGACCCGATGAGCCAGGCGGTCGACCGGCTCAGCGCGGAGAGCGGCGCCCTGTTCGTGATCGCCGCCGGCAATGCCGGGCAGGAGGCCGTGATGGGCGCGCCGGGCGTCGCCGACGCGGCCCTGACCGTGGCCGCCGTCGACGACGAGGACCGGCTCGCCTCCTTCTCCACCACGGGCCCGCGCTACGGCGACTACGCCCTCAAGCCGGACATCGCAGCCCCCGGCGTCGACGTGCTGGCGGCGAAGGCCGGCGGCACCGCGGAGAGCGGCTACTACCAGGCGATGAGCGGCACGTCGATGGCGACCCCGCACGTCGCCGGCGCGGCGGCGATCCTGGCGCAGGAGCACCCGGACTGGACCGGTACCCGCCTCAAGGACGCGTTGACGAGCACGTCCGCCCCGCTGGCCGGGACGACCGCGTACCAGGTCGGTGCGGGCCGGGTCGACCTCACCTCCTCGGTCGCGGCCACGGTGACCGGCACCGGTTCGGTCTGGTTCGGCTTCGACGCGTGGCCGCACACCGGTGAGCCGCCCGTCGCCCGCACCGTCGTCTACCGGAACGACGGCGACACGGACCTCGTGCTGCGGCTCGCCGAGAGAGTCGAGGTGGCCGGCGGCGCGTACGACGTCGACCCGGGCGCCGACGCCGGCGCTGCCGCGCCCGCCGGGATGTTCACACTCTCCGCCGACACGGTCACCGTGCCCGCGCACGGCAGTGCGGGCGTCACCGCGACCGCCGAGCCGCGCATGGGCGCGAACGGCCGCCGCTACCTCGGACAGGTCACCGCCACCGACACCACCGGTGCCGTGCGGGTCCGGACGCAACTGGGCCTGTACAAGGAGGACCAGCGGTACACCCTGCACATCGCGCTCAAGGACCGCGCCGGCAAGCCCGCCGCCGGCACCGTCGAGCTGCAGACGTTCGGCGTTCCCGACCCGTCGTTCATCCCGGTCGACGCCACAGGCCGTGCCGACGTGCGGCTGCCCGCGGGCACCTACAGCGCGGTGAGCTACCTCCAGGTGGCCGGAAGCCACGGCCCCGACTCGGTCGGCCTGGCACTGCTGGGCGACCCGGAGATCATCCTCGACCGGGACCGCAGCATCGACCTGGACGCCTCCCGGGCGGTCGAGGCGACCGCGCAGGTGCCGCAGGAGAGCGAGGACCGCATGGTCTACGCCGACTGGTACCGCTCCGACGGCGCCGACAGCACCATCGCCGGGCAGTACATCCTCTCCCCGACCGACGACAGCCTGTTCGTGCTCCCCACCCGCCCGGTGACCCGCGGCGCGTTCGAGTACGAGACCCGCTGGCGCAAGGCCGTGCCGCAGCTGACCGTCGGCCGGGACGGCCGGCCCGTCACGGTCCAGAGCCAGGCCGGGTCGTCGGTGTACGACGGCACGGCCCGCCTGAAGGCCGTCCACGCCGGCACGGGTACGCCCGCCGACTACGCGCGCCATCACGTCAAGGGCAGGATCGCGGTCGTCACGGCCTCCGACGCGCTGACCGGCAGTCAGCGGGCCCAGGCCGCCGCGGACGCGGACGCCGCCCTGCTGATCGTGGTCAACGACGGCCCCGGCAAGCTCTACGAGTGGGTGGGCACGGACGCCGGCACCGAGAGCGGCGTGCCCGTCGTCTCCGTCACCGCGCGGGAGGGTGCGACGCTGCTGGCCGCCGCCGACCGCGGTGCCGAGCTGGCGCTCAGAGGCGTGCGCAACTCGCCGTACGTCTACGATCTGGTGGACCCGAAGCCCGACCGGATCCCGGAGGACCTGGCGTACCGGCCGAAGGCGGCGGACCTCGCGACCGTCCGGATGCGCTTCCACGGCGACACCACCTACGCCGGCGGCGAGTACCGCTGGGACTACCGCCCCTACCGCGCCTACTCGGTGGGCTTCCACCAGCGGGTCGACATGCCCGGAACCCGCACCGACTTCGTCTCCGCCCAGCCTGGTACCACATGGGCGGAGGACACCCTCACCGGGCCCGGCATGGCCGTCGAGTCCCGGTCGGGCATGGTGACCTACCGGCCGCACACCGAGGCGACCCGGGACTGGTACGCGCCGGTCGCGCACCCCCGCAACGGCAGCGGCTTCTGGTGGTCGAGCCGCCAGCTGGGCTATGCGGAGGTCAACATCCAGGCCTGGACGGACAGCGGCACCGACCACGGCGGCTACATGCTCGACGACCACAACACGGTCGAGCTGAAGGCCTACGAGGACGGCCGGCTCGTGAAGACCTCGGCCTGGCCCTCTCTCTACCTCGACTCGGTGCCGGACCGGCCGGTGACCTACACCTTCGACATGAAGGCCGAGCGCGACCCGGCACTCTACCGGCTCACGCCCCGCACCCACTCGGTGTGGACGGTCAGGTCGGCCCCGGTAACCGATCCCTACGCGGTCGACCTGATGGCGCTCCTGCAGCTGGACTACCAGGTCTCCACCGACCTCGCGGGCAACCGGCCGGGCGGCCGGCAGACGGTCGGCCTGTCCGCGAGCCACCTGCCCGGCGCCGCGGGCACCGGCAAGGTCACCGACGGCACCCTCGCGGTCTCCTACGACGACGGCGCCACCTGGCGCCCCGTCGGCCTGGAGCGCACCGCCGCCGGGAGCTGGACGGCCCGGTTCGACGCACCCTCCCACGGCTTCGTCTCCCTCCGGGCGACGGCCCGGGACAGTGCCGGCAACCGCGTCACCCAGGACGTGATCAGAGCGTACGGGTTGTCCGGCCCGCCCCGCCACGGCCACGCCGAGCCATAACCCTCCGCCGTCGGGACGGCCCCGGGCGTTCCGCCCGGGGCCGTCCCGCGTATCCTCACTCGCCAACACCGGGAAGTGAGGACCGCTCATGTTCGCCGCGCTCGGGCTCGACCCCGCCCAGGAGGAGGTCTACCGGCTCCTGGCGACCCGGGTCGACCGGAGTGTCGCCGGACTCGCCGCCGACACCGGACGGACGACGGACGACATCCGCAGCCTGCTCGCCGCACTCACCGCCCGTGGACTGGCCACGGGCACCCCGGGCACCGGCGGCCCGGACGCCGACACCGTCTACACCGCCGCGCCCCCCGACATCGCCCTCGGCGCGGTGCTCCGCCAGCGGCGCGACGACCTGCACGCCGCCGAGGCCGCCCTCGCCGACCTCGCGGAACAGCACCACCGGGCGGCCCGCGACCGTGCCTCGGGCGTCGTCGAGGTCATCACCGACGTCGCCGCGGTACGCCACCGCTTCGCCCAGATCCAGCAGTCCGCCCACCACCACGTGCGGTCGATGATGGTGCCGAACCTCACCGTCGTCCCCCACGCGCAGAACGAGGCCGGGCAGGCCGGTGTGCGTCGCGGCGTGCTCTACCGCGCGATCCTCCAGCGCTCGGCGCTCACCGAACCGGGCATGGTAGCGGGCGTCCTCGCGAGCCTCGCCGAGGGCCAGCAGCTCCACGTCGCCGACCACGTACCGGTCAAGCTGGTGATCGCCGACAGCAGGGTCGCCATGGTGCCGCTCCGCTCGGCCCAGAACACGGCCGCCGCGTCCGTCCTCGTGCACGCGGGCGGCCTGCTCGACGCGCTGATCGCGTACTTCGAGACGTCCTGGCAGGCGTCCTTCCCCATCTCGGTGAACACCGTCGGCGACGGCCTGACGGAGACCCGGCCCGGCGAGATCGACGAACTCGACTCCCGCATCCTCGCCCTGGTCCTGGCCGGGCTGACCGACCAGGCGGCCGCCGGCCAGCTCGGCATCTCCCGCCGCACCGTCCAGCGCCGGCTCACCGACCTCATGGCGCGGGCCGGCGTCGAGACCCGCATCCAGCTCGGCTGGCAAGCGGCCCGCCGCGGCTGGGCGTGACCCGCCCTTCCGCCTGCCGGGCGGTCAGGGGACCGCTGTGCCGCCCCCGTCCGGGTGCCGTCCGCCACCGATGCCCTGCGGGTCCGCCGTCCGCGCCGCGGTGTGGCGCGGAGCATCGGCGAACTCCCGCCCGACCGCGTCGGCGAGCAGGGCGAGCTCCGCGAGGAGGGCCGGCCGGCATGCGGCGGGCAGGGACTCCAGGAGCCCCTCCAGCATCGCCCGGAGCCGCCGGCAGACCTGGACGGAGCCCGCGCCGTAGTCGCGGATCTCCGTGACGGCGAGCTGGAGGTAGTCCTCCCAGGCCCGGCCCGGCACCACGAGCCGGGGCCGGCCGCCGCCGTCGCCGAGCACGTAACGACCGCGGAGCCCGACCCGGCCGACGGCGTGCAGGAACGCCTCGACGTGGTTGAGCACCTGCACCGCGGTGGTGGGGTCGTTGACCGCGGGGGAGAGCGCCCGGATCGCGATGTCGACGAGGATGCGCAGCGCGAAGGCCGGGTCCTGCTCGATGGTCCGCTCCGCACCGAGGGCCAGGAGCCCGGCCACCTCCCGCCGGTCGGGCACCGAGGCGCCGCCGCGGACCTCGACGACGGTGCCGCCGGGCGACACGAAGTCACCCACCACGCAGGCCATGGCGAGGACGCAGTCGTGCCGGGCTGCCAGCCGCACCATCCCGGCCGCGTCGAACGCCTGGACCACCCCGCCGCGCTCGGCACGGACACGGGTCACCGGCCCGGCCGACAGGGCGGGGCCGGCCTCGCGTACGGCCGCGTCCCGGACCTGCGCCGCGGTGCTGTGCAGCACCTTCTCGCCCATGCGGGCCACCAGGTCGGCGATCGCCACCGGCCGCAGGTTGTGGGTGAAGCGGTTGAGGTAGATCAGCAGGAGCAGCAGGCTCACGGAGACGGCGATGCCGGCCAGCGTGACCCCGAGGTTCGGGACGGAGTCCGACTCGATGCTCCGCAGCAGGGTGTAGGCGAACGAGAACGTGCCGGTGAACGTGGCCAGCACGGCCTTCTGCAGCCGGTCGCGGTACCAGAGCCGCATGTAGCGCGGCGACAGCGTGCCGGTGGCCTGCTGGATCACGAGGACGCCGATCGTCACGACGAATCCGAGCAGCGCGATCATCGAGCCGACCACGGAGCTGAGGACACTGCTCGCGGTCGACGCGGAGTAGTCCCAGGTCTTCGGCAGCCAGGAGGCCCCGTCCACGGCTGCCGCGCACTCGGCCATGACGACCCCGAGCAGGAGCCCGAACAGCGGCACGATCCACAGACTGGCCTTCGCGTACTGCCGCAGCCGGAACCGGGCTGCCCACGACATCATCGGGCCCGCCCGAGCGGGGAATGTCCTCGACGGGCCGGTGGGGGAGAGGACCTCACAGGGCACCTTCCGGATTCGGCTTCGGGATGTGGTCGCGGTGCTCGCCGCCGTCCGGTCACCCCGCGCCCGCTGCGGGGCCGAGCAGCACGGCGGTGCCGCCCTCCTGCGGCGCGGCGGGCCGTGACGCGGTGACCGGGTCGAGCTTGCCGTCGGGGCGGAGGGTGAACAGGGTGTCGTGGCCCGGCGGGACCGGTACGCCGCCGGACTGCACCAGGAAGCGCGCGCCCTGCCGGTAGCGTTCCGCCAGGACGTGCCGGACGAGCGCGTGGCCGAAGAGGATGTCGCCCCCGGTGTACGGGGCGACCACCCCGTGGCTGCCCCGCGGGGGCCCCACCCGGTACACGGGCCCCTCCACGTTGTCTTTGACGACGACCGAGGCGAGCGCGTTGAAGTCGTCGTCGTCGGTGAGCAGGAACACCGCCGTGACGCCCTCCAGGCGCGCCCGCGGGTTGGTCGCGGTCGCCAGCATCTCGCCGTGCGCGAGTTCGATGCCGGCCGCCCTGATCCGCTCGCGCTCCTCGTCGAGCCCCGCCCACATCAGCACGTCGAGCCCCGCCGACTCCAGAGCCCTGCCCAGGCCGATCACCCACGGGTCGCCGCCGACGAGCAGCGGCCGGGTCCGGCTCGGCCGCACGACGCCGAGGCGCCGGGCCACGGGGGCGGCGGTCAGCGCGTAGAGCAGGACCGTCCCCACGATCACGAGGAAGGTGATCGGCAGGATCTTGGCGGCACCCGGCAGCCCCTTCTCCACGAGGGTGGCGGCGAAGGCGGACGCGGTGGACGCGGCGACGATGCCGCGCGGCGCCATCCACCCGATGAAGCCCCACTCCCCCCGGGTGAGTCCCGAGCCGCGGGCCGCCGCGTACGCGATGAGCGGACGCAGCACGAGCACCAGGACCGCGATCAGTACCAGCGACGGAACGAGCACGGGCGTCACGGACGCGGGGGTGACGGCGGAGGAGATGGAGATGAACAACAGGCCGATGATCAGCTGGACGAGCGTTTCGAGGAAGGGCCTGCGGGCCGGCATGTCCAGGCCCGGCAGGTTGGTGACGGCGAGTCCGGTGACGATCGCCGCGATGAGGCCGGTGTCGTCGCGGACGATGTCGCAGCCCGCGGACACGAGGATCACCGTCGCCAGCTGTGCCAGCGTGCCGAGCGTCTCGCCGAGCCGCAGTTTGCGCAGCGCCAGCCAGAGGAGGACGGTGCCCACGGCGCCGCCCGTCAGGCCGACGCCCATGCTGATGAGGAACTGGCCGATCTGGTAGCCCCGGCCGATGTCGATCTGGCCGGTCGTCGCGACGGCGTGGAAGACGATGGCTCCGAGGATGCCGCCGATCGGGTCGGTCAGCGTGCCCTCCCAGATCAGGATGCGCCGTACCTTGTCCGTCGGCCGGACGTACTCCAGCAGCGGCCCGACGACGGTCGGGCCCGACACGACGAGGATCACGCCGATCATCGCCGCCACCCGCAACGGGATGCCGAACAGTGCTGGGCCGATACCCGACACGGCGAAGAAGGTGACCAGGACGCCGATGAGCAGGAGCCGCCCGACGATCCCGCGGGTACGGCCGGTGAGGTTGCGCAGGTTCAGCCCGAGGCCGGCGTCGTAGAGGATCACGGCGACGGACAGCGAGACCAGTGCGGGGAAGTCCGGTCCGACGAGCCGCGCGGGATGGATGATGTCGGTCAGCGCGCCCGCCGTGAAGCCGACCGGCAACAGCACGATCAGGGCGGGGACGCGCAGCTTGTTCGCCAGGACCTGCGAACCCGTGGCGAGGGCGACGGTGAGGGCGATACCCAGGAGGATCTCTTCGTCGGTCACAGCCGCCTTCCTTGTCGAGCGCCCGGGGCATTGTGGGATTGAATCGCACTCCCCGCGGCGCCGGGTGCCGCCCGCACCAGAACATGGCACGCGCCACCCGATCGGCCCCGCGGTCCCCGGGCGGCCCGTGCCGGCGGCCCGGACGCGCGCCGGAACGCCCTCACCGGGCGGAGGCTCGCGGCCGGCCGCACCCGTCCCGTCAGGCGCCCGCCGGGCTCAGACCACGGCTTCGTCGACGTAGCACCAGCGCCAGTCCTCGCCCGGCTCGAACGAGCGGACGACCGGGTGGTCCTCGGACGCCGCGTGGGCGCTCGCATGGCGCATCGGGGAGGAGTCGCAGCAGCCGACGTGGCCGCAGGTCAGGCAGAGGCGCAGGTGTACCCAGGAGGACCCGAGGCGCAGGCAGTCCTCGCAGCCCTGCGGGGTGCGCGGCGTGACGTCGCGGACCATGGCCAGGTGCGGGTCGGGCAGGGTCGTCATCGCAGCCTCCGGTCGGTCGTGCGCAGGGGCCGGGCGCCGTCGGCCGGGGCGCGGGGTCCGGGGCGCGCGGCCCGCACGGCCGGCGCATCGCCCGCCGTCCTACGGCGCGTCGGTGCCGAGCTCCTCCGCCGGGACGATGTGCATGGCGGCCTCCTCGGCGCAGGCCGCCCCGCCGTCGATCCCGACGTCGGAGGCGAGCATCTCCCGGTCGACGGTCCCGTGGGCGCCCTCGTCGGGGGCCACCAGCCGTCCCGCCCGGTCGTCGCCGACCTCGCGGTCCACCGGTTCTCCGTCGCCGTCCGCCAGGTCACCGATGCCGTCGCCGTCGTCCGGCGCGATCTCCGGCAGCTCGCGGGCCAGCCGCCGGTCGAGGCTCTCCCCGTCGCGCTGTTCCGCCACGGTGGTGCCGGGCCGGTCGACCCCGTACGGGCGCTCCGGTGGCGAGTAGCCCTCGTCCAGGACGTCGTCGTACCCGCGGTCGTCCAGTGTGTTCTCGGGATCCAGGGGACCGGTGTCCTGCTGGTCGTCGCCGCCCCCGGTGGGCGGGCCGTCGTTCTCCGTGCCGCCGTTGCTCATGATCACCTCCGGGCGCGGTGCGCCGCAGCCGACACGCCCACCGTACGGCGCCTGCCCGGCGGTCGCCCACTCGGCGGCGCTTCCCGGCCCCGGCCCCGGGCCCGGGGGAACATCGGCCCCGCCCCTCCACGCGCCTGCGGGCCGCCACCCCCGGGGTGGCGGCCCGCAGGCACGCGAAGGCCGGTCCGGTCACGCCGGGCCGGTGGGGCCTCCGCGAGCCGTCAGCGCCGGAACCGCGCGGTGAGCGCGCTCCACCAGCGCCGCTGCCGGGGGACGGCGGCCGTCGCAGCGGGGTGGGGGGCCGGCGCGGGAACGTCCGTGGGCGGCGCGGCCGCGGGCGGCGGCGTCGCCGCCCGTGCGGTCGGTGCCGTCGTCGGGGTGGAGGGCATCGCGCCGGCGGCGGCCAGGGGCTCCTCGGTGCTCGCCGTCCGCGGGGTGAAGCGGACCGGGAGTTCGACCAGGTGGCGGGAGATCCAGGCCGATGTCCAGGTCAACTCGCTCTCGTGCACGGCGAGTTCCAGGTCGGGGAGACGGGTCAGCAGGATGTCGATGCCGGTCTCCGCGATGGCCCGGCCGATGTCCTGGCCGGGGCACTCGTGCGGGCCGCCGCCGAACGCGAGGTGCGAACGGTTGCCGTGGAGCGGCTCCGTGAGGTCGGGGCGGATGGCCGGGTCGACGTTGCCCGCGGCGAGACCGAGCAGCAGCATGTCGCCGGCCTTGATCTCCTGGCCGCCGAGTTCGGTGTCGCCGGTGGCCCAGCGCCCCGCGACCAGCGACATCGGGGCGGAGTCCCAGAGCACCTGGTCCAGGGCGTCGGGCAGGGTCATGTGCCCGCCGGAGAGGTGGGCACGGAACCGCCGGTCGGTCAGGACGAGCTTGAGGGTGTCGGCGATCAGGTTGACGGTCGTCTCGTTCGCGGCGAGCAGCACCACCCGCAGGTGCTCCAGCACCTCGTCGTCGGTCAGCCCCGCATCGTGCTGCATGAGCCAGGACACGAGGTCGGAGCCGGGCTCCTCCCGCTTGCGCTCCATCATCCGGCGCAGCGTCGCGACGACGTAGTCGTTGCTCGCGATGGCCGTCTCGGTGCCCTTCATCAGGTCCCGTGCGGCGTCGACCAGCCTGGGGCCGTACTCCTCGGGCATGCCGACGACCTGCGTCATCACGAGCATCGGCAGGTGCTCGGCGAACCGGTCGATCAGGTCGGCCCGGCCGTCGGGTCCGAACTCCCCGATCAGCTGGTCCGCGAAGCGGGTGACGTAGCGGCGGATGCCGCGGCGGTCGAAGCGGTTCAGACTGTCGGTGACCGCCCCGCGCAGACGCTTGTGCTCCTCGCCGTCGGCGAACACGCACAGCGGCTGCCAGGCGATCACCGGCATCAGCGGGTTGTCCGGGGTCACGCGGCCCTCCTGGAAGGCCGTCCAGCGACGGGAGTCCCGGGAGAACCGGGACGGCGTGCGCATGGCCGTGAGGTTCGCGGCGTGGCCGAGGATCAGCCAGGCCGGGAGGTCGCCGTGCAGCAGGACGGGCGCCACCTCGCCGTGCTCGGCGCGCAGCTTCTCGTAGAGCCCTGCCGGGTCGGCCTCGGCCTCCGGTCCGTAGAGCCGCCGGAGGCCGTCGGCCCCGAGCCCGGCCCCGAGTCCGGCCCCGAGTCCGTGGGCGGGGCAGCCGGGCGGCGGGGTGAGGGAGGCATCGTCAGGGAACGCGGTGGTCACGGCATCTCCGGGGTCAACGTGAGGCGGTCGGCGTGAGGTGGTCTGCGTGAGGCGGTCGGCGTGTGCCGGTCGGCAGGGCAGAGCGTGGCAGGGCAGGGCGAGGCGGGGGCGCGGTCAGTGCACGGCCGGGGCCGAGAGGTGGTACAGGTAGCGCATCAGCGCCATCAGGACGTCGCGGCTGGACTCCCGGGTCCGGGCGTCGCACGCGACGATCGGCACCTCGGGGGGCAGGTCGAGCGCGGCGCGGAGCTCCTCGGTCGGATAGGCCGGCGACTCGGGGAAGGTGTTGGCCGCGACCACGAAGGGCACGCCGCGGTCCTCCAGCCGTCCGATCACGTCGAAGCTGACTTCGAGGCGGCGGGTGTCGACGAGGACGACCGCACCGAGGGCCCCCTCGAACAGGCCGTTCCAGAGGAACCAGAACCGTTCCTGCCCGGGCGTGCCGAACACGTACAGCACCAGTTCGTCGCTGATGCTGATGCGGCCGAAGTCCATCGCGACGGTGGTGGAGGTCTTGCGCTCGACCCCGGCGGTGTCGTCGATACCCGCCCCGGCCTGGGTCATCGTCTCCTCGGTGGTGAGCGGACGGATCTCGCTCACGGAGCCGACCAGGGTCGTCTTGCCGACGCCGAAACCGCCCACGATCACCACCTTGACCGCCGTGGCGGCCGTGGCCGGGAGAAGGTCCGCGTGGTGCGGCCCCACCACCGTGTCAGAGCTTCTGAAGTCCATGGATCACCGCCTCCAGCAGGGCACGGTCGGGAAGGGCCGCGGGCGGGACGGAGGCACGGGCCTCGATCCGCTCCTCGGCGAGGAGGTCCGTCAGGAGCACGGTGATCACGCTCACGGGCAGCCGCAGGTGGGCGGAGATCTCCGCCACGGAGAGCGGCGAGCCGCAGATCCGCAGGATCGCCGCGTGCTCCGGCGGCAGGGTGGGCGTCGGCTCCGAACGGGAGACGACCAGGGTGACCAGGTCGAACGTGGTCCGTGCGGCCAGACCGCTGCGGCCGCGCGTGATCACGTAGAGACGCTCGGGGTGGCCCTCGTCCCAGTCCTGGTCGGCTGCACTCACGCGACCTGCTCGCCGCTGCGGGGAGGCGTGCTGAGGTGTTCGCCGATCCGGGCGACGAGGTCGCGCATCCGCTGGCCCATCAGCCCGGCGTCGACGCCCGCGTCGGCCAGCACCGCGAGGTACGCCCGCGCGCCGGCGGCCATCAGGTAGAAGAAGCCGCCGCCCATCTCGATCACGACCAGCCGCATCCGCCCGTCGCCGTGCGGGAATTCGTGCCCCACGGCGGCGGCCAGGCTCTGCAGGCCGGCGCAGGCCGCGGCCAGGCGGTCCGCGGTGTCCGCGTCGGTGCCGTACTGCGCCATCCGCAGGCCGTCGGCGGAGAGCACGACGACGTGCCGGGCGTGCGGCACGCCGTCCGCCAGTTCCTTGAGCATCCAGTCCATGTTGGTCCGCTGCTGAATCACTGCTCGCCCTTCCCTGCAGACTCGTCACTGGTGCGGCCGCCACCCTCCGCCGACGGTGCGTGGCCGTTCACCCCCTCGTTGAACGCCGCCAGCCACATGCCCGGCTGCGCCGGCGCCTGGGCCTCGGGAACCGCGGACGCCACCGGGGCGCCCGGGGAACGGGAGGGTGCGGCGTGGCGGCGGCGCTGCGGCAGGCCGTTCGCGGTCCGGCGGCTCACCACGGCGATGTCGCCGTCGGCCGTGACCGGACCGGGGAAGGCCCCCTGGGCGGACCCGAAGGACTGCTCCCTGGACGGTGCGGGCACCGTCCACGTGCCGCGCGCGGTGCCCGACGGGGTGAGGCCGGGGCCGGCGCCGATGCCGTGGGCCCGGCCGGGGGCGGGCGCCGTGGTCAGGAGGTCCTGCGGCACGATCAGCACGGCGCGGACGCCGCCGTACGCGGAGGGGCGCAGCGACACCTGGAAGCCGTACGCCTGCGCGAGCCGGCCGACGACGGCCAGGCCGAGCCGGGGGGTCTCGCCGAGGTCGTTGAGGTCGATGCCGGCCTGGGCCTCCTTGAGCATCCGCTCGGCGCGGGCCCGGCCCTCCTCGCTCAGGCTGAGGCCGCCGTCCTCGATCTCGATCGCTATGCCGGTCTGCACCTCGACGGCGGTCAGATGGACGTGCGTGTGCGGCGGCGAGTAGCGGGTGGCGTTGTCGAGGAGTTCGGCGAGCGCGTGGATGAGCGGTTCGACGGCAGGGCCGATCACGGCGACCTCGGACACCGGGTGGAGCTCGACCCGCTGGTAGTCGAGGATCCGGGAGATGCCGCCGCGCAGCACGCTGTAGAGCGGTACGGCCTTGCTCCACTGCCGGCCGGGCCGGGCACCGCCGAGCACGGCGATGCTGTCCGCGAGGCGCCCGACCAGCGCGTTGCCGTGGTCGAGGCGCAGCAGGTCGTCGAAGACGGCGGGGTTGTTGCCGTGCCGGTCCTCCATCTCGCGGAGGTCCTGCGCCTGCCGGTGGACGATCGCCTGGACCCGGCGGGCGATGTTGACGAAGGCCCGCTGCGCGGATTCGCGCATGCCCTCCTCGTTGTCGACGGCCTCCAGCACGGTGCGCAGCACGGCCTGCCGCGCGGCCTGGAACTCCGGTCCGGTGACGGTCTCGTGGGACTCGTACGCCTTCAGCACGTCCTCGGTGAACTCGCCGCGCTGGAGGCGCGACACGGCCTCGGGCAGCGCGACCGTGGCCAGCAGGACCGTTTCGGTCTCCTGCCGGGCCAGTCGGCGGCGCAACTCGGCGTCGTGCCGGGCGTACTGCACGCGCAGGGCCTCCAGCACGCGCCCGCGCCGCGCCGCCTCGGCGGCCACCGCGGCGACGGCCGCCGTGCCGACGATGCCGCACCAGACGACACCCGCACGGGCGCCGGTGGAGGACACCGCGACGGCGACCACGGCGGCGGCGGCCGTCAGGGCCGTGGGCAGCAGCCACACGAGGGTGTGAGCGCGGCCCTGACCTCCGGGTGACGATCCAGCACGAAGCATCAGCATCCTCAAACGATCGGGAGAACAGGGGTGGACGGGCGGGGGGTGGCGGCGCCATGGGCTGCGCGCCACCCGTGGCCGGGGGCGCACGCCACCCCTCGCCACCCGGGTACGGCGGGGGATCGGTGCGCCGGGCGGGAAGCAGCATAGCCGGTTGGGACGGGTATCTGACGAAACCTCAACAATGCTTCTGTATAGATGATTTCGTTCCTTTCGAGTGGATGTCCACGTGACTCGCACACCAGTGGGAAGGGGGCGCGTGCCGGTCCGGTGGTGCACCAGGCTTGCCCCGGAGCGGGGTTGACGTACCGGCGTCAGCCCGGGGTTCGCCCATGAGGACGGACTCTCCCGGAATGTGCCGCGCGGCCCGCCCGGATCGTGGTACCGGGCTCGCCGCGCGGGGCGTTCCGGCCGCAGCCGGGCCCCGTCCGCAGTCGGCCGCAGTCGGGACGCCCGCACCGTGCGGGGTGCGGGAGTGCCGGCGGCGCCTTGCGCTTCGCGCCGTCGAATCCACCATCTTCTTGCGTCATCGGCAAGCACGCATGCTTCTGGTGCAAGGTTCTGTAGGGTCGGCCGCATGGCACACCCCGCACCGCACGACCCGCACGCGTCCGACCCGCACAAGCTCGATGCGCACGCGCACGACCCGCACCGCCCCGGCGCGCCCACGCACGCCGACGGCCACCACCACGGCCACGTGCACGGCAACGGCAACAGCCACGACCATGACCACGGCCCCGGTCATGAGGACGGCCTCGCCGAGATGCTCGACCTCGACGCCGTGGTGTTCGCCCCGTACCTCGCCGCCGTGACCGGTCGGCTCGCGGACCTGGCCGGCGACGCCGTCACCCACGTCGTCGACCTCGGCGCGGGCACCGGCACCGGCACGTTCGCGCTGCTCGAACGCTTCCCCGCCGCCCGGGTGACGGCGGTCGACACCTCGCCCGCGATGCTCGACCGCCTCACCGCGGCCGCCCGCGCGCGGGGCCTCGGCGACCGCGTCCGCACCCTGGAGGCCGACGCCGGGGCCGGCCTGCCCGGCATCACCGGCGCCGACCTCGTCTGGGCGTCGGCCTCCCTGCACCACCTGGACGACCCCGCCGCGGGACTCGGCCGGATCCGGGCGGCGCTGCGCCCCGGTGGCCTGCTGGCCGTCGTCGAGATGGACGGGCTGCCGCACTTCCTGCCCGACGGCGGGCCCGCGGCGGGCGGCCCGGGCCTGGAGGCCCGCTGCCGCGAGGCGCTGTCCGTGGTCCACGCCGAGCAGGTGCCGCACCTGGGTGCCGACTGGGGTGCACTGCTGGCGGCGGCCGGTCTCCCGGTCGAGGCCGAGCGCGCCGAGCACCTGGAGGTGCGCGCCCCGCTGCCCGCCGGTGCCGGCCTCTACGCGTACCGGGTGCTCGACCGGATCCGCGGCGCGGTCCGCGACCGGGTCGGTCCGGCCGACCTGGACGCCCTCGGCGCCCTCCTCGACGGCGGCCCGCAGGACGTCCGCCACCGCGACGACCTCGTGGTGCGGTCCACGCGCACGCTGTGGGCGGCCCGCCGCCCCGCGGACGGATCCTGAGCCGACGAGGGCCGGCCGCCGCGGCGCTCCCGCCCGCGGCCGGCCCTCCGGCCCGTCGACTTCCGGTCCCCGGGTTGTCGGTCCGCAGCCTGCCGGTCCACAGGCTGTCGGTCGCCAGGCTGTCGGTCGCCGGCGGCCGGGCCGGCACGGCCTAGGATCGCGGCATGGCGCTCCTGAGGATCACCCGCCGTTCCGCGCTGTCCAGCACCGAGGCGTGGCGCCGGATGACGGACTGGGAGCGCCATGCCGCTCCTGTGCCGTTCACGGTGATCCGGCTGACCGGCGCGTCCCCGCAGGGCGGGGGAGCCGGTTTCACGGCGCGGACCGCTCTCGGGCCGTTCGGCTTCGACGACCCGATGGCCGTGACGGCCTGGCAGCCGCCGGAGGCCGACCGGCCGGGGCTGTGCCGGCTGGAGAAGCGCGGGCGCGTGGTGACCGGCTGGGCCGAGATCGAGGTGCGCCCGTACCGGGGCGGGTCGGTCGTGCAGTGGCGCGAGGACCTCCGGCTGGCGGTGCTGCCGCGCCTCCTCGACCGCCCGACCGCCTGGTGCGGGCGCCTGGTCTTCCGGCGCGTCATGCGGCAGCTGCTCGACCGCGGCTGACGCCGCGGCGCCCGGGCGTGCGGCGCGGCCCGTCCATGAGAAAACCCTCAACTTCCATGATCAGGATCTTGTCGGGGCCGTCTCCGCTGGTTACGGTCGCGGAGAAGAAGCCGGACGGTCCACCTTCCCCGCCTGCGCCGTGTCAGGGCGGGGCGGCCGGGGTACCGCCGGCGAGCCGCGCTGCGGCGGTCCGGGAGCGGGCGCTGTGCCCACCGGGGCAGGCGTCCCTCGGTGCGGGCCGCCGTCCCGACCGGGAAGCAGGACATGGCCGATCCGCAGCCCCACCCCGCGCCCCGGCGTCCGTGCCCGGTCCCGCGAGGGCCCGGCAGCCGGGCCCGCTCGTCCCGTTCCTCCCGTTCGTCCAGCTCGCCCCGCCGTCGTGCGGGGTGCGGCCGTGCCCCGGCAGGTGCCGGGACGGCGGCCTTCCGGCCCGCGGGCGCGCAGGCCCGTACCGCGCAGGCCCGTACCGCGCAGGGCTTACCCGCCCGCGGCGGCCGGCGCTGACCCCCGGTCCGGTCCGGCAGGTTCGGCAGGTCCGGCTGCGCGCCGCCCCCACACCTGCCGCTCACGCCCGCCGCGGTCTCACGCCATCTGGTCCTGCGCCGACAGGTGCTCGACGGTCACGCCGGTGTCGCTGAACGTCCGGGTCACGGTGCCCGAGGTGTACACCCAGAGGATCCGCAGCGGGGTGGTGCCGACGTTGCGGAAGAGGTGCGGGACCGGCGAGGGGATGTAGGTGGTGTCGAACTGTTCCAGGCGGGTCACCTGCCCCTCCACCAGCACTTCCGCCTCGCCCTCCAGGATCGTCACGTGCTCGTCGCAGTTGTGCGAGTGCATGGGGGCGCCCGATCCCACCGGGTACACGCTCATGCCGCTGGTGATGAGGTTCTCGCCGTTCGCGGACGTGGTGGTGACCAGCGGGGTCGTGACGATCGCCCCGCCGCGGTCGAGCCGGCGGACGGCGGCGGCCTTGATGATGACGCTCATGGTGAATGCCTCTCGACGTCTGTGTGTCGTCCGACGGTAGGTGCCGTCCGCGTGAACGAGGGGCCCCTGGCGTGCAGTTTTACCTTGCATTCCTGGAGGGGTGGATCGCTCCCGGTCCGGAGGTACGGTCAGCAGCCAGCAGACAGATGTTCCACCCGTGTTAACGGATGAGAGACAGGACCCGACCATGAGGCTTCCCGTTCTGGCAGACGAAGAGATGAGCGATCACCAGAAGGAGCTCGCCGCGCGGATCGTCGCGCGGCGGGGTGGCGTCCGTGGCCCGTTCCGGGTCTGGCTCCAGAGCCCCGCCCTGTGCGAGCGGGTCGAGTCGCTCGGTGCGTTCGCCCGCTTCGACTGCAGCCTCCCCGAGCACCTGCGCGAACTCACGCTCCTGATGGCGGCCCGCAACTGGGACGCCCAGTACTCGTGGAACGCCCACGTGGCCTCGGCCGTCAAGGCGGGCGTCCCGGAGGCCGTGGTCGAGGCCATCGCGGAGCGCCGCGAGGCGGTCTTCGAGGCCGACGAGGACCAGGCGTTCTACCAGTTCTGCCAGGAGGTGCTCGTCGACCACTTCGTGTCGGACGAGACCTTCGCCCGGGCCCACGGCTACTTCGGCTCGCAGGGCCTGGTCGACGCGATCGGCGCCCTCGGCAACTTCACCATGCTCGGGATGTGTCTGAACACGTTCCAGGTGGACCTCCAGGCCGACCGCAGGCCCCCGTTCCCCGACATCCGCGGGTTCGAGCGCGTCTCCGACGGCGGGGACAGGTCGAAGCCGTGACGGCCCGCACCCACCGGCCCTCGGGCGGCGGGGCCCCGGTGCACCCGGGGCCCGCGACGACCCGGGCGGCGACCGCGGCGGCGCCCGTGGTCCGGATCCGCGACCTCGGCAAGAGCTTCGGCGGCGCCGCGGCCCTCAAGGGGGTCTCCCTCGACATCCGCCCCGGCGAGGTCCACGCCCTGATGGGCATGAACGGCGCCGGCAAGTCCACCCTCGTGCAGGTGCTGGCCGGGGTGTACCAGGGCGACAGCGGCACGATCGAGATCGACGGGCGGCCCCAGCCGGGACTCTCCGTCCGCCGGGCCCGCCGGCTCGGCATCTCGACGGTGCCCCAGCGCCGCGAACTCGTGAAGGAGCTGACGGTCGCGGAGAACATCCTCCTCGGCGACCTGCCCGCCCGCCGCGCGTTCGTGTCCTGGAAGTCCGTGGAGGAGAAGGCCCGCCAGGCCCTCACCGACCTGGGCCTCGACATCGACGTACGCCGCCCCGCGGGCGAGCTCACCGTCGCCGAGCAGACGATGGTCGAGGTCGCCCGGGAGGTCCGGCGCGGCGGCAGGGTGCTCATCCTGGACGAGCCGACCGCGTGCCTGGGGGCGGAGGCGGCCGAGCAGATCCGGCGCCTCGTCCGCACCCTGCGCGACGAGGGCATGGCCGTCGTCTACATCTCGCACTACATCGACGAGGTGCTGTCGATCGCCGACCACGTCACCGTCATGCGTGACGGCGCCGTGGTCGACAGCGGCCCCGCCTCGGAGACGGACCCGGCGAAGCTGGTGCGCACCATGGTCGGCCGCGACGTCGTGTCGCACCGCCCGGAGCGCCCGCGGCCCGGGGACGAGGTCGCCCTGGCCGTGCTCGGCCTGCGGCAGGGCCGGGCCGTCGCGGACTTCTCCGTCGAGGTCCGCAGGGGCGAGATCGTGGGGGTGCTCGGCCCCGCCGGCGACGCGCAGTCGAGGCTGTTCGACGTGCTCTCCGGCCGCCGCCGCCCCGACACCGGGATGATGCTGGTCGACGGCGCCGCGGTGCCGTTCGGCCGGATCTCCCGCTCGCTCGCCAGCGGCCTGCGCTGCGTGACGGGCGACCGCCGGGCCCTCGGCCTCGTCCCGGACCTCTCCGTGGACGAGAACCTCATGCTGGCCACCGACCGGCTGTCGCGGCGCCGCCTGCAGCGCTGGTCGGACCTGGCGAGGCGGGCGACCCCGCTCCGCGAGGCGTACCGGGTGAGGACGCTGACCCGCGACCCCGCGGTCGGCGGACTGTCGGGCGGCAACCAGCAGAAGGTGCTGCTCGCCAAGTGGCTGGAGACCTCACCGGTCGCCGTCTTCCTCGAAGACCCCACCAACGGTGTGGACGTGGCGGCCATGGCCGACATCCACACCCTGGTCGACGACCTCGCCTCCCGCGGCGTGGCCGTCCTGCTCGCGTCGTCCTCCGCCGAGGAGGTCATGCGGCTGGCCGACCGGGTGATCGTCGTCAGCGCCGGCCGCGTGGTCGCCGAGCACGACGTCACCGCCATCACGCGCGACGAACTCGTCGCCGCCGCCCTCAAAGGACAACCCCGATGAGCATCACCGCGCCCCCGGAGAAGCCCGCCGCCAAGGGCTCCGCGCACGACACCCCGTCGCACGGCCCGCTGCGGGTGCTGCGCGGCATCCCGCACACCGGCCTGTTCGCCGTGCTGATCGTCGTCGTCACGGTCGCCACCCTGGAGACCGACTCGTTCGCGAGCTCCACCAACCTGGTCAACATCCTCCGGCAGGTCAGCGTGGTCGCGGTCATCGCCGCCGGCCTCACGCTGCTCATGACCGCGGGCGGGATGGACTTCTCGATGGGCGGCACCGCGGCCGTGGTGACGGCCGTCGCGGCGCAGCTCCTCGCGAGCGGCACGTCCCCGACGGTCACCGTCGTGCTGTCGATGCTCCTGGCGACCGCCATCGGCCTGGTCAACGGCGCCGTGGTGACCTTCACCAACGTGGCACCCTTCGTGGCGACCCTCGCATCGGCCACCCTGCTCGACGGCGTCGCCCTCCTGGTGCTGGACGGACACAGCGTCTCCATCGGGACGCACCTTTCGACCCTCGGCAACGAGTCGACCCTCGGACTGCCGAACCTCCTGATCGCCGCCGTCCTCGTGATGGCGGTGACCGCCGTGGCCATGAAGTTCACCGTCTTCGGCCGCGACGCCTTCGCCATCGGCGGCAACGAGCACGTCGCCAGGCTCAGCGGCATCAACGTCGCCTGGCACAAGATGGCGCTCTACGGCCTGACGGGCGCGCTCGCCGGCCTCGCCGGCCTGATGCTCCTCTCCCGGCTCGGGGCCAGCAGCCCCGGCACGGGCGGCCTCACCCTCCAGCTCACCGCCGTCGCGGCGGTGGTCATCGGCGGCACGTCGCTGGCCGGCGGGCACGGCACCGTGATCGGCACCGTGCTCGGGGTCGTCCTGCTCGGCGTCGTCGCCAACGCGCTCAACCTCCTCCAGGTGTCGAGCTACTTCCAGCAGATCTCGGTCGGCGGTGTCCTCCTCGTGGCGGCCGTCGCCAACCAGCTCCACCGCTCCTCCCGACGCTGACCCCTCCCTCACACGCTCGGAAAGGCAACTCACCCATGCCTCAGTTCCCCCACCTCCGCAGAGTCGCGGCGGCGGCCTCGATCACCGGCCTCGCGCTCTCCCTCACCGCCTGCACCTCCGGGTCGGGCGGCGGAAGCTCCGCCGAGGGCACCGTCACGATCGGGTTCGTCAACGGCGGCGACACCGAGTTCCACACGTGCCTCCAGAAGTCCGTCGAGGCCACGGCGAACGGCAGCAAGGTCAAGCTCTACACGGCGAACTCCCACCAGAACCCCGGCACCGAGCTGTCCAACATCGAGGACATGATCTCGCGGAACGTCGACGCCCTCATCGTCCAGACGGTGAACGTCGACGCGCTGAAGGGCGACATAGCCAAGGCCAGGTCGGCGAAGATCCCGATCTTCCTGACCTCGGTCGTCACCGACGACCCCACGGAGATCCTCGGCGCGGTCGTCGTCGATCTCACCAAGGTGGGACAATTGGATGCCGACTGGGTGGCCGAGGACGCCGCCGGGAAGGCGGCCGAGGTCGGCATCATCGCCGGCGCACCGGGTGCCGCATCCGACCTCCTCACGTCGGGCTTCAGCAAGCAGCTCCCGTCGAACACCAAGGTCGTGGCCAGCCAGCCCGGCATGTTCAACGCCGCAAAGGCCCAGGACGTCGCCGAGAACATGATCCAGGCGCACCCGAACCTGGCGTACGCGTTCGTGGCGAACGAGGAGATGGCCTTCGGCGCCCGCAAGGCCTTCGCCGCCGCCGGCAAGAACGTCAAGATCGTGACGGTCAACGGCACCGAGCAGGGCCTCGCCGCAGTCAAGGACGGGCGGTTCTCGGCGACCGTCGCCAACTCCGCCATGACCACCGGGCAGCTGGCGGTCGACAACAGCCTGAGCCTGCTCCGCAAGGGCGGCACCGAAAAGATCGCGAAGACCCCGATCGCGCTCATCACCAAGGAGAACCTGGCCGAAGCCCCCCGCTACTGCCCGTAACACCCACCTGCTCCCGGATACGCGCCGCCCGGTCCACCGGTGCGGCGCGCACCGCGTGCACCCGGCGCGACCGGCCCGCCCGTGCCGTCCGGAACCCCACCCCACCGCCCGGCCGTCACCCCGATCCGCACCCCTGCGCGCACCGCGCACCCGTGCACCCGCACCAGCCACGCCCGCCGCGGCCCGGACACCCTCCGGCGCCCCGGAGGGCCAGGAGGAACCATGGACCGTCTGCTCCTCATGCGCAGCTTCGTCACCGTCGCCGACATCGGCAGTTTCAGCGGGGCGGCCAAGCTCCTGAGTTCCTCCGGGTCGCTCGTGTCACGCCACGTGGCCGAGCTGGAGCGGCAGATCGGGGTACGGCTGGTCAACCGCACCGCCCGCTCGGTGAGCCTCACCGGGCCCGGCCTGCGGTACGCGGAGTTCGCCGCCCGCATCCTCCAGGAGATCGAGTCGGAGGACTCCGAGATCGCCCACCTCCACGACCGGGCCGAGGGGTCGCTCAACATCATCTGTCCGAAATGGATCGGCAGTCTCGATCTCGGGGAGGCCATTGCGGCGTTTTCCGTGGCCCATCCGAAAATCCTCATCAGATTCGAGCTGGGAGGAATGTCCGACCGCACCTACGACTTCCTCGACAGCGGATTCGACGTGGCATTCCACACCCGCGACCTCCGGGATTCCAGTGTCCGGCTGAAGAAGATCGCCTCCCTGCCGTTCGTGCTCTGCGCGTCGTCCGGCTACCTGGAGGAGCACGGCACCCTGGAGCACCCCAACGACCTGGCGTCCCACGACTGCCTGATCCACGTCAACGACCCGGTCTGGCGCATCGGCCACGGCCACGCGAGCACCCTGCACAAGATCCGCAACGTGGCGTTCTCGTCCAACTCGTACCTCGCCCTGCAGAAGGCGGCCGTCCACGGCCGCGGCATCGCGCTGCTGCCGCAGCGGCCGGCCTACGACGACCTCGTCTCCGGCGCCCTCCAGGTGCTGCTGCCCGGGCTCGCGGTGCCCGACCGGCCGCTCTACGCGATCTACGGGCCGGGCCAGGAGACCCCCCGCAAGATCACCGTCTTCCTGGACTTCCTGACCCGCTGGTTCTCCGAGAACCCGATCCCGGCGATCTCCCGCTGACCCGCGGGCGGCCGCTGCCGGGCGGCCGCCGCCGGATGCGGAACGCGACCCGCCCTGCAACTGATGCTTGCGGAACGCGTGCCGCGCAGCCCCCGAAAACCGGGAGGCCGAAGATTACGATCACATCAGCCGTCGGGCCGCACGCACACGGCGGAGCGGCCCGCGAAATGAGGAGTGCATGGGAATCCAGAGAATCGAATCGGTCACCTACGGCGTCGACGACCTCGATCAGTGCATCCGATTCTTCGAGGACTTCGGCCTGGCGCTCGTCGACCGGGACGACCGGCGCGCCACCTTCGAGACCCTCGCCGGGCAGACCCTCCACCTCGACACCGCGCCGGACCCGTCGCTGCCGCCGGCCCTGGAGACGGGACCGACCCTGCGCGAGGTCGTCTGGGGCGTCGACACCCAGGAGGAACTGGAGACGCTGACCGCCCTCGTGGCCGCCGACCGCGAGGTCACCGTCGACGCCGACGGCACCCGGCACACCGCGGACGGGACCGGCTTCGGCCTCGGCCTCGCCCTGGCGAAGCCCCGCCCGCTGCCCGACCCCGCGGTCCGCACCCCGAACACCTCGGGCCGCGTGGGCCGCTGGAACGAATCCCTGAGCTCCGTCGGCCGCGTCCGGCCGCTGCGCATGTGCCACGTCGCCCTGAACATCCCCAAGGCCGGCCGGGAGGAGGCGGTGGCGTTCTACCTCGACCGCCTCGGCTTCCGGGCCACCGACGTCGTCAAGCCGATGGGCACCTTCATGCAGTGCGAGGGCGACGACGACCAGCACAACCTCCTGCTGTGCCACCGGCCCGACCGCGCCGGGCACAACCACGTGTCGTTCGAGGTCCCCGGGTTCGACGACGTCGTCGAGGGCGGCAACCACATGATCGCCCAGGGCTGGAACGAGGCCCGCCGGCTCGGCCGCCACACCGTCGGCTCCAACGTCTTCCGCTTCCTCCACGCGCCGTGCGGCGGCCGCGTCGAGTACGCGGCCGACATGGACCGCGTCGACGACTCGTACGAGACCCGGGTGCACGAGACGACGCCCCCGCACCACATCTGGACCCTGCGCAGCTCCCGCGACACGCCGGACGACTCCCACTCCTGACACCCACCCGCCGAGCGTGAGAGGGCACACACCCCCATGACGACCGACCACGGCTACCCCGCACCCCGCCTGTACATCGACGGCGCCTGGTGCGAGGGAGAGACCGGACGCACCACCGAGGTGGTCAACCCGGCCACCGGACAGGTGATCGGCCACGTGCCGCTGGCCACCACCGCCGACCTCGACCGGGCCGCCGCCGCGGCCGCCGCCGGGTTCGTGACCTGGCGCGGCACCCCGATCGCGCAGCGCACCGCTATCCTGCACCGCGCCGCCGACCTGCTGGTCTCCCGCGCCGACGAGGTCGGCCGGATCATGACCCTGGAGCAGGGCAAGCCGCTCGCCGAGGCCGCCAACGAGGCCCGGCGCGTCGCCGGTGCGCTGCGCTGGGACGCCGACGACGCCCGCCGCGCCTACGGCCGGGTGATCCCCTCCGAGGACGGCACCCTGCTCTCCGTGCGCCGCCACCCGATCGGGCCGGTCGCCGCCTTCACCCCGTGGAACTTCCCGGCCGGCTCGCCGATGCGCAAGATCGCCGCCGCGCTCTCCGCGGGCTGCTCCATCATCGTCAAGGCCTCCGAGGAGACCCCGGGCACCGCCTGCGAGCTCGTCCGCTGCTTCGAGGACGCGGGCCTGCCCGCCGGGGTGCTCAACCTGGTCTTCGGCGAGCCCGCCGAGGTCTCCGCCCACCTCATCGCCCACCCGGCGACCCGCCTCGTCGCGTTCACCGGATCCGTCCCGGTGGGCAAGCTCCTCGCCTCGGCGGCCGGCGCCGCGATGAAGCCCTCCGTCATGGAGCTCGGCGGCCACGCCCCGGTCATCGTCTGCGCCGACGCCGACCCGGTGACCGCGGCCCGCCGGGCCGCCGCCGCGAAGTTCGCCAACGCCGGCCAGGTCTGCACCTCGCCGAGCCGCTTCCTCGTCCACGAGAGCCTCGTCGGGGCCTTCACCGAGGAGTTCGTCCGCGCCGCCGAGGCGGTCGTCGTCGGCGACGGCCTCGACGAGGGCGTCACCATGGGCCCGCTCGCCAACGAGCGGCGCCTCACCGCGATCGAGGGCCTGGTCGCCGACGCCGTCGCCCGCGGCGCCAAGGTCCTCACCGGTGGCAGCCGGCTCGACCGGCCCGGCTACTACTACCCGCCGACCGTCCTCACCGACGTGCCCGACGACGCCGCGCTGATGACGGACGAGCCGTTCGGCCCGATCGCCCCGATCGTGCCGTTCGCCGACCTCGACGAGGCGCTGCGCATCGCCAACGCGCTGCCCTACGGCCTGGCCGCGTACGGCTTCACCCGCTCCACGGCCACGGCCGAGCGCCTCACCCGCGAGTTCGAGGCGGGCATCCTCTCCATCAACCACTGCGGCGGATCGGTGCACGAGGCCCCGTCCGGCGGCGTGAAGTCCAGCGGCTACGGCCGCGAGGGCGGGCCGGAGGGGCTGGACGCCTACCTGGTCACCAAGCGCGTCTCCCACCTGCTGACGGACTGAGCCGATGCGATACACCCGGGTCTCGGTCGACGGGGCGCCCGTCTGGGGCCGTGTCGAGGGCGACGACGTGCACCTGCTCTCCGGCTCGCCGGTCGACGGCGACCCGTCCGTCACCGGCAGCGTGCCGGCCGCCACGGCGGTCTGGCTGCCGGTCGTCGTGCCGCCGGTGTTCTACGCCGTCGGGATGAACTACCGGCGGCACATCGAGCACGCGCGCGCCCTCGGCGACCCCAACGGCGTGGTGCCCGTCCGCCCCGAGGTCGGTTACCGCGCCAACAACGCGCTCACCGGCCACAACGCGCCCATCGTGAAGCCGGACGGCGTCGAGGGACGGTTCGAGGCCGAGCCCGAGCTCGTCGCCGTCATCGGCCGCACCCTGCGGAACGCCACGTACGAGGAGGCCCGCGAGGCCGTCCTCGGCTGGACGATCGGCAACGACGTCAGCGCGCGGACCTGGCAGCACCAGGACCGCACGTTCTGGCGGAGCAAGAACAGCGACACGTTCAAGCCCATGGGCCCGTGGATCGAGACCGACGTCGACGCGCTGGCCCAGACGACCACCCTGCGGGTCAACGGCGAGCTCCGGGCGGAGTTCGCCACCGGCGACATGGTCTTCGACCCGTACGACTACATCGTCGAGATCACCCGCCACAACACGATGCACCCCGGTGACGTGCTGTGGATGGGGGCCGAGTCGACCTGCCAGGTCGAGCCGGGCGACACCGTCGAGGTCGGGATCAGCGGCATCGGCGTCCTCTCCAACCCGGTGCTGGCCGAGACCGGCCGGCCCTGAACCACCCCCGACGAAGCGAAAGGCGACAGCCGTGAGCAAGGAACCCCGCTACATCCACCACGTCAACTTCCCCACCACCGACCCCGAGCGGACCAAGGAGTGGTACACCAAGGTCTTCGGGATGCGGCACATCCAGGCGAAGAGCAACACCCGCGTCCTGCTGATGACCCGCGGCAACTTCGACCTGCACTTCACGCCGGTCGAGGAGATGGACCGCATGGCGCCCTACCACTTCGCCGTCGAGGTCGACGACTGGGACGACTTCCTCGCGCACCTCAAGGAGCTGGGGATCCGGCACACCCGCCCGATCGAGCGGCCCGAGAACCAGTCGAAGTTCTGCTACATCCACGACCCGGACCACACCATGATCGAGCTGGTGTTCCACGGCAAGCGCCCCTCCTGACCCCCACCCGCACCACACAGGGAGCACCCATGGCTTTCGCCGACTCCGGCGGTACCAAGATCTACTACGAGCGTCACGGCAGCGGCCCGGCCATCATGCTCGTGCACGGCTCGGGCGGTCACCACGCCGCCTGGTGGCACCAGGTCGCCAACCTCAGCCGGGACTTCACCGTCGTCACCGTCGACCTCCGGGGCTTCGGCAACTCCGACTCCTCGATGCCCGAGTTCGACGGCCAGGACTTCCCCGGCGACCTCATCGCCGTCCTCGACCAGGAGGACCTGACCGACGTCATGGTCGTCGGCCAGTCCATCGGCGCCGTCGCCGCCCTGCGGGCCGGCCTCAGCCGCCCGGACCGCATCGGCATGGCCGTCCTCGCGCACTCCCTCGGCGGCCTCTCCGACCCGGAGCTGACCCCGCTCGTGGACGCCGACCGCGCCGAGGCCGTCAAGCTGCCGGTGATCGACCGCCTGCTGAGCAGGAAGTTCCAGCAGGAGCAGCCGGAGAAGACCTTCCTGTTCCAGCAGATGGGCACCTTCAACGTCGCCACCATGCAGGACCTGCGCAACCTCAACACCAACGGCCCGACGATCGCCGAGATCGAGGCCTCCCCGCTGCAGGTCGCGTTCCTCGCGGGCGAGAAGGACGCCGTCATCGGCGTCAGGACGGTCGAGCGCGCCCACGAGATGGTCGGGGGCTCCTTCCTGAAGGTCGTCCCGAACGCCCCGCACTCGATGTACTGGGAGACCCCGGCGCTCTTCAACGCGGCTCTCACCGTGCTGCGCAACGAACTCACCGCACGGAAGGCGGCAGCCGCATGACGACCCTCACCTCCGCAGCGGCCGAAGAGATCATCGAGGCCTGTCTCGCGCGCGGCCAGGAGATCGGCAAGGCGTTCAGCATCGCCGTCGTCGACGCCGGCGGCTTCGTGCTGAGCGTCCGCCGCTCCGACGGCGCCCGCCCGCTCACCCCGGACATCGCCCGCGCCAAGGCGTTCAGCGCCGCGGTCATGCAGCGCCCCACGAAGATGCTCCACCCGTGGGCCGAGAGCAACCCGGTGTTCTTCTCGCAGCTCTCCCAGATGACGACGTACCCGATCGTCGCCACCGAGGGCGGCGTCACCGTCAAGCGCGACGGCGAGATCCTCGGCGGCCTGGGCGTCTCCGGCGGCACCGGCGACGAGGACCAGCAGGTCTGCGACGACGTGCTGGCGGCGCTCGGCTACGAGCTGGAGTTCGACAACTGGGCCGGCGCGAAGAAGGCGGACACGAAGAAGGCGGAGAAGTAATGGCCGACACGTACAAGTTCCGCATCGACCACCACGGCGGACTCGTCCGCCCGCCGGAGGTGCTGGCGGCCCGCGAGAAGCACGCCGCGGGCGAGCTCGGCGCCGCGGAACTCCGCGAGGTCGAACGCCTGGCCGTGGTGGACGCGGTGGCGCTGCAGCGCAAGCTGCGGCTGTCCGTCGTCACCGACGGCGAGTACCGCCGGGCGGACTTCCGCAGCGCCGTCCTCGACGCCGTGTCGGGCTTCCGCCGCACCGGGGGGACGGTCGACGGGATGGAACGCTGGGTCGCCGACGGCGACCCCGAGGCGCTGCGGCCGCTGGTGGCCGACGACACCGTGGAGCTCGCCGGGCTGACCGTCATCGCCGCGAAGGCGACCCTGCCGGCGCCGTCCTACCTCGCCGCGCAGTGCTTCGAGGCGGGCACCGGCCCCGCGAGCGCCCGCGAGCTCGGCGAGGCCCTCGCCGCGATCGTCCGCGAGGAGATCGAGCAGCTCGTCGCGCGGGGCATCCGCTACGTCCAGCTCACCAACCCGGACTACGCCCGGGACCTCGACGCCGCTGCCGACGCGGGCCGCACCGCGCTGTCCTTCGAGGACGCGCTCGCCGTCGACGCGCTGGCCGTCGGCCTGGCCTCGAAGCCGGACGACGTCCGCATCGGCCTCTGCCCGGCCTGGACGGCCCCGGCCGAGGTCGACCGCACGGCCGCCGAGCGGCTGTACGCCGCCGTGCCGGTCGACCGGTGGATCCTGCCGTACACCACCGGATCGGCCGGCGAGACGGCGCTGCTGGCCGGCGTGCCCGTCGAGCGGGACGTCTGCCTCGGCATCGTGGACGCGACCGTCCCCGGGCTGGAGGACATCGACGCGATCATGGCGCGGATGGACGTCGTCGCCGACCTCAAGGACATCGAGGACGTCGCGGTGAGCCCGGACCGCAGCTTCTCGTCCGTCGCCGGGGCGGCGGCCCTCACCGCCGACCAGCAGCGGCGCAAGCTCATCCACGTGGAGACCGTCGCCCGCATGTGCTGGGGCAACGAGCTGTGACGGAGCACCGGGAAGGGCACGAGGCCCTTCCCGGTGCCGCCGGACGGTCCTGAGGCCGGGTCAGAGCACCTCGGCGAAGGTGACGGTGCGCTCCACGAGCACCGGCCGCACCCGGCCCAGGATCAGCTCGGCGAAGTGGTCGGACGCCGCGTGCGCGTCGAACGCCGCACGGTCGGCGTACTGCTCGTACAGCACGAACACGCCGGGCTGCCCGGTGTCCGCGTGCACCACGTACGCGAGGTTGCCGGGCTCCGTGAGCGTGTGCTTCCGCATGTCCAGCAGGGCCGAGCGGACGGCCGGTCCGTCCGCGGGCTCGCAGCGGTAACGGGCGATGACGGCGAACGCCATGGCGTTCCTCCTCCTTGGTCGGTGACGGCTCGGGGCGGTGCCGATTCCAGCACGGATCGGGCACGTCCGGCCGTGCGCGGTGCGCAAGCTATGTCTGCCGCCGCAGGTCTGGCCCGCCCGCCGCGGATGCTGTGTTGTCGTCACGACCGCACACACCACCGACGGGAGAAACGATTCTGATGCGCAGCTTGGAGACGCTGTCCGGCGGACAGTGGGTGACGACCGGCGAGTGGCTGCCGGTCCACGACCCGGCCGACCTCCGCACCCCCGTCGCCCAGGTCCCGGCGCTGGGCGCCGCGGACGTCACCCGGATCTACGACCACGCGGCGGCCGGCTTCGACGTCTGGCGGCGCACCAGCCCCTTCGACCGGGCCCGCGTCCTCTTCGAGACCGCGCGGCTGCTGCGGGAGCGGGCCGACGGCATCGCCGCCGACGTCGTCGCCGAGAACGGCAAGACCTTCAAGGAGGCGAGCGGCGAGGTCCAGAAGGCCGCCGACTTCTTCGAGTACTACGCCGGGATCGCCCGCGACGGCTACGGCACCCTCGTCCACGACGCCCGGCCCGACACCCGGACGAGCTTCCACGGCGAGCCGATCGGCGTCGTGCTCGCCATCACCCCGTGGAACGACCCGCTGCTCACGCCGGCCCGCAAGCTGGCCCCCGCCCTGGCGGCCGGCAACGCGGTCGTCCTGAAGCCGGCCTCCGAGACCCCGCTGTCGGGCCTCCTGCTGGCCCGGGCCCTGCACGACGCGGGCCTGCCCGCCGGTGTGCTCGGCGTGGTGACCGGCCGGGTCGGCCGGATCTCGGACGCCCTGACCGGCGACCCCCGGATCGCCGCCGTCACCTTCACCGGCAGCAACGCGGTGGGGGAGGGGCTGCGCCGCTCGCTCGCCGACCGCAACGTCCGCTTCCAGGGCGAGCTGGGCGGCAAGAACGCCACCGTCGTGCTCGCCGACGCCGACCTCGGCAAGGCCGTCGGCGCGCTCCTCGTGGCGTCGTTCGGCCAGACCGGCCAGCGCTGCACCGCCACCAGCCGGGTCCTCGTCGAGCGGTCGGTGTACCGGGAGTTCACCGACCTGCTGCTCGCCGCCGTCGCCGCGCTGCGGATCGGCCCGGGCGGCGAGGACACCACCGCCGTCGGCCCGCTGTCGAGCAGCGGCCACCGCGACGGCGTCCTCGCGGACATCGCCCGTGCGGTGAAGGAGGGGGCGACCGTGCTGGCCGGCGGCGGCGTCCCCGAGGGCGAGGCGCACGCGCACGGCTGCTACGTCGTCCCCACCGTCCTGGGCGACGTGACCCGCGAGATGGCGATCTGGCGGGAGGAGGTCTTCGGCCCGGTCGTCGTCGTGCGGCCGGTCGACGGCCTCGACGAGGCCGTCGAGGAGGTCAACGACTCCGACTACGGACTCGCCGCCGCGCTCTTCACCCGCGACCTGGCGGCCGCGCACCGGTTCGCCGAGGCGGCCGACTGCGGCCAGATCGCGGTGAACACCACCACCTCCGGCTGGGACGTCCACCACCCCTTCGGCGGCTTCCGCGACTCCGGATCCGCCTTCAAGGAGCAGGGCGGCGAGGCCCTGCGCTTCTACACCCGCGTCAAGACCGTCGCCTTCCACTTCGGTCCGTGACCGGCCGCACCACCCACCCCACCCCAGGAACGGAGCACCACCATGGCTGACGAGACGATCGGCATCATCGGTGCCGGTATCGTCGGCCTCGCCGTCGGCCGCGAACTCGCGCACCGGCGACCGGGCACCCGCATCGTGGTCCTGGAGAAGGAGCCCGACGTGGCCCTCCACCAGACCAGCCACAACTCCGGCGTCGTGCACGCCGGCATCTACTACAAGCCCGGCAGCCTCAAGGCGCAGCTGTGCACCCGCGGCCGGGACCTCCTGCGCGCGTACTGCGCGGACCGCACGCTGCCGTACGAGGAGAGCGGGAAGCTCGTCGTGGCGGTCAGCCCCGACGACGTGGCCCGGCTCGACAGGCTGGAGGTCACGGCCACCGAGAACGCCGTGCCCGGCCTGCGGCGGGTCTCCGCCGCGGAGATCCGCGAGATCGAGCCGTTCGCGACCGGACTCGCCGCCCTGCACTCCCCGCGCACGGCGATCACCGACTACGGGCGGATCGCCAGGGCCTTCGCGCAGGACATCGCCGACTCCGGCGGCGAGGTGCGGCCGGGCTTCCCGGTGACCCGGGTCAGCCGGGTCACGGGCGGCCTGGAGGTCGCCTCGGGGGAGCGGACCGTCCGCGTCGACCGGCTGGTCGTCTGCGCCGGCCTGCACGCCGACACGGTGTCGCAGCTCGCGGAGGACCGTGCGGAGCCGCGCATCATCCCGTTCCGCGGCGAGTACATGCGCGTGTCGGACGAGAAGGCGCACATGGTGCGGAGCCTCATCTACCCGGTGCCCGACCCGCGGTACCCCTTCCTCGGCGTGCACTTCACCCGGCGCGTCACCGGGGAGGTGGAAGTGGGGCCCAACGCCGTCCTGGCGTACGCCAAGGAGGGCTACGCGCGCTCCCGCATCGACCCGCGCGAACTCCTGCGGATGGCCGCCTGGCCGGGCAGCTGGCACATGGCGAAGCAGCACTGGCGCACCGGTGTCCGGGAGATGCGCGGCTCGTTCTTCACGTCCGTCTACATGAGGGCCGCGGCCGACTACGTGCCGGACATCGGCCCGAAGGACGTCGCGCGGACGAAGAACGGGGTCCGTGCGCAGGCACTGGACCGCGACGGCACCCTCGTCGACGACTTCCGCATCCACCGGCTGGGCGCCGTCACGACCGTCCGCAACGCGCCCTCACCTGCGGCGACGTCCAGCATGGCGATCGCCGAGCACGTCTCCGACGTCGTGCTCGGCGAGCGCGACGCGTCCTGACGCCGGCCGGGCGCAAGACGCCCTGACGTGCAACAGATGCTTGCACGCCGGGATCTCCGCAAGACCGCTCACCAGCCCTAACGTCTATTCCACACCCCACCACCGCACCACCCGAACGAAAGAGGCCCACCATGTTCGTGGTCGACACCCAGATCCACATCTGGAAGGAAGAGTCCGCCGACCGCCCCTGGGTTCCCGGCGCACGTGAGCGGATCCGCCTCAACGGCCACCGCGAGGACCCCTTCTCCTACGAGGAGGCCCTGGAGCTGATGGACGAGGCCGGCGTCAACCGGGCGCTGATCCTCCCGCCGTCCTGGGAGGGCGACCGCATCGACTACGCCCTGGAGGCGTGCGAGGCCCACCCGGACCGCTTCGGCATCATGGCGCGCATCCCGCAGAACAAGCCCGAAGAGGGCACGGCCATGCTGAAGGACTTCGCCCAGAACCCGCACGTCAAGGGCACCCGGCTGACCTTCCACCGCCCGCAGGACCGCAACTGGATGATCGACGGCACCAACGACTGGTACTGGCCGATCGCCGAGGAGCTGCGCGTGCCCACCATGGTGCACGCCCCGGTGTGGAAGGCCGAGCTCGGGCAGATCGCCGCCAGGCACCCCGACCTGAAGATCATCATCGACCACATGGGCATCATGGCCCGCTGCGTCGACGACGCGATCGGCTACTGGGCGGAGGAGACCGCCGACCTGCACAAGCACCCGAACATCTACGTGAAGGTGTCGGCGCTGCCCGGCTACTCCACCGAGCCCTTCCCGAACAAGAACATCGAGAAGTACGTGCGGGCGATGGTCGACAGGATGGGCCCGGAGCGCTGCTTCTACGGCACCGACATCACCCGCCTGCTCGGCCACGGCATCACCTACACCGACACGATCGAGCAGTTCACCAAGCACTGGGACTTCACCCCCGAAGAGCTCGAGTGGATGATGGGCCGCGGCATCTGCGAGGTCCTCGACTGGCCGGCCCAGGGCTGAGGCAGCAGCGAGATGACGGACACCAACAACACGCCAGGCGCCGACGGCGGTGACGCCGTCGTCTCCGCCTTCAACGCCGTCGGCGCCGACTACCTCTTCTGTTCCTCGGGGTCCGAATGGGCCCCGGTGTGGGAGTCCCTGGCCCGGCGTCACCGCGACGGTGACCCGGCGCCGGACTACCTCGACCTCACCCACGAGACCGTGGCGGTCGGCATGGCCACCGGGTACGGCCTCGTCACCCGGCGCCCGCAGGGCGTGCTCCTGCACGCCGCCCCCGGGCTGCTGCAGGGCTCGATGGCCGTGCACGGCGCCCTGCTCGCCGGCGTCCCGATGGTGGTCACCTCCTCGGAGTCGAGCACCTACGGCGACGGCCCCGGGCAGGACCCGGGCGGCCAGTGGTACCGGAACCTGTCGATCGTGGGCGGGCCGCAGGGCATCGCCCAGCCGTTCACCAAGTGGGCCACCGAGGCCGCCAGCGTCCACACCCTGCCGACCATGATCACCCGGGCGGCGGAGCTGGCCTGGCGGGCACCCGCGGGGCCCGCGTACCTGAACGTCCCGCTGGAGATCCTCCTGGAGGACTGGGACGGGCGCGAGGCCAAGAAGATCGTCCGGCCGGGCTCCACGCACAGCTCGCCCGAGGAGGTCGACCCCGTCGCGGAGATGATCCGCGAGGCGAGGAACCCCGTGATCGTCACGGAGACGGCCGGCCGCGAGGCCGGCGGCTTCGAGGCGCTCGTGGCCTTCGCCGAGGCGTGGAACATCCCGGTCGTCGAGCCCGACTCGGCGGTGTGCGGAAACTTCCCGCGGAACCACCCGCTGCACGCCGGCAGCGACATCGGGCCCTGGATGGACGAGGCCGACCTCATCCTGCTGGTCAACTGCCGCGTCCCGTTCTACCCGCCGAGCCGCAAGCCCTCGAAGGCCCGGATCGTCGTCATCGACGAGGTGCCGCAGCGCCCGCACGTCGTCTACCAGGTGCTGTTCGCGGACAGGTACCTGGAGGGGAACGTCACCAACACGCTGCGCCAGCTCGCCCGGCGGGCGACGAACCTCGACCCGGACGCCGTCGCCGCGCGCCGCACGGCGCAGGACGAGCGGTACGTGGCGGAGCAGGCCGCCGTCGTCCGCGCCGAGGCGAAGGCCGCGGAGAGCGAGGGCGTCGACCCGGTGCTCGTCGCCGCGACGCTGCGCCGGCTGCTCGACGGCAGGGACGGCATCGTCGTCGACGAGACGATCACGCACAGCCGGGTCGTCAAGCGCCACGTGCAGACGTCCACCCCCGACTCGTACTTCTACGTGCAGGGCGGACTCGGCCAGGGCATCGCCGTCGCGCTCGGCGTCAAGCTCGCCTCGGGGGAGCGCCCGGTGGTGCTCACCATCGGCGACGGCGCGTTCGCCTACAACCCGGTCATCCAGTCGTACGACGCCGCCAAGGCGTACGGACTGCCGGTGCTGATCGTGGTCTTCAACAACCGTGTCTACAAGTCGATGAACCTCAACCACCGCAGGTTCTACCCCGACGGCGCGGCGGCCGAGACCGGCGAGTGGCTCGGCACCGACCTGCACCGCCTGCCCCGGCTCGCGGCGTTCGCCGAGCCGTTCGGCATGCACACCGAGACCGTCGACACGACCGATGCGCTCGTGCCCGCCCTGGAGCGCGCGCTCAAGGCGGTCACCGAGGGCACCACCGCCGTCGTCGACGTCCTCGTCACCCGCTGACCCAGGAGGCTTCCGCCACCATGTCCGACACCCCCACCCCCAAGCCGGGGAAGGTCGTCGTCCCCGCCGAGGACCTCCGCACCTTCTCCGCCGCCCTCCTGGAGAAGGGAGGGCTGAGCGCGGACGACGCCCGCACCACCGCCGACGTGTTCGTCTGGGCCGCCCGGCGCGGCGTCGAGTCGCACGGCATCGCCCGCGTGCCGGCCTACCTCGACCTCCTCGCCAAGGGCGTCGCCAACGCCGCCGCGCAGATCACGGTCGAGTCCTCCACGCCCGCCGCCGCCGTGCTGGACGCGGACCGCGCACCCGGCCCGGTGGCGCTGACCGCCGCCGCCGACGAGGCCGTGGCCCGCGCCCGGACGAACGGCATCGCCGCCGTCGGCGTGCGCCGCACGGTGCACACCGGCGCCATCGGCTACTACGTGTCCCGGATCGCCGAGCAGGGCCTGGTCGGCATCGGCTACGTCGCCGGCATGCCGAACATGGGCTACACCGGCGCCAAGGGCGCGGCCGTGGCCACCAGCCCGCTCGCCATCGCCGTGCCGGCCGCCGACCACGCCCCGCTGCTGCTGGACATGGCCACCGCGACCGTCGCGCTCGGCAGGATCCGGCAGGCCAGGGCCAGCGGCACGCCGCTGCCCGAGGGCGCCGCGGCCACCGAGGACGGCACCCCCACCACCGACCCGGAGCTGGCGGTCATGCCGCTGCCGCTGGGCGGCGCCAAGGGGTCGGGCATGTCGCTCGCCTTCGAGCTGCTGACCAGTGTGCTCGTCGGTGCGCCGATCTTCTCGTCCTTCCACTCGGACGACCCGCAGGGCCGCAAGCACCGGCAGAACGCCCTGCTGATCGCGCTGGACCCGGCGGCGTTCGGCGAGGCGGGCATCTTCACGGCGGACGTCGACGCGACGCTCGCCGCGGTGAAGAACCTGACCCCGGCGGACGGTGCGGCGGGCGTCTTCTACCCCGGCGAGCGCAGCGCCGCGGTGGCCGCGGAGCGCGACAGCACCGGGGTGCCGGTGGCACCGAAGGTGTGGAGCGAACTCCTGGCGAGAGCCGAGGAGTTCGGCGTCACCCCGCCCGCGGCCGGTACCCCCGCCGTCCGTTAGCGGGGGAGCGGTCGGCGCCGCTCACGCTCCCCGGCCCGGGGTCCGGTCCGGTCCGGATCGGATCGGCCCGCGCCGGCCGGCAGGTGCTCCCCTGCCGGCCGGCGCGGCCCGGGCCACCCGCCCCGGCGGCCCGACGCATCGACGGCCGCAAGTGGTAAGTTAGTGAGCCTAAGTAATTGATGCGAGGGAGAGCCATGGCAGAGCGACCGGCCCGCAGGCCCCGCAAGCCGCACACCGCACAGGTCATCCGCACCGAACGACTGACCCCGCACATGCAGCGCGTGGTCCTCGGCGGCGAAGGGCTCGCCGCGTTCACGGCGGGCACCTCGACCGACCACTACATCAAACTGCTCTTCCCGGCCGAAGGGGTGACCTACCCCGAGCCCTTCGACATGGAGCAGATCCGCGCCGACTTCCCGCGCGAGCAGTGGCCCACCACCCGCACCTACACGGTGCGCGCCTGGGACGCCGAACAGCGCGAACTCGTCGTCGACTTCGTCCTCCACGGCGACGAGGGCCTCGCCGGCCCCTGGGCCCTGCGCGCCCGCCCCGGCGACACCATCCGCTTCAACGGACCCGGCGGCGGATACACCCCCGACCCCACCGCCGACTGGCACCTGCTGGCCGGCGACGAGAGCGCCCTGCCCGCCGTCGCCGCAGCCCTCGAAGCACTGCCCGACGGCGCAACCGTCCACGCCTTCGTCGAGGTCGACGGGCCCGAGGAGGAGCAGAAGACCGACTCCCGGGTCCACGTCGTCTGGCTCCACCGCGGGAACCGGCCGGTCGGCGAGGCCCTCGTCGAAGCCGTCCGCGGCCTCGACTTCCCCCAGGGCCGGGTGCACGCGTTCGTCCACGGCGAGGCCGGCTTCGTGAAGGAGCTGCGCCGCCACCTGCGGACCGAACGGCAGATCCCGCTGGAAGACCTGTCCATCTCCGGATACTGGCGCCTCGGCCACGACGAGGACGGCTGGCAGGCCTCCAAGCGGCAGTGGAACGCTCAGGTCGAGGCGGAGCAGGAGACCGCCACGTCCTGAGGGGCGGCCACCGGGACGCACCCCCGCAGCCGCCCGACCGCCCGCACCGCCGGCCCCCGCGGCACCGGCGGTGCGGGACCGGCCCCCGTACCGGGCCCGCACACCCCCGATCACCTGCCGCACCCTCAGACCACCTGCCGCACACCCCCGACCACCTGTCACACCCCCGGACCACCTGCCGCACCCTCACCGCCCGCCGGTCCCGCGCCCGGACAGCCACGGGACCGGCGGGCAACACCCCGCCGCGCAGGCGCCGCACACCGCCCTGGTGCCCGTTCCGATCCCGCCGGGCACCAGGGCGCCCCACCCGGCCTCCCCCTCCCCCCTCGCCGCCGCACCGCCGGACGGCACCCGGCAGCAGCAGAACGGAAGGAACGGGGCCATGAGCGCCACCGACGACGACCCGACGGACGACCTGACGGTCACCCCGCCGAAGACCTGGGCCACCGGCCTGCCCGCCGTCACCCACGCCCTCGGCTACGCCCTCGGACAGACCACCGTCCGCCGCACCGCCCTCACGCTGCTGACCGTCAACCAGGCCGGCGGCACCGACTGCCCCGGCTGCGCCTGGCCGGACCCCGGACCCGCCGACCGCCACCGCAACGAGTACTGCGAGAACGGCGCCAAGCACATCGCCGACGAGGCCACCTCCCGCCGGGTCACCCGCGACTTCTTCCGCCGGCACTCCGTCGCCGGCCTCGGCGCGAAGTCCGACCTCTGGCTCAACCAGCAGGGCCGGCTCACCGAGCCCATGGTCAAGCGGCCCGGCGCCGGGCACTACGAGCCGATCGGCTGGGACGAGGCCATCGGGCTCCTCGCCACCGAGCTCAACGCCCTCGACTCGCCCGACCAGGCCCTCTTCTACACCTCCGGGCGCCTCAACAACGAGGCCGCGTTCCTCCTCCAGCTCCTCGCCCGCGCCTACGGCACCAACAACCTGCCCGACTGCTCCAACCTGTGCCACGAGTCGAGCGGCTCCGCCCTCAACGAGACCCTGGGCATCGGCAAGGGCAGCGTCACCCTCGACGACATCCACCACAGCGACCTCGTCCTCGTCGTCGGACAGAACCCCGGCACCAACCACCCGCGGATGCTCTCCGCCCTGGAGGAGACCAAGCGCAACGGCGGCCGGGTCATCGCGGTGAACCCGCTCCCCGAAGCCGGCCTCATGCGGTTCAAGCACCCGCAGAAGGCCCGCGGCATCCTCGGCCGCGGCACCGCCATCGCCGACCGGTTCCTCCAGATCCGGCCCGGCGGCGACCTCGCCCTCTTCCAGGCCCTCAACCGCCTCCTCCTGGAGGCCGAGGACGCCGCCCCCGGCACCGTGCTCGACCGAGCGTTCGTCGAGGAGCACACCACCGGATTCGACGACTTCGCGGCCCACGCCCGCACCATCGGCTGGGACGACGTCCTCGCCGCCACCGGGCTCCGCCGCGAGGAGATCGAGGACGTGCACCGGGAGGTCCTCGCCAGCCGCAGCGTCATCGTCTGCTGGGCGATGGGGCTGACCCAGCACAAGCACGGCGTGCCGACGATCCGCGAGGTCGTCAACTTCCTCCTGCTGCGCGGCAACATCGGCCGCCCCGGCGCGGGCGTCTGCCCGGTGCGCGGCCACAGCAACGTCCAGGGCGACCGGACGATGGGCATCTGGGAACGCATGCCGCAGCCGTTCCTCGACGCGCTGGGCCGCGAGTTCGGCTTCACCCCGCCGACCGCCCACGGCCTCGACTCGGTCGACGGCATCAGGGCCATGCTCGACGGACGCGCCACCGTCTTCCTCGGCGTCGCCGGCAACTTCGTCCGGGCCAGCCCCGACAGCGACGCCACCGAACGCGCGATGCGGCGCTGCCGCCTCACCGCGCACATCTCGACCAAGCTCAACCGCTCGCACACCGTCTGCGGCGACACCGCGCTGATCCTGCCCACCCTCGGCCGCAGCGACCGCGACGTCCAGGCCGCCGGCGAGCAGTTCGTCACCGTCGAGAACTCCATGAGCGAGGTGCACCTCTCCCGCGGCCGCCTCGCACCGGCCTCCGGCCACCTCCTCAGCGAGGTCGCGATCATCGCCCGGCTGGCCCGCCGCACCCTCGGCGACACCCCCCGCATCCCGTGGGAGGAGTTCGAGGCCGACTACGGCACCGTCCGCGACCGGATCGCCCGCGTCGTCCCGGGGTTCGAGGACTTCAACACCCGCGTCGCCGTCCCCGGCGGCTTCCGGCTCCCCAACCCCGCCGGCGCGCGCGTCTTCCGCACCCCGAGCGGCCGGGCCGTCTTCACCCGCAACGCGTTCACCATGCTCCGGGCACCCGCCGGGCACCTCCTGCTGCAGACCCTGCGCTCCCACGACCAGTGGAACACCGTGCCGTACGCCATGGACGACCGCTACCGCGGCATCCACCACGCCCGCCGCGTCGTGCTCGTCAACCCCGCCGACCTGGAGGCCCTGCACCTCGCCGACCGCGCCGAGGTGGACCTCGTCGGCGTCTGGCACGACGGCGTCGAACGGCGGGCCCGGAACTTCCGGGTGGTCGCCTACCCCACGCCGCCCGGCTCCGCCGCCGCCTACTACCCGGAGACCAACGTCCTCGTACCGCTGGACAGCGTCGCCGACATCAGCAACACCCCCACCTCCAAAGGCATCGTCGTCCGGCTGGAGCCGGCGTCCGCCGGAGGCTGACGGCGCCGCGCCCCCGCCCGGGGCCCGGCCGCACAGGAGAGGACGCCCATGGCCCGATCGACCGCGCGACGGAGCGTGCTGCGCATCCGGGACGGCGTACGCACCCTCCGGCCGGACACCCTCGCCGGCGAGGAGCCGATGGAGATCCGGGTGGGCGGCCGCCCGCTCGCGGTGACCATGCGCACCCCCGGCCACGACTTCGACCTCGCGGCCGGCTTCCTCGTCGGCGAGGGCGCGGTGCACCGCACCGACGAGATCGCGGGCATGCGCTACTGCGCCGGGGCCACCGACGGCGACGCCAACACCTACAACGTCGTCGACGTCGTCCTCGCCCCGGGCACGAAGCCCCCGGACGCCTCGCTGGAACGCCGCTTCTACACCACCTCCTCGTGCGGCGTGTGCGGCAAGGCGAGCCTCGACGCCGTACGGACCACCGCGGCCTGGGCCCTCGGACCGGGGCCGCGGCACCTCGCACCGCAGGTGCTGGCCGCACTCCCGGAGCGGCTGCGCGCGGCGCAGCGGGTCTTCGACAGCACCGGCGGCCTGCACGCCGCCGGGCTCTTCACCGCCGACGGCGAACTGCTCTGCCTGCGCGAGGACGTGGGCCGCCACAACGCCGTCGACAAGGTCGTCGGGCACGCCCTGCGCGGCGGACTGCTGCCGCTGCGCGACACCGTGCTCATGGTGAGCGGCCGGGCCTCCTTCGAGCTGGTGCAGAAGGCCGTGACGGCCGGGATCCCGGTGCTGGCGGCGGTCTCCGCGCCGTCCTCGCTGGCGGTCGACCTGGCCGCCGAGTGCGGGCTGACCCTGGTCGGCTTCCTCCGCGGCACGTCGATGAACGTCTACACCGGCGCCCACCGCCTGGAGGCGTGAACCCGGCCGGCCGGTGGCGTCATCGGCCGCCGTGCGCCCGGTCGGCGAGGACCTGCCCGACGACACGGCGCGCGGTGCCCGCCATGCCCGGGTCGGTCTCCGCATAGTACCAGAGCTCGTCGAGCGCGATCGACAGCGCCCAGCCGCGGCCCCGGGCCCAGCTCGCCGCATCGGCCCGCGTACCGGCCCGCAGGACGTCGCGTGCGCCGGCCGGCAGCAGGTACCAGGCCGCGATGAGGTCGACGGCGGGATCGCCCAGCCCCAGGCAGCCGAAGTCGATGACGGCGCCGAGGCGGCCGTGCGCGACCAGCACGTTGCCCGGCTGCAGGTCGGCGTGGATCCAGACGGGCGGGCCGGTCCAGGCGGGCGCCCGCAGCGCCTCCTCCCACGCGGCGGTCACGGCCGCGGTGTCGACCGTCCCGCGGAGGCGCCCGATCGCGGCCCGCGTGCCGGCGTCCCGGGCGGCGAGCGCACCGCCCCGGTACGAGACCGGCGCGCCGTCGGGGTCGATCCGGTGCAGGGCGGCGAGGAAGGCCGCCAGGTCCGCGGCGAGCAGGGCGGGTTCGGCGACCCGGCCGCCCGCCACGGTCTCCCCGTCGAGCCAGCGGTAGACCGACCACGGCAGCGGATAGCCCTCGCCCGGCGCCCCCCGGCCCAGCGGCACCGGGACCGCGGCCGGCAGGTGCGGTGCCAGCAGCGGCAGCCACCGGTGCTCCCGCTCCACGTCGCCGACCGCCCCCGCGGTGCGGGGGAGGCGCACGGCCAGGCCGTCGCCGAGCCGGTACATCGCGTTGGTGGTGCCGCCCGGTTCGACCCGGGCGAGGGGGAGCCCCGCCCACTGCGGGAACTGCGCGGCGACCAGTGCCCGTACCAGGGCGTGGTCGACGGTGATCTCGTCGGCGTGCAGCCGGGGAGCGCTCATGGGGACCTTCCGGGCGGGGGAGCGGCCGGGGTCGATGCAAGCGGCCGGACACCCCGCCCGTCAACCGCTTTGATCCTCCCGGCCGTTCCGCCGCCCTCCGGTGCGCCGCGCCGTGCCCCGGCGCGCGGCCGGCGGGTGGCGGGTGGCGGGTGGTCAGGGCCGCCCGGCGGCGGCCCGCTCCTGCAGCGCGTCCAGGCCGACGAGGTCGTCGGGGCGGGCGTCGGGCACGTCCCGGTCGAAGCGGGCGAGGACGGTGATCCGCCGGGCCAGCAGGCCCACCGCGGCCAGCACCAGCGCGAACAGCACGTAGGTGAGGCCGAGGCCGCGGCCGGGCCCGGTGCCGACCACCAGGCCGACGGTGCCGGCCAGCGCGCCGCCCGGATCCAGGGCGGGCTGGAGCAGGGCGGCCGTGCCCGGCCCCAGCACGACGAAGCCGATCGGCATGGTGCACCACGCGAACACCGTGTTGACGGCGAACGCGCGGCCGTGGAACCGGGCCGGGATCTTCACCTGCACGATCGTCGCGTAGATGGTGTTCATGACGGTGAGCCCGAGGAACATCCCGAACACACCGGCCGCGACCACCGCCGTCGACGGCCGCAGTCCGGTGACCAGGCAGCCCGCGGCGAGGAGCAGGAAGGAGGTCAGCACGCCGTGCATCCTGCGCTGCGACGGGCCGCCCCAGACCGCCATGAGGGTGCCGCCGGCCATGATGCCGAGACCACCTGCCAGCGACACCCGGGCGACGTCCGCCAGGGTGCCGAAGCCCAGGACGAGCGGCTGGAAGAAGATGAAGAGCGGACCGACGAGCAGGTTCGTCCCGGCGAAGAAGAACAGCATCGCGCGGAATCCCGGCGTACCCGTCGCCAGCCGGAACCCGGCCCGGATCTCCTCGCCCATGCTCTCCCTGCGGCGCCATCCCAGGCTCCGCGGGAAGCGCAGCGAGGCGGTCACCGCCACCGCCACCACGTACGTGCAGACGTCGGCGATCAGGATGCCGCGCAGCCCGACCGTGGCCAGGGCCGCGGTGGCCGCCAGCGGCACGGCGAACTGCACGATGCCGCCGGCCGCCTGGACGAGACCGTTGGCGTGGCCCAGGTACCGCTTGGGCACCAGCTGGGGCACGGCGGAGGAGTAGGCGATCCGCTGGAACGTCAGGGCGACGGACAGCACCGTCATCAGGGCGTAGACCGCCGGCCTGGCGAGGGCGTCGGCGAGCAGCAGCACGAGCATCGCGGCCTGGGTGAGTCCGGCGGCCGCGTCGGCCGTGATCATGACGGCCCGCCGGCTGTACCGGTCGGCGACGGTGCCCGCGACGGGGGCCGCCAGCAGGCCGGGCACCAGCGCGAGCGACGAGAGCAGGGCGAGCTGGAGCAGCGAGTTGCTGCTGAGGTAGAGCCAGAGCGGCAGGGCGAACTCGGTGGTCGCGGTACCCGCCATGGAGACCAGCTGGCCCGCCGCCACGGCGAGGAAGCGCGGCATGCCCGGCGCCGGGGGCCTGCGCCGGCCGCCGCGCGGGGACGGGCCGGTCGCCGGGGCGGTGTCCTGCGCGGTGGCGGTGTCCTGTGCGGTGGCGGTGGTGGTGACGGTGCTGCTCGACACGTCGGCGAGGCGCCAGGCCCGCGGGGGTGCGGTGCCGGGCCGTCCGGCGGTCGGCCCGGGTTCGGGTTCGGGCGTGGGCGTGGGTTCGGGTGCGCCGGCCGGTCCGGGTGCCGGTCCGGTGGCCGCAGGGGTGCGGTCGGCAGCCAGGGCGGGGTGGACCCCGGTGACGATCGCGGCGACCTCCTCGGCGCGGTACTTGAGGAAGTAGTGCCCGGCCTCGTCCAGGACCACCAGGGCGGTGGTGCCGGTGACGAAGTGCCACTCCCTGAACCGCTCCTCGTGGTACGAGGTGATGTCGTCCCGCTCGCCGACGACGGAGATCACCGGCGCCGCCAGCGGCGTCACCCGGCGCCGTAGCAGCGCGGTGAAGTACTCCTCGGCCTCGATGTTGTCGGTGCGCAGGTCGTGCACCATGCGGCGGGCCTGCTCGGGGTCGACCTCGTCCAGGCCGAGGCCCAGGGAGGTCAGCCAGTCGCGGTAGCGCCGGTCGCTGCCGAGGCGTTCCAGCCGGGCGAGCAGCCGGACGAGCGGTCCGCGGGGCCGGGCGAAGGGGAAGATGCCGCCGACGTAGACGGCGTCGACCGGCCGCCCGCTCTCCTCCAGGGCCAGCGCGAGGGCGACGGCCAGGGCGCCGCCGACCCCGCAGTGCCCGTACAGCGCGACGGGACCGCGTACCTGCGAACGGATCTCGGCGACGGCCGCGGCGACCAGCTCGGGGAACGCGGCGCGGCGCTCGGCCAGTCCCATCTCCTCGCCGGTGCCGGCCAGCGCCAGCAGGGCGTGGCCCGGCGGCAGGGCCTCGGCGAGCGGCTGGTAGACGGCGGCGCTGCCACCGCCGTACGGGATGCAGACCAGGGTGAGGGCCGGTTCGCAGGCCTGCCGGGGCGTCAGCTCGTGCAGGACGCGGGCGGGGCCGCGGTCGGCGGCGGGCGTGTCGGCCAGCGCCGCCAGGGCGCGGACGGTGGGGTGCTTGAAGAGGTCCATCAGCGAGAGCGCCGCGGCCCCCGGGAGGGCCGCCCGCAGCCTGGCCACGACGCGGATGCCGAGCAGGGAGTGCCCGCCGAGGGTGAAGAAGTCGTCGTCGAGCCCCGGGGAGGGGATGCCGAGGGCCTCGGCCCAGACCGCGGCGACGGCCCGCTCCGCGTCGGTGGCCGGCTCGGCCCGCTCCCCGGTGGCGGGGGCGAGCACCGGGGCGGGCAGTGCGGCGCGGTCGAGTTTGCCGGTCGGGCCGACGGGCAGCGCGTCCAGGGTGACGTGCGCGGAGGGCAGCATGGAGTCGGGCAGCGTACGGCGCAGCCCGGCGCGGAGGGTGGCGGCGCCGGTGTCGGCGCCGGGGCCGTCGGGCACGGTGTACGCGACGAGCCGGCGGTCGCCCGGCCGGTCCTCGCGGACGGTCACGGCGGCGTCCCTGACGCCGGGCAGGGCTCGCAGGGCGGCCTCGATCTCGCCGGGTTCGATGCGCAGGCCGTGCAGTTTGACCTGCTGGTCGGTGCGGCCGAGGTACTCGATGGTGCCGTCGGGCAGGTGGCGGGCGAGGTCGCCGCTGGCGTACATGCGCGCGCCGGGCGGGCCCCACGGGTCGTCGCGGAAGCGCTCGGCGGTGAGTTCGGGCCTGCCGAGGTAGCCGCGGGCCACGCCGGGCCCGGCGATGTGGAGTTCGCCGGGCAGGCCGGTGGGCACCGGGCGGCCGTGCCGGTCGAGGAGGTGGACGCGCATGTTCTGGATCGGCCGGCCGATGGGGGTGCGGCGCAGCCCCTCCAGGGCGTCCGGCGTGCACGTCCAGGCGGTGCAGTCGACGGACGCCTCGGTGGGCCCGTAGAGGTTGTGCAGGGCGCAGCCGGGGAGGCGGCCGAGCGCGCGGCGGGCGAGGTCGACGGGCAGTTCCTCGCCGCTGCAGATCATGGTGCGCAGGGTGGTGCACCGTTCGACGCCGTCCTCGGCGAGGAGGACGGCGAGCATGGACGGCACGAAGTGCACGGTGGTGACGGAGTGGCGGACGACGGCGTCGCGCAGGTAGGCGCCGTCGCGGTGGCCGCCGGGGCGGGCCATCACGAGGCGGGCGCCTTCGCGGAGCGGCCAGAACAGCTCCCAGACGGAGACGTCGAAGGCGGCCGGGGTCTTCTGGAGCACCGTGTCGCCGGGGCCGAGCGGGTAGGCGCGCTGCATCCAGTCGAGCCGGTTGTCGATGCCGCGGTGGGTGCAGACGACGCCCTTGGGCCGGCCGGTGGAGCCGGAGGTGAAGATGACGTAGGCCGCGTCGTCGGGCCCGGCGGGGCGGCCCGCGGACCGGCCGTCGCCGTCGGCCGGGCGTTGCCACAGGGCGGGGTCGTCGAGGCCGATCACGAGTGTGCCGGAGGGCAGTTCGGCGGGGAGGCGGTCGCGGACGGCGTCCTGCACGAGCAGCACCGGGGGCGTGGCGTCGTCGAGCATGCCGGCCAGGCGGTCGGCCGGGTGGTCCGGGTCGAGGGGCAGGTAGGCGCCGCCGGCCTTGAGCACGCCGAGCAGACCGGCGACGAGCTCGGCGGAGCGTTCCGCGCACACGGCGACGATCTTCTCCGGCCCGACGCCGTGGCCGCGCAGCCGGACGGCCAGTGCCTCGGCCATGGAGTCGAGCTGACGGTACGTCAGGGATTCGCCGGTGGCGTCGACGGTGAGGCAGGTGCGGTCCGGCGTGCGGGCCGCCTGCTGCTCGAAGCGCCCGTGCAGGGTGCCGGGGGCGAGGTCGACGACGGTGCCGTTCCACTCCGCCAGCGCGGTGCGGTGTTCGGCCTCGTCCGTCAGGTCGAGCCGGGAGAGCGGGAGTCCGGGGTGGAGCACGACCTGCTGCAGCATCCGCCGGAAGAGCTCGGCCAGCCGGGCGAGGGTGGCCGGGTCGAACAGGTCGGAGCTGTAGGTGAAGAAGCCGTGCAGCCCCTCGTCGGTGTGCCGCAGGTACAGCTCCAGGTCGAACCGGGTGGAACCGGTGGTGAACGGGTGGTGCTCCACCGCCGGGCCGTCGCCGCCGGTGGCGGACGCCTCGGCGCGTTCGTAGTTGAGCAGGGTGAAGGAGGTCTGGAAGACCGGGGGCCGACCGGGGTCGCGGGGCAGCGCGAGCTCCTCGACGAGCTGCTCGAACGGCATGTCCTGGTGGGCCAGGTCGGCCACGAACCGGTCGCGGACCCCGGCCAGCAGCGCGGCGAAGGACGGGTCGCCGGAGAGATCGGCGCGCAGCGCCAGCACGTTGGCGAACAGGCCGACCAGCGGCTCCAGTTCGGGCAGGGTGCGGCCGGCGACGGTGGAGCCCACCGCGAAGTCCTCCTGCCCGCACCAGCGGGCCAGCAGCGCCTGGTACGCGGCGAGGAGGGTCATGTAGGGCGTGGCGCCGTGGGCGGCGCCGAGCGCCAGGACGGCCCGGCTCAGGCCGGGGTCGAGCGCGATGCCGTGCCCGGCGCCGCGCAGGCTGGGCACGGCGGGCCGGGGCCGGTCGGTGGGCAGGTCGAGCGGGGGCACGCCGTCGAGCCGGGTGCGCCAGTGCGCGAGGTCGGCCCGGCGGACGGCGCCCTGGTAGTGCCGGCGCTGCCAGGCCGCGAAGTCGCCGTAGCGGACGGCGGGTTCGGCGATCGGAGCGGCGTCGGCCGGGTGCCCGGCGCGGTAGTCGTCGAGCAGTTCGCGCAGGAACAGCTCGCTCGACCACCCGTCGGAGACGATGTGGTGCTGCACCACGACCAGCCGGTGGTCGTCGGGGGCGGCCTGCAGCAGACAGGCGCGGACGACGGGGCCGTCGGCGAGGTCGAAGGGCCGGCCGGTCTCCTCCTGCACCCAGCGGCTCAGCTGCTCCTCGCGGGCCTCCGGTCCGAGGTCCGGGTCGGCCGTGCGGACGGTCGGCCGGAAACGGCCGGGCGGGTCGACGACGACCCGCGGGGTGCCGTCCTCCGCGGTGGGGAAGCGCATCCGCAGGCTCTCGTGCCGGGCGACGACGCGTTCCACCGCCCGGACCAGCCGTGCGGTGTCGAGCGGACCGCGCAGCCGGACGACCAGGGGCACGGTGTAGGCGGTGCTGTCGGGCACGAACCGGTCCATGAACCAGAGCCGCTCCTGGGCGAAGGACAGCGGCGGCTCGCTGCCCTCCGGCCGTCGGGGCACGGTCGTGACCGGGCCTGCGGTGCGGGCCGTGCGCAGCCGCCGGGCGAGGAGTTCGGCCCGTGCGTCGTGCGGTCGTGCGGTGTCGGCGCCGGTGGTCATCTCGCCGGGCCCCCTTCCTGGATCAGTGCGTGCACCTCGTCGTCGCTGAGGGCGTCGATCTCGGCGAGCAGGAGGTCCTCCACGGCTGCGGCGGTGCCGGCCACGGTCGGTGCGGTGAACAGGGTGCGCACCGGGAGGTCGAGCCCGAGGGCGGCCCGCAGCCGGGCCAGCACCCGGACGGCGAGCAGCGAGTGGCCGCCGAGGGCGAAGAAGTCGTCGTGCACGCCGACCTGTTCGAGGCCGAGCACCTCGGCCCACACCTCGGCGACCAGGTGTTCGGCGTCGGTCCGCGGCGGGGTGCGGACGGCGGCGGGGCCGGTCGCACCGTCCGCGGCGCCACCGGGCGCGGGGAGGGCGGCGCGGTCGACCTTGCCGCGGACGGTCAACGGCAGCCGGTCCAGCACCGCGTAGGCGTCCGGGACGAGGTGGGCGGGCAGGAGCCCGCGCAGGTGCCGCCGCATGGCGTCGGGCTGCGGTGCCCCGGTGCCGGGGGCGGCGACGACCCAGGCGGCCAGTGTCTGCCGGCCCGCATCGTCGTGCAGGTCCACGACGGCCCGGACGACGCCGGGGTGGCGCAGCAGGGCGGCTTCCACCTCGGCCGGTTCGACCCGGTGGCCGCGCACCTTGAGCTGCCGGTCGCGGCGGCCGAGGAACTCCAGCGTGCCGTCGGGCCGCAACCGGGCGAGGTCGCCCGTCCGGTACATCCGCCCGCGGCCCGCCGCCGGGGACGCCCCCGGGTCGGGCGGTCCGGGCGGTCCGGGCGGTCCGTACGGGTCGGGCGGTCCGTACGGGTCGTCGGTGAAGCGGTCCGCGGTGAGGTCGGCACGGCCGAGGTAACCGTCGGCGATTCCGGCCCCGGCCAGCCACAGCTCGCCGGGCACACCGGCCGGCACCGGGCGCCGGCCGTCGTCCAGCACGTACGCGCCGGTGGCGGCGATCGGACGGCCGATGCCCGGACGTCCGTGGGCGTCGTCGGCGCCGAGCCGGGTCGCGGTGGCGATCACGGCGGCCTCGGTGGGGCCGTACGTGTTCCACAGGTCGACCCGGTCGCCGAACCGCTCGCGCCAGGCCGCCACCGACGCCGCCGCCACCTGGTCGCCGCCGAGCACCACGGTGCGCAGCGCGGGCGGCCACGGCACGGACGGACCGGCGGCCACGAGCTCCTGCCAGTAGGCGGTGGGCAGGTCGAGGACGGTCAGGGCGCTGCCGTCGGGGCCGCCCAGCCAGTCGGGGAGTTCGGCGGCGGGCACGGGCAGCAGCACGACCTCCGCACCGTGGGTGAGGGCGGGGAAGATCTCCTCCACGTGGGTGTCGAAGCCCAGCGCGGCGAACTGCAGCACGCGCTCGCCGGGGCCCAGGCCGTAGGCCTCGCCCATCCAGCGCACCCGCGCGGTGAGGGCGCGGTGGGGGACGGCCACCGCCTTGGGTTCGCCGGTGGAGCCGGAGGTGTGCAGGACGTAGGCGAGGTCGCCGGGCGCGGGCCCGGCCGGGTCGGCGGGTGTGGCCGGATCGGCGGGTGTGGTGGGGTCGGCCGGGTCGGCGGTGCGGGGGGAGAGCGTCGCGGTCGGTAGCCCGAGGCCGGCGTCTGCCGTGCCGGGGGCGGTCGTGGCGGTGGTGGTCAGGATGGCGGTGGTCAGGACGGCGGTGGCGCCGGCCCGTTGGAGCATGGCCCGGGCCCGTTCGGGCGGCAGGCCGGGGTCGAGCGGCAGGTAGCCGCAGCCGGCGAGGAGGATGCCCCAGATCCCGGCGACCACCGCGGCCGACCGCTCGCCCAGGAGTCCCACCGGAGTTCCTGGGAGCGCTCCCATTGCGCGGACGGCGGCCGCCGCCCGCCGCGCCTCGACCAGCAACTCCCGGTAGCTGAGCACCTGTTCGCCGTCGCGCACGGCCGGCGCGTCCGGCGTACGGGCGGCCTGCCGCAGCAGCAGCGAGACCACCGTCGCATCCTCGTCACCCGCCGCCGGGGTGCCGGCCGGACCGTGCAGCAGCGCGCCGTGCTCCCCGGGCGCCAGCAGCGACAGCTCGGCCACCGGCACGCCGGGCTGCGCCACGGCGGCCCGGGCCAGCAGCGGCAGCCTGTCCAGCAGGGCCTGCGCGGCTGCGCCGTCCAGCACCGCCGGGTCGTGGCCCAGCACCAGGTGGAGGCCGTCGACGTGCGGCCAGGCGTCCAGCGCGGTGTCGAACGGTGTCGGTGCCGGCTCGCCCGGCAGCGCCTCCACCCGCAGCACCCCGGGCGCCGCGGTGCCGGGTGCGGCGGCAGCCTGCGCGGGCGCCGGTGCCGCCTCCGTGTGCAGGTTGAACCAGTGCCGGAACAGCTGCCGCTGCCCCTCCTCGCGGGCCGTCCCCAGGACGCCGAGCAGCCGCTCGTACGGCACCTGCGGGTGGGAGAGCGCCCCCGTGACGGCCGACCGGGTGCGGTCCAGCAGGCCCTCGAAGGTGACGTCGCCGCCGAGGTCGGCGCGCAGCGGCAGCACCGCGGTGAAACACCCGATCAGGTGCTCGTCGGCGCTGCGCTCGCGTCCGGCCGTCGGCGCGCCCACCACCAGGTCGTCCTGCCCGGTGTGCCGGGCCACCAGCAGCTGGTAGAGCGCCAGCCAGGCCATGAACGGCGTGCACCCGCGGCTGCGGGCGTACCCCTCCACCGCCGCCTCGAGTGTGCCGTCGACCCCGGCCCGCACCCAGGCGGTCGTCCGGCCGCCGTCGGCCGCCGGGCGGGCCGGCGCCGCCGCCGGCGGCAGTCCGCGACCGGGCGGCGCCGCCAGCTCGGCCGACCAGTGGGCCAGCGCCCGGTCCGCGGCCGGTCCCGCCGCCCGGGACCGCTGCCACATCACGTGGTCGCCGAACCCGCCCTCGACGGACGGCAGCCGGGGCACCCGGCCGGCCACCGCCGCGTCGTGCGCGGTGACGAGCTCGTCGAGCAGCAGCCGGATCGACCAGCCGTCGGAGACCAGGTGGTGCGCCGCGACCAGCAGCACGTGCGTCCGCTCCCCGGTGCGGTACAGCTCCACCCGCAGCAGCGGGCCGCGGTCCGGCGCGTACGGCTCCAGGCCGCGCCGCCCGGCCCGGTCGACCGCGGCCGCCTCCGGGTCGGCGGCCCCCCGCAGGTCGTGCACCGCCACCCCGACCCGCGCCCCGCCGTCGACCCGCTGCACCGGCGCACCGTCCACCTCGGTGAACGAGGCGCGCAGCGGCTCGTGCCGGCCGACCACGGTGTCCACCGCCCGCCGGAACGCCGCCGGATCGAGCGGGCCGGTCAGACGGCGCACGGTGACGAGGTTCTCCGACACGTCGGCCGGGTCGACGCGCTGCAGGAACCACATCCGTTCCTGCCCCGGCGTCAGCGGGTACTCGCGGTCAGCCATGCTGGTGCTCCTCGGTGAGACGGGCGAGTACCGCGCCGAATCCGGCAGGGGTGGGGGATTCGAAGAAGGCCGAGGCCGGGACGGCCACGCCGTACCGCTCCTCGATGCGTGCGGCGATCCGCACGACGGCCAGCGAGTCGCCGCCGAGGGCGAAGAGGTCGTCGTGGTCGCCGACCCCGGCCCGGCCCAGGACCTCGCACCAGAGGGCACGCAACTCCCCGACCGGGCCCCCGCCGCCCGCTGCGAGGGCCGTCGCGCCGGTCGTGGCGACGGGCTCTGCGGCGGACCCTGCGGACCCGGCGGACCCGGCGGACCCGGCGGCCCGCCACGGCTCGGCCGTCCGGAGGGTGCTCACCGGGGCGTCCGGCCGCTCCGCCAGCTCCGCCAGCAGCTCGGCGAGCGCCTCGGCCAGGCCCGTGACGGCCTTCCGCGTGTACCGCGCGCACGGATACGTCAGCACCAGCTCCGCGCCGTCCGGTCCGGCGCCCGCCGCCAGGGTGAGGTCGTAGGCGGTGCCGTCGACCTCCTGGCCCCAGGGGTGCGCGTCCACCCCCGGACCCCAGCCCGCGTCCGGCGCCCCGACGACCGTGGTGCCCTCGTCCCGTTCCACGAACAGCACCTGGAACAGCGGGTGCACGCCCGGTGCCCGGCGCGGTGCCGCCGCCGCCACGATCCGGTCGAACGGCGCGGCCTGCGCCAGGCCCGCCGCGAGCGCGTCCCGCACGCGCAGCGCGAGCACCCGGAACGCCGGATCGTCCGCGAGCGAGACCCGCAGCGGCAGGAGGTCGGTGAAACAGCCCACCACGGCGTCGAGGTCACGGTGCGACCGACCGCCCGAGACCACGCCCACCGTGACGTCCCGCCGGTCCGCGCAGCGCGCCACCACCACCAGGAACCCGGCGAGCAGCACCGTGTGCGCGGTCAGCCGGGCGCCCGCCCCGGCCGCGCGCAGCCGCTCCACCGTCCCGGCCGGCAGCCGCACGGTCACCGAGGCCGTACTGCGTCCCGCCGGCGCCCGGCCCTCCCGCGGGGCGGGCAGGCCGAGCTCCAGCACGGGCGCGGCACCCTGCAGCCGGTGCCGCCAGTAGGCCAGCCGCTCGGGCAGCACCTCGTCCAGGCGGCGCCGCGACCACACCGCGTAATCCGCGTAGTCCGGCCCTTCCTGCCCTTCCTGCCCTTCCTGCCCTTCCTGCCCTTCAGGCTCCGCCGGGTCGGCCGGGTCGGCTGCACCGAGCGCCCGGTAGGCGTCGGCCAGCCGGCCCGTCAGCAGGGCCGCCGACCGTGCGTCGGCCGCGATGTGGTGGCAGACCAGCAGCAGCCGGTGACGGTCGGGCGTCAGCCGCAGCACCGTCAGCCGCAGCACCGGCCCGGTGGCCAGGTCGAAGCGGTGGCTCCCCGCCTCCACGGCGACGGCCTGCGCCAGCGCCTCGCGCTCCTCCGCGGGGACGGGTGCCAGATCCACCGTCTCCAGCAGCGCACGGGCCTCGTCGGACGTCAGGGGGTGCCCGGGCAGCAGCTGCACCGGCTCGCCGTCGTGCTCCGCGTAGCGGGTGCGCAGGACGGGGTACCGGTCGACCACGGCGGCCAGCGCCGCGGCCAGCCGGTCGAGGTCGAGCACACCCTCCAGCGCGAGGCCCGCGGTGACCGGCGGCGAGGCGGACGGGCCGCCGATCCGGTCGGCCAGCCAGAGCCGGCGCTGCTCCGCGGAGCAGATCAGCGGGCCGCCGTCGCGCGGTACCCGCGGGATGCCGCGGCTGCCCGAGGCGGCCTGCCGCCGGGCCGCCAGCAGCCGCAGGGCGAGGCCGCGGCGGTCGTCCGGCTGCGCCGGGCCGGTGCCGGTCGGGCCGTGGGCGGACGTGCCGCCGGGGGCCGGGAGGTCCGTGGCGCGGGGCGTGGTCACTCGTCCTCCCCGGCGAGGCGCAGCGGCGCCTCCAGCAGGTCCTTCACGCCGGTGAGCAGGGCCACCACCTGGCGGCCGTTCAGCAGCCGGTGGTCGAAGGCGGCGCCGAGGTGCACCAGGCTGCGGGCCCGGAACCCGCCGTCGGGACCGGGCAGGACGACCGTGCGGGGCGCCGCCAGCGACAGCGCGCACGCCTGCCCGGGGAAGACCACCGGCAGTGCGAAGGCCACCCCGGGGTCGGTGTGCAGGGTCAGCGTGATGTTCGCGCCCTGCAGCTCCCGGTCGCGGAAGGCGCCGCGCAGCGCCGTCATGCGGTACTGCATCAGCGTGCGGGCCAGGTCGCCGAGGGGGGCCCGGTCGGCGTCGTGCACCACGGGCACGAACAGCCCGCCGCCCAGGTCGAAGGTCACCCCGACGTGCGCGCCGGGCACCAGCCGGGTGGCCGTGCCGTCCGCCGTCAGCGCGGCGAAGCAGGCCGGATCGGTGCCGCGGCGCGCGGCGAGCGCGGCGAGCGTCAGCTCGGGGAGTCCGACGAGCGTGCCGGCGGCCGCACGGAGGGCGGGTCCGGCGGCCAGGGCCTCCGTCACGTCGACCTCCACGGCGGTGAACGCCGCGGGGATGTCGCGGTGGGCGGCGGTGACCGTGGCGGCCACCGCCCGCTGGATCCGCGGCAGCGGCGTCACCGTGGTGCCGGGCGGGTCCTGCGCGGCCGGTGCGGCCTGCGCGTCCAGGGCCTGCGCGGCGGCCCGTGCGTCTGCCGTCCGAAGGCCGGTGCCCACGGGCGCGGCCGCCGTACGGGCCGCCGCCAGCCGCTCCACCTCGGCCCGCCGTACCAGCGGCACGCCGAGCGCGAGCGCCTCCGCCTCGGGGATGCCCAGCTCGGCGAGCAGAGCCCGGGCGGGTGCGGTCAGCACCGGGCCGGGACCGCCGGCCGGCGCGTCCCCCGATGCCGCGACCGATGCCGTGACCGGTGCCGCGGCCGGTGCCGCGACCGGTGGTGCCTCCGCCGCGACGGTGGCCGCCGGCCGCCGGACGGCCTCCAGCGACCCGGCGTCCGCGTGCAGCCGGGCGATCAGGTCCCCCGGGGCGTACTCCTGCCCGGGCCGGGCCAGCTGCTCCAGCAGGCCGTCGGCCGGGGCGGCCAGCTCCTCGATCGCCTTCGACGTCTCCACCTCCAGCAGCGGCTCGCCCCCGACGGCCTTCCCGCCGTCCGGCACCAGCCAGGCCAGCAGGGTGTAGGCCGCGTCGTTGTTGTTGACCTTCGGCATCCGGTACTCGGTCACCGCGACCGTTCCTCTCCGTGCTGCGCCGACGTGCGGACCGCCCGCCGGATGTCCTCGGCCTGCAGGAACACCTCGTCCTCCAGGTGCGGTGCGGCCGGCACGACCGCGTCCGCCGCACTCAGCACCCGCACCGGGGCGCGCAGCGCCGACCAGAGCCGGGTGTGCAGCGCGTGCGCCACCTCGGTGCCCCAGCCGGCCCCGGGGGTGCCGTCCTCCACCACGACGACGGTGCCCGCCCCGGCGCACAGCCCGGCGAGCCGGTCGGCGTCGAGCGGGTGGAGCTGCGCGGGCACCAGCAGGCGGCAGCAGAGCTCGTCCTCCAGCAGCAGCAGGCGCGCGGCGGCGACCGCGCGGTGGGCGAGCCCGCCGGGTGCGATCAGCACCGCGTCGACGTCCTCCACGCCGGCCGGGCCGACCACCGCCGTGCCCAGCGGGCCGCCGTCGAGCCGGAAGCGCAGCACGTCGTCGACGACGCCGTCGGTGTACCGCCGCTCGGTGTAGAGCACCTTGTCCTCGAAGAGCACCGACGGGGTGCCCGTGGCCAGGGCGTGCCGTACCAGCGGCACCGCGTCGTGGAACGGGCTCAGCTCGTAGAGGTCGAGGTCCGGCACGCCCAGCAGGTGCTTCTGCGGGCTCTGGCTGTGCGTGGGGCCGTAGCCGCGGCGCCCGCCCACCGGGCAGCGCACCAGCAGCGGCACGGGCACTCTCCGGCCGTACATCGAGACGGACTTGGCGGCGAAGTTGACCAGCTGGTCGAAGGCCAGGGTGACGAAGTCGCCGAACATCATCTCGACCACGGCCCGGTCGCCGGCGAGCGCCAGACCGGCGCCGACGCCCGTGACGGCGCCCTCGCTCAGCGGGGTCGACCGCACCCGGTCGCCGAAGCGGGTCGACAGGCCGCGCGTGATCTTGAAGGCGCCGCCGTACGGGTCCGACACGTCCTCGCCGAGCAGGTGCACGGAGGGGTCGGACTCCATCAGGCTGTGCAGGGCCCGGTTGAGGTTCTCGGCGACCCGCTCGCGCCGGGGCGGCGTGTCGTCGACGGCCGCCGGTCCGGGGACGGCCTCCGCCGTGCGGCCGGTACGCGCGGCCGGGGCCCGCCCGTCCGACGGGGCCCGCCCGTCCGACGGGGGCCGCGCCGACACCTCGGCGACCAGCCGGTCGACCAGCGCGGCCTGCCGCAGGTCCCACGCGGCGAACCGCCCGGGCGACGCGCCCGCGCCGGTGGTGTACCAGTCGCGGTCGTGCAGCGCCGCCAGCTCCTCGGCGTCGCGGGTGTCGTCGCCCTTGCTGTGCGGGCCGAGCCGCGGCACGTCCAGCTCGACGACCAGCGGACCGCCGCCCGCCCGTACCCGTGCGAGCAGCGGCTGCAGTTCGGCGCGCAGCACGCCGGGGCGGGTCTCCGCCGAGTGGTGGTGGGCCGCACCGAACGCCTCCGCGCGGGCCCGCACGGTGCCCGACATCTGCAGCCGGGTCGGCGTCGACTGCGCGATGCCGTTGTGCTCGACCACGACGACCAGGGGCAGGCGCCACAGCGCGGCCATGTTCAGCGCCTCGTAGACCGCGCCCTCGCCCCAGGTGCCGTCGCCGACGAAGGCGAGCGCCAGGGCGCCGTCGCCCGCCCGGCTGCGCCGCAGGGCCGCGCCGACCGCGACGGGCAGGCTCTCGCCCTGCACGCCGGTGGAGAGGAAGCCGCCGGTGTAGAGGTGCTGGCTGCCGCCCACACCGCCGCAGACCGCGCCCTGGCGGCCCATCACCTCGGAGAGCAGGCCGTCGGCGTCGCCCGTCAGGGCGAGGTAGTGGCCGTGGCCGCGGTGGTTGCTGAACACCATGTCGTCGGCGCGGAGCAGGGGGGCCAGGGCCACCGGTACGTACTCCTGGCCGAGGCAGGTGTGGGTGGTGCCGCTGACCCGTCCCTCGCCGAAGAGGCGCAGCAGGGCCAGCTCGACGTGGCGGATCAGGAGCAGCATGGCCAGGTCGTCGTCGGCCGGGCCGTCCGGCGCCGCGTCGGCGGGGGCGGGCCCGGGGCGGGCCAGGGGGTTCAGCACGGCGTCGGCTCCTCGGTGGGCTGGGTGGGGGCGGCGCCGGGTGCCGCGCGTCCGGCGGCGGCCCGGCGGGCGGCGAGCAGCCGGAGCACGGCGGCCCGGTCGGGGCCGGTGCCGCTGCGGGGTGCGGGGGGCGGCTGCCCGGGTCCGGGCGGTGCCGGGGGCGTGACGGGCTCGGCGAGGTAGCGCTCGAAGGCGTCCGGGTCGAGGCCGGTGGCGAACGCGGTCGCGGCGTCCCGCGAGCGCGCCGCGAGGTCCTCGTAGTGGCCGCGGTCGGTGAGCAGCGCGGTGAGCGCCTCCCGCCACGGGCCGAGGTCCTGCGGGGGCACCACGGGCAGCGGACGGGCCGACCCCGCACCGGGGAGGTAGGAGGTGACCGGCCGGACGGGCAGCGAGCCCGGCACCCCGAGCTTGGCCTCGGTGAGGCCGCCGACGGCCGACGCGAGCACCGGGATGCCGCGGAGCATCGCCTCCACGCAGGTGTAGCCGAAGGTCTCGTCCCACAGCGAGGGCATCAGCAGGACACCGGTGCGGCGCAGCACCTCGTCGATGTCGTCCACCGGCGGGGCGACGGTGATGTTGGGGCGGCGTTCGAGCTGCTCCCGCTCCGCACGGTCGGCCCCCCAGGTGGGAACGGCCAGGAACGGTACCGACGGCAGTGCGTCCGCGAGGCCGAGCAGGATCGAGATGCCCTTGTACGCGCAGGGGTTGACCATGGTGACCGCTCCGCCGCCGAACCGGCCGAGGGCCGGGAACGGGCCGTCGCCGTACACCTGCGGGTGGATCACCCGGGCGTCGAGCCCGGCGTGCCGCCGGACGTACTCCCGGGCGGCCCGGCTGACCGCCATGACGGCGGCGGCCCGCCGCACCATCCGGGTGCCTGCCTCGCTGGGATGGAACGCCCCCGGGCCGAAGGGCAGTTGCTGGATGGTGTGCACGAGGTAGACGACCCGGTCCGGGGTGGCCGCCAGGGCCGCGCTGAGCATGACGTGCCCCGGGTCGTCGCCGGGGACGAGCGTGCGGTCGGGGTGCAGCCCGGCCGCGACCGACCGGACCCGTCCGGGCAGCAGGGACGGCGCCCGCACCGCGTGCACGGTGACGCCCCGGTGGGTGTAGACGACGGCGTCCGGCCCGTCGGAGAGCACGGTGGCGCCCCGGTCGGTCAGCGCGCGGACGGCGTCCTCCGCGCCGCCCGGCACGGTGGCGAGCGCGCCGGTGAGCGGCCCGACGACCGTGCAGGTGTGGCCGCGTGCGGCGAGCCGTTCCAGCAGCAGCCGGTTCGACCGGTTGGCGCCGCCGTGCGACGGGAGGTGGATGAGGTTCTGGGCGAGCAGGATCCTCACCGTTCCACTCCCTGCAGCAGGCCGTCCGGTGCGTCGTCGGCGCGGTGTGCCGTCCGCGCGGTGGCCTGCGGGGGGATCACCGCGGCGGGCCGGCCGGCCGGGGCGGACCCGGTGGCCGGCACTGCCGGCGGTGCCGGGGCGACCGGCGCGATCCGGGCGGCCCGGTCGAGCCTCAGGCGCAGGCGCGCCCGGATCCGTTCGAGGTCGCCCGGTGGCAGGTCGCGCAGGCGGTCGCGGACGGAGCCGGCCGGGGCCGTGGTCTCCGTGCGGTCGAGCAGCCGGGCCAGGCGGTCCGCGGCGGCGTCCTGGGCGCCGTGCGGGTCGGGCAGCCCGGCGACGGCCCGGGCCCGTGCCCGGTAGCCGTGGTCGGAGGCCGCGGCGCGCACGGCGGCGGGCAGGTCGGCCGTCCGCCAGCGGGCGGCGGGCACGGTGCGGGCCAGGCCCCAGCGGGCGAGCCGGGCGGCGTTGTCCGGCCGGTCGATGCCGTCGGCCATCAGCACCTGCGGGATGCCGGAGGCGAGCACCCGCGCGGTGGTGCCGATGCCGCCGTGGTGCACCACCGCGGCGGCCTGCGGCACGGCCGCGGCGAAGCTGAGCCCGGGCGACCAGCGGAGGTTGTCGGGCAGCGAGGCCGGCAGCAGGTCGCGGTGCCGGACGACCAGGAGGGTCGGCAGCCCGGTCTCGGCGGCGGCGGCCACCAGGGCCGGGTAGTAGTCGGGGTCCAGCATGCGGCCGGTGCCGCCGGTGGCGAGGACGGGCCGGACACCGGGCGCGAAGGCACCGCCGAACACGTCGGCCGGCCCGTCCGGGGTGCCGCCCCGCAGCGTGCCCGGTGCGTTCGCCGCCTCGGCCCGCCGGGTGCCGAGCGCGTCCGCCGTGCCGTCGGGCAGGGGGAAGCCGGTCAGGGCGGTCCGGGCCGGCGAGCGGGTGCCGGCGGCGTCGAACCAGCTCGGCCACAGGCCGATCTCGGCGTCGCTCGCGGCGAACCAGGCCCGCCAGTCGCGGATCGGCGGCAGCCCGAGACCGGCGCGGACGGCCTGCAGGCCGCCGGCGAGTTCGGTGCCGTAGAGGTGGGCGGCGACGGGCGCGGCCATCAGCTGGGTGGGTGCGAGGGCCACCCAGGCGGCGGGCGCGCCGAGGAGTTCGGCGGTGAAGCGCACGGAGACGGCCGAGGTGTGGCGGCCGACGAGGACGGTCTCGCCGGGGGAGTGCAGGCGCCGCAGGGTGCGGCACTCGGCGGCGATCTGCTCGAACATGCCGTTGCGCCGGTAGAAGGCGTCCCAGCCGAGCCGGGCCTGCGCGCCGCCGAGCAGGTGGGGGGTGTCGGCGAGGACCCGCTCGAAGGCGTCCTCGCCGTCGATCGGTTCGAAGCCGAGGCCCGCGCCGGCCGCGGCCTCCCGGTACGGCGCGTGGGTGAGGAGCACGGCCCGGTGGCCGGCGCGGACGAGCGCCGCGCCCAGGCCCACGAACGGCAGGACGTCGCCGTCGCTGCCGTGTGTCACGAGAAGGAACAGGGCCATGGCGGGGTTACGCCCCCTCGGCCAGCAGGGCGCGGATCTCGTCGTCGCTGAGGCCGTCCAACTCGGCTGCCAGTGAGTCGAGTTCGTCCTGACTGACGCCCTCCACCAGCAGCTGCTCGACCGCTGCCGCAGCCCCGGCGACGGTGAAGCCCTCGGTGAACAGCCGGTCCAGCGGCAGCTCGACGCCGTACGCGTCGTGCACGCCGGCGAGGAAGTGCACCAGCGCCAGCGAGGTGCCGCCCGCGTCGAAGAAGTCGGTGCTCTGGGTGGCCGGCGCCGCTCCGACGGACTCCGCCCAGATGCGGGCGACGCCCTCCTCGGTGGCGCTCACCGTCTCGCTCCCGGCGACGCGTCTCCGGAGGTGGCGGCGCTGCCGCGGGCGGGCAAGGCGTGCATGGCTGTTCTCCCTGTGCAGGTACGGCGGCGCGGCCCCTCCGCGGCGCGGGACGTGCAGGGCAGCGTCGGGCGCCGGCGGGGGCCGGGCGGTGAGGGGTGGGTGCGCCGAGGTCGGCGGACGGCGCGCGGGTGGTGCCCGCCAGCTGTGGGAGCGCTCCCACGTGGTGGTGGACCGCCGCTCCCGTCCCATCGGGCGACGCCATTTCAGCAGTGGGTCCGGGCGGTGTCAATGGATCGGGAGCAGCCCGTCCGGCCGCACCACCTGGGAAGTTCGGCATGCCCATGGCGGGTGGCGGCGGTGCGGTCGCCGCACCGGTGCGCCCGCCGGGCGCAGCAGCGCGGTCCGGCACGGGTTCACGACCACCCGCACGGCCACCGCCCCGCGCGACGACTGCCCGCACGGCCACCGCCCCGCACGGCCGCCGTCCCGCACACCGACCACCCCGCACACCGACCCGGGCCGCACGCCGTTCGAGCACTGCCTGCGGCTCTCCCGGCCGGACCGCATCGCGAGCTCCCCGCGCGCCGCCGCCGAACCCGCCGGGAACCGCGCCGGGCCGCCGTCCGGCCGAAGCCCGTCCGGCCGAAGCCCGTCCGGCCGGGCCCGCCGACGCGGGTCCGGGCACCCCGCAGACCGCCACGGACCGCCACGGACCGCCCCCAGCAGCGGCGTTCGGCACACGAACACCCGGGGGTGCCGAGCGCACCACCCCGCTCCCCGTGATATGTACTGCGTTCGAACGGCCGTCGAAAGGCCGGCTGACGCACCGACATCCTGGGGGCCCGCATGCCGCTCTTCCGCCGCCGCGACGACCGCGAGACCGCGGACGGTCCCGCCGGTCTGCGCGGACTCCTCCGCGGCCGGCCCGCCCACGACACGCTGGTGGCCGACCCGGCGTGCGGCGACGCGGAACTCTCCGCCCTCCGCGCCGCCGCCGCGGCCGGCGACTGGGCGGCCCTGCGGGACGGGCTGACAGGTGTCGAGGACGCCGCCGACCTCACCTGGATGCTCGCCGTCGTCTCCGAGACCCCCGGCATCGAGGCGTGGGCACCCGCCGCCGTCGCCGCCGAGCCGGACTCCGCCCTGCCGCTGCTCCTCTCCGGCGCCCGGCAGATCGCCTGGGCCTGGGAGGCCCGCACCAGCGCCCGGGCCGTGCACGTCTCCGAGGAGCAGTGGAAGACCTTCCACGAGCGGCTGGAGACCGCCGAGGCGCAGCTGTACGAGGTGGCCGAGCGGGAACCGCAGTGGCTCGCCCCCTGGTACTTCCTGCAGATCAGCGCCCGGGGCGCCTCGCTCGGCGCCGACATCGGCCGGTACCGCTTCGAGGCCGCGCTCCGCCGCCGCCCGGACCACCTGGGCTCGCACCGGCAGCGGCTCCAGCAGGTGTGCGCCAAGTGGGGCGGCTCGCACGAGGAGATGCACGACTTCGCCCGGACGGCGATGCTCTCCGCCCCCGAGGGCAGCCCGCTGGGCGAACTCGTCGCGCTCGCACACCTGGAGCACTGGCTCGACCTCGACCCCGGCGACGACCGGGCGTACATCCTCCGTCAGGACGTCCGCGACGAACTGCACGAGGCCGCCGACCGTTCGATCCGCCACCCCGCCTACGCGCGGCCGCGCGGCTGGAAGTCCGCCCTCAACACCTTCGCGATGGTGTTCCACCTCTCCGGGCAGCCGAAGGCCGCCGACCTGCTCTTCCGTGAACTCGACGGCACCGTCACCGAGTCGCCGTGGCACTACCTCGACAACGACCCGGTGAAGGCGTACCGCGCCGCCCGCCGGGCCTGCGCACGCTGACCCGCGCACCCTCCCCGGCGCCGCACCCCCGGCCCCGCACCCCTCCGTCGCGAAAGAACCCACGGTGTCCGAAACCGAGCGCACTCCGAGCGCCCACACCTTCCAGGTCGACCTGCGCGGCCTGGTCGACCTCCTCTCCCACCACCTCTACTCCAGCCCCCGCGTCTACCTGCGCGAACTCCTGCAGAACGCCGTGGACGCGATCTCCGCCCGCCACGCCCTCGACCCCGGCGCGCCCGCCGCCATCACCGTCCACACCGACGACGGGCTCACCGTCACCGACACCGGCGTGGGCCTCACCGAGGCCGACGTCCACACCTTCCTCGCCACCATCGGCCGCAGCTCCAAGCGCGACGCCGACGGCGGCCTCGACGGCACCGGACTCGCCGCCGCCCGCGGCGACTTCATCGGGCAGTTCGGCATCGGCCTGCTCGCCTGCTTCGTCGTCGCCGACGAGATCACCGTCGTCACCCGCTCCGCGGCCGCCGCCGACGCGCCCGTCGTCGAGTGGCGAGGCCGCTCCGACGGCAGCTACACCATCACCACCCTGCCGTCCGCCGCGAAGCCCGAGCCCGGCACCACCGTGCGGCTGACGCCCCGCGCCGACGCCGCCGAGTGGACGGCCCCCGGCCGCGTGCTCGAACTCGCCCGCAACTACGGCAGCATGCTCCGCCACGAGGTCACCGTGGTCGACCCGCGCGGCACCCGCACCCGCATCAACGCCACCCCGCCGTGGGCCGAACGGCACGCCTCCCCGCAGGCCCGCCGCGACGCCTTCACCGCGCACTGCCGCGCGGCCTTCTCCTTCACCCCGCTGGACAGCATCGAGCTCGACCTCCCGCTGGTCGGCCTGCGCGGTGTCGCGTACGTCCTGCCGGACGCCGCCCCGCCGTCCCGCCGCGCCGGGCACCGCGTGCACCTCAAGGGCATGCTGCTCTCCGAGCAGGCCGACGAACTCCTCCCCGACTGGGCGTTCTTCGTGCGCTGCGTCGTCGACACGGACGGCCTGCGGCCCACCGCCTCCCGCGAGGGCCTGTACGCCGACGAGACCCTCGCCGCCGTGCGCGACGCCCTCGGCGCCCGCGTCCGCGACTGGCTCACCGGCCTCTCCGCCAGCGACCCCGCCCTGCTCCACCGCTTCCTCGGCGTGCACCACCTCGCGGTGAAGGCCCTCGCCCGCCACGACGACGAGCTGCTGCGCATGCTGCTCCCGTGGCTGCCGTTCGAGACCACCGACGGCAACGTCACCCTCGACGAGTTCGCCCGCTCCCACCCCGTGATCCTGGTCGCCCGCACGGTGGAGGAGTTCCGCCAGGTCGCCCCGATCGCGGGCGCCGCCGGCCTCGGCGTCGTCAACGGCGGCTACACCTACGACCGCGACCTCGTCCACCGGCTGCCCGAGATCCGTCCTGGCAGCTCCGTCGCCGACCTCGACCCCGGCACCGTCACCGCCCACCTCGACACCGTCGACCCCGCCGCCGAACTCGCCGCCGCCGCCTTCCTCACCGTCGCCCGCGAGGTCGTCGGCCGCTTCGACTGCGACGTGGCCCTCCGCAGCTTCCACCCCACCAGCGCCCCCGCCCTGCTGCTCGACAACCGGGAGGCGCGCCACGAACGCACCCGGGCCCGGCTCGCCGACGAGGCCGACGGCCTCTGGGCCGACATCCTCGGCTCGCTGCGCTCCGAGGTGCCGCGCGCCCAGCTCGTCCTCAACCACCTCAACCCGCTGGTGCGGCGGGCCGCGTCCATCACCCACCGGGAGCTGGTGGTGACCGCCGTCGAGGCGCTCTACGGCCAGGCGGTGCTGCTCACCCGCCGCCCGCTGCGCGCGGCCGAGAGCGCCCTGCTCAACCGGTCGTTCATCAGCCTGCTCGACCACGCCATGCTCGGCCACGAGCCGGACGCCCCGCGGAAGGACGTGTAATGCTCGACACCAAGGAAGCCGTCCAGCAGGCCCTGCGGGACAACGACGCCCGCCCCTACGGCCGGACGCGGACCGTCACCGCCGAGGAACTCGTCGACGCGGCCGAGCAGTTCGACGACCCGGAGCTGTCCGCGTCGGCGCTGCTGGAGCTGATGGAGGCCTACGAGTACGACGGCGAGCCCCGCAAGGCGCCCGTCGTCTTCGCCCGCCTGCTCAGGCTCTGGGACACCCACCCCGAGGCGTTCGGCGACTGGGCACGCCTGCAGGTCCACTGGCGCTTCAAGTGGGTCGCCGCCGCGCTCCGCAGCACCCCCGACGTTCCCCTCGACGCGGTGCGCCGCTGGCACACCGAGATGCGCGACCGCTACCTCGCCGCCGAGTTCGACCTGCAGCCGTACTACGCGCAGCGCCACCACCTCGCCGCGCACACCGGCCTCGGCACCGACGACGCCTTCGACCTGTGGGCGACCCGCCCGCGCAGCCGCCTCAGCGACTGCACGGCCTGCGAGATCCGCGCCACCGCCCTGCACCACGTCCGCGCCGGTGACGACGCCCGGGCCCTGGCCGTCTGGCAGCCCGTCCTCGACGGCCGCAGCCCGTGCAGCGAGGAGCCGTACACCAGCCAGGCCCACGCCCTGCTGCCGCTGCTCCGCCGGGGCCGCACCGACGAGGCGCGCTCCGCCCACCTCACCGGCTACCGCTGGGCCCGCGGCAAGAGCAGCACCGCCACCCAGATCGGCCTCCACCTGGAGTTCTGCGCGCTCTCCGGCAACGAGCCGCGCGGCCTGGAGATCCTCGCCGAGAACCGCGACCTCTTCGACGGGCAGGGCGACCTGCTCGCCCGCCTGCAGTTCCTGACCGGCGTGCAGGTGCTCGCCGCCCGGCTCGGCGAGCTCGGCCACGGCGGCCTCGCCGTCGGCGGCCCGCCCGGCACCACCTGGACGGCCGACACCCTGCTCGCGCACGTCGCCGCCGAGGCCGACGCCCTGGCCGCCCGCTTCGACGTCCGCAACGGCAGCGACGCCGTCGGCGCGCGCCGACGCGAACGCCTCGCCCGGCGGCCGCTGCTCGACGAGCCCCTCGCGCTCGGCGTCCGCGCCACCGCCGTCACGGCCGCGGCCGGCACCGTACCCGCCGAGCCCGGCAGCCCGGCCCCCACGGCCGCGACGGCCCGCCGCACCCCCGCGGAGCCCGTACCGGAGGACTTCACCGCCCTCGTCGGGCGGGCCCGCGAACTCGCCCGGCAGACCCACCCCGACGCCACGGCGCTGTGGCAGCGGATCGCCGAGCGGACGGCCGCCGGCGACCACACCGCCGAGGCGGGCAGCGAACGCCTGCTCCGCGCCGAACTCGCCGAACGCGAAGCCGTGGACGCACCTGACGACGCCGACGTGTCGGCCGTGCAGGCGGCCCTGCGCACCGCCGCCGAACTCTTCGACGCCGAGGGGCTGCCCGGGCGGGCCCTCGGCGCGCGGGCACGCGCCGACGTCTCCGCCCTCGGCCACCGCAGCGCGGAGGGCAGCGGGGTCACGGCGGACTGGACGGTGCTGGACGCGCACCTCCAGCAGGCCGGCGACCTGCTGGCCGCAGGCCTGCTGGAGCCCGACGACCACCTGACCCTCCGGCAGGCCCGCGCCTTCGCCGCCCACCACGACGCGGTGGCGGCCCAGCCCGACACCGACCCCGACTCCCACACCGACTCCGACTCCCACACCGGCCCCGGCACCCCGGCCGAGGGCGACGCGCCCGCCCCGGCGGCCCCGCCCACCCCGCCCGCCGACGGGTCGGCGGCCGCGGCCACGGCCGAGCGGTTCGAGGACGCCGTCCGGCGGTTCGACACCGAGGTCGCCGCCTACCGGGAGGCCGCCGAGGGCTACGGCCACCTCCACCGGGTCGCCGCCGCCCTCCAGTTCAGCGGCGACCTGGCCGCCCGCCACGGCCGGTTCGAGCAGGCCGAGGCCGACCTGCAGCGCGCCCTCGACCTGGTGGACGCCGCCGGCCGCCCCTGGCGCGCCCCGCGCGTCCTCGGACTGCTCGGCCAGGTCAAGGCCGTCCAGGGCAAGAGCGCCGACGCGGTGCCGCTGCTGCACCGCGCCCTGGCCGAGAGCGCCCGGTGGGCCGACGACTCGTTCCCCGTCGCGGCGACGTACGTGATGCTCGGCCACGTGTCCGCCGACACCGGTGACCACGGCGGCGCCGTCCGGGCCCTGTCCGAGGCCGCCGCCCGCTTCGACCGGGCCGGCAGGACCGTGGACGCGGCCGGTGCCCGGCTCGAACTCGCCGACGTGCTCGACCGGACCGGACAGCCGGCGGACGCCGTCGCGGTGCTGGAGTCGGTGCTCGGCTCCGGTGCCGGGGCGGACCTCCCCGTGCGGCTCGCCGCCCAGGCCCGGCTGAACCTCGCCCGCGGCCTCTCCGGCCTGGGCGAACACCGCGAGGCGGCCGAGGAGTTCCTCCGGCTCGCCGACGTCACGGCCGGCTGGGAGGACGACCGGGACACCCACACGATGGTCGCCTGCGAGGCGACCGTCGCCCTCGCCGAGGCCGGCAGCTGGGAGGCCGCCCACGCCGCCCGCCTCCGCACCCTCGCCGCGCACGACCGGGCACCCCGGACCGACCAGGTCGCCGCGATGCTGCGCGAGACCGCCCGGCTCACCATGGAGGCCGAAGGCCCCGCCGGGCTCGACGCGGCCCTGGAACGCCTGGCGGAGGCCGACACCCTCCGCGAGCGCGCAGAGGCCGCAGGCGAGCCCGTCACCTCCTGGTACCTGATCGGCGCCGCCCACTACGAGCGGGCCCGGGCCTACGCCGTCGCCGAGCGGCACGAGGAGTCGCTCGCCCGGGCCGAGCGCGCGATCGCCGCCTACGGGACGGGCGGCCCGGAGGGCGAACGCCCCCGCGCCGAGGCCGTCCGGGTGGCCGCCCTCGTCGAGGGCGGCACGCTCGGCCGCACCGCCGACGCGCGGGCACGGCTCACCGCCGCGATCCGGCGCTGCTCCGGGCGGCCCGACCTCGCCGACGTCGTCGGGATCCTCACCGCCGTGCACGACCGCCTGGCCGCGCAGGCGGACTGACCCGGCGCCCGCCTGCCGTCCGCCCTGCCCCGCCCCGCTCCGCCGCGGGTCGGCGGCGGGCGGCTCGGCGCGGGCGGGCGTTCCCGGCCCCGGGAGCCGAACGGGTGACCCCCGGGGCGGGTCGGGCACCCGCCGCGCAGGGCCGTTGGGACGATGCGGCCATGGCATCCAGAACGGGCACTCCTGCCGGGGCCGCGGCTGCCGGCCTGGTGCTGGCGACCCTCGCTGCCGGGCAGTTCCTGATGGCACTCGACAGCTCGGTCATGAACGTCGCGATCGCGACGGTCGCCGACGACGTCGGCACGACCGTCACCGGCATCCAGGGCGCGATCACCGCGTACACGCTCGTCATGGCGATGTTCATGATCCCCGGCGGCAAGGTCGGCGTGCTGATCGGCCGCCGGCGCGCCTTCATGATCGGCTGCGCCGTGTACGGCTGCGGCTCCCTGACGACGGCCCTCGCACCGAACCTGCCCGTCCTCCTCCTCGGCTGGTCCTTCCTGGAGGGCATCGGGGCGGCGCTCATCCTGCCCGCCATCGTGGCGCTGGTCGCCGGGAACTTCCCCGCGGAGCGCCGCCCCGCCGCGTACGGGCTGGTCGCCGCCGCGGGCGCCGTGGCGATCGCGCTCGGCCCGCTGATCGGCGGCGTCGCGACCACGTACTTCTCCTGGCGCTGGGTGTTCGCCGGCGAGGTCCTGGTGGTCCTCGCCATCCTGCTCGTCGCCCGCCGCATCGCGGACGCCCCCGCCGGCGCCCGCTCCCGGCTCGACCTCACCGGCGCCGCGCTCTCCGCGCTGGGCCTCGGCATCTTCGTCTACGGCGTGCTGCGCTCCGCGGAGTGGGGCTGGTTCATCCCCAAGGCGGACACCCCGTCCTGGCTGGGGATCTCGCTCGTCGTCTGGCTGATGCTGGCCGGTCTGCTGCTCGTCTGGGTCTTCCTCCGCTGGGAGGCACGGCTGGCGCGGAGCGGCCGGGAGCCGTTGGTCGACCCCGCTCTCCTGCACAACCGGCAGCTCACCGGCGGCCTGACGATGTTCTTCTTCCAGTACCTCGTGCAGATGGGCGTGTTCTTCGTCGTCCCGCTCTACCTGTCGGTCGCGCTCGGCCTCTCCGCCCTCGCCACGGGCGTGCGGATCCTGCCGCTCTCGCTGACCCTGCTGGCCGCCGCGGTGCTGATCCCCCGCCTGCTGCCGGACGTCTCGCCGCGGCGGGTGGTGCGGTGCGGCGTCGTCGCGCTGCTCGCGGGCGCCGTCGTGCTGCTCGCGGCGCTCGACGCGGACGCGGGCGCCGAGATCACCACCGTGCCGCTGCTCCTCATCGGGCTCGGCATGGGCGCCCTGGCCTCGCAGCTCGGGGCGGTCACCGTCTCCGCCGTTCCGGACGAGCAGAGCGGGGAGGTCGGCGGGGTGCAGAACGCCGTCACCAACCTCGGTTCCTCCATCGGGACGGCACTCGCCGGGTCGCTCATGATCGCCGCACTGACGACCTCCTTCCTGACCGGCATCGGGAACAACCCGGACGTCCCGCCGGAGGTCACGGACAAGGCGACGGTCCAGCTGGCGAGCGGCGTGCCGTTCCTGTCGGACGCCCAGCTCACCACCGCGCTCGACGACGCCGGAGTCCCGCCGGAGGTCTCCGCGGCCGCGCTCGACGCCAACGCCGCGGCCCGCCTGGACGGCCTGCGGGCCGCGCTGGCGATCCTCGCGCTGGCCGCGACCGTCTCGCTGTTCTTCACCGGACGCATCCCCGCCACCCAGCCCGGCTCCACCACCTCCTGAGGGCGAGGGGGTCCGTCGGAGAAGGCGACGATCCGCGCGATTGTGACCGAGCTGGGCCGTAGTCCTTCGATCAGCTGGGAGATCCGGAGCAACTGTCATCCGGGGGCGCGGCCGTTACCACCCCCACGCTGCACAGGCCCGGGCCGGTGCCCGACGGCCCCGGCCGAAGACAGGGAAGATTGCCGATAGCCTGAAGCTGCGGGACTTCGTCCAAGACCGTCTGGACGTGAAGTGGAGCCCGGAGTGGATCTGCCAGGCTCTGCGCGCACGGTTTCCCAAGCGGCCGGAGACGCCCGTGGTCCACGAGATGGTCTACCAGGCCCTCCACGTCCAAGGACGCGGAGAACTGCGCCGGGAGCTTGCCGCCGTCCTGCGGACGGGTCGGGCCCGCCGCACACCGCGCCGTAAGACCCAGCAACGCCAGCCACGTTTCGCCACTCCGATGCTCATGTTCTCAGCGAATGTTCCGCTGAGGTCGAGGGCCAGGCGGTGCCCGGCTGCTGGGAGGGAGGCCTGATTATCGACAAGGACGGCGCCTCCGCGACCGGCACCCTGGTCGAACGCGCCGCTCGCTACGTGATGCTTCTGCCCATGCCCCACGGCCGCATTGCCGAAAAAGTCCGTGATGCCCTGATGGAAATTGTCCAGGCCCCGCTCGTATGCCTGGTGCGCTGGCTGGCCCTGGGACCAGGGCGCAGAGATGGCCGCACACAGCGCGTTCACCATGGCCACCGACATCCGGGTCTAATTCCGCGACCCAGCCAGCCCCTGGCAATGCGACTCGGACGAGGATACGAACGGCCTGCTGCGGCAGTACTTCCCCAAGGGCATCGATCTGAGAGTCGACGGAGTGGAGCACCCGGCCGCCCTCGCTGCCGAATTCAACGGCCGACCATGCAAGACGCTCGGCTGGGAAAACCCAGCCGAGCGTCTGCATAAACTGTTCGTTGCCTGATCAAACCAGCCACGTGTTGCAGTGACCCCTAGAAAACAATTGCACCTGGCGGGTGGCTTCAACCTTTCTGCTGCTATCCAGCAGAGCCGAATTCGCCAATGTGGAGAACGCTGCCTCCAGTGCCAGGGAGCACCATACGCCTCCATGGCTAGGGTTTCGTGACCTCAGGCGGCTCCGGGCCCGCTGAAGCAAGAGCCATGGGGCCAGACGGAGCGGCCGGATTGAACGACGCGGATAAGCTCACCCTCAAGCTTCCCAATTCGGGTCGATGGCCAGGAATCCCGATTTATTCGTTTCCGTGCCGCACCGCCCGATGATCTATTTCACCTGTGGAATTTCTGCGATGGAATATTGCCGCCCTTCTCAATCGGTGATGAGTTCATCGAGTCTGTCCACAGAATTGGACTCACCGAGCTCTTGAGCGGCAGCTACCAGCCGCTGGTAGTACGCGGACGTAATGGGCAGTTAATCCTCGTAAATCCACGAACACATGGTATGAAAAGCCAGCCCCTCCCCTCCTGTGCTCATCAGGTGATACACGTCGTCGATTACCTCCTGTGAGGTAAGGGGGGAATCTTCGAGGAGTCGTGTGATTGCAGACATCACGCGCTCATATTTCTCCATCGCAAGTGCGCCATACTTTGATGTGGGGAATCCAGTAAGAATCCTGCCGGTAAGAGGCTCGTATCGCACCTCTATTCGCACGCCGCGAACTTCTCCGAAGATTTCTTGAATGGCCGGATCGCCCTTTTTTGTTTTCAGGGTTCTCTCTGCATAATTTGCAGAGCCAGTCTTCCATGTGTACGTACTGTTTGGGCTGGTGGTCACGTCGGCGATGGCGTCAAGGGTGTCATCATTGCTCCACCCTTCAGGGGAGTGAGAATTTCCTGTTTCGCCGCCGTGCCGGTGCCCGTTGAGGATGTGATCGATTCGATCCTCAGGGACCAGATCGCGCCCGATTCCACAGGTGCTGTTGTGAACGAGGACAGGCGTCCCACCCGCCAGCACATAGTACGTGTGCTATGCGGCCCCTCTCCACCTGCTTTTTCGCAGGTCGGCGGTGATTTGACGGTCCGTCGGTGTCCGTGGATGTGCGCTGTCGTCCGTGGTTGTTGCCGTCGCTGCTGCCGTCAGAGGTGTAGACCAGTTGTGCTGTCGTCGGCCGCGCGCGTGATCCTACTGCCAGGCTCCGGGCTCAGCGTGGACGACGGTGCGCATGGTTTGCTCGTACGACTGGTGGCCGGTCTGCGCGCAGTGTCCGGCGATCCAGCGCGTCAGCTCCTCGGGGGTGTGCAGCTCACCAGAGGCGGCAGCGCAGTCCCGTTCTTCGCCGGTGACGCAGATCGCCTTGAAGGTCGGCAGCGCCATGGGGTCGGTCACGGTGGTCACGTGGTACTCGCGGAAGCGGTAGCGGGTGGTCTTGCCCATCAGCCTTCCCCCCGCCCGCTGAGGGGGCCGACGCTGGCAGGTTCACTCTCCTCGGCCGCCTCCTCCTGCGGCACCGGGATGCGTTCTCCGCGCGACTCGGCAACCCTGAGCGCGTCCAACAGGGCCTCGCTCAGCCGGCAGGCGAGCCAGCGGTACTCAATGGCCAACTGCGCCTTGGCTCCAGGGGCCAGGATGCCCCGGGCGTATTCCAGCAGCTCCTGACCCATGCAGAGCTGCACGGTTTCGATGCCGTCGGCGAGCGTCGAGATGTAGCCCTTGCCGTCGGTGCTCAGGTAGCAGGGGCGTCCGTCCTCGGTGGTCCATGGCAGCAGGCGGGGCCCCGCCATGCCCGACGCCGCTTCGTGCAACTCCCTGCGACGCAGACGGTCCGCGTCGCTCCTCGGTATGCCCGTAGTGGATCTCCGGCCTCGGTCGCTGGAACAGGACACGGCGACCGTAGCGACCTGACTACAAGTCAATCCACGGGCCCAGCTGCGCAGATCGCAACGCAGGGTCCGCGAACTGCCACGCTACGTAGCAGCTATCCGACGACACCCAGGTAGCCGGCCATCTCGCGCATGTCGCTGGTCAGCGTGCGCTTGCGCTTGCTCAGGATCTCCTGCATGGTCTCGGCCGCCGAGTTCTGGTGCCTCAGCCACTCGGGAGCGGCTTCACGAGCGCGGGTCAGCTCGTCCATGGCAGCCGAAAGGTCACCGGTTCGCGTATGGGCGCGCGCCATGTCCAGGGTGAAGCGATTCCCGTCGTTCGTGCTGGGCCTGCCCAGTCGCTTCCACGCCTTCGGCGACAGCTCGACCTCTTCGCCCGCCTTGCGCACCACCGCGCGGGCGTCCCCGACGACTATGGAGTCTTCGAGTGCCTTGATCGCGGCGGTCACCGGTCCGAAGACGGACCAGTGCCGGGAGACGTTGCGGTGCGCCGTGCCGACGGCGGTTGCCGCGACCCGCGCTGCCTGGCGGTACTCCTTGGCCTCGTCCGGGCGGTTGTTGCGTGCCGCAGCGGCTGCGGCCTCCATGGCCAGACCGCCCCGCACCGCGTAGTGGTCGGGCTCGGCGCCGGTGATCTTCGGCTCCACGACGCCCATGCTCTGGGCGGCGATCCGTTCCGCCTCCTCCAGTCAGCCTTGCCGCACCAGCAGCCAGCACATGCAGCCGACTCCGGAGCCGGCCGCGAGCAGGTCCCCGGCCTCCCGCGCGTCCGCGATGGCGCCTCGCAGGGCCGTGTAGGCGATGTCGTACTGCCTCACCTGCGTGAGGTACGTGCCGGCCAGGCGCAACGCCTCGGCGCGGGCGAGCAGAGCTTGCCGGTGCTCTTCGCCGCTGTCGTAGTGGGCGACGGCCCGCGCGGCGTCCCGCAACAGGCCGGGCAGTTAGGCGGCGACGCTCTTGTAGCTGTCGGAGAAGTACAGCACCCGCGCGTCTCGAACCGTTCGCGCGTAGGCGCGCAGGTTCGGTTCCTCGCCCACGGCCTGGGCGTCCTGGTCCACGAGCCCGACCGCCGGGGTGAGCGCGGCGCGAAGCTGGATGAGGTTGAGCCGGTTCGGCTCCTCCGCCCGTCCCGCGGGCTCCGGTGCGTCGGACGCGACGAGTGCCGCTGTAGGGATGCCCAGAGCGCGGGCCAGAGCGTGAAGCGTCTCCATGCGGACCGTTCCGCCCTGCTCGACCTTCCGCACGGTCGCCGGAGACAGGCCCGCCGCGTGAGCGAGTTCCTCCTGGCTCATCCCGGCGCGGCGCCGGTACTTCCGTACGTTGTCCGCGAGTTCCATCGTCATCTGCTCACCACCTCCAGCGCCACGGTACGCCTGGTGGGCGAACTGACCGGGCTCTCCAGGCAGATACCCACCCGAGACAGTGACCCACCGCCACGCGCAGCGTCGGGCACGCGGTTGACTGGAGCGGCGCGGGGCCGGTGTCACCGGCAGGCTGCGAGCCTGAGCGGGACGGGTCCCTCGTTGGTCGGGCAGCTTCGCCGGACCAGGGTTCTCCGGGGGCCGCCAAGGCTCACGCCGTGACGCTTGCGCTCAGCCTTGGCGGTCCCCGGGGGTTCCTGGTACGCCTCCGGGGACCGGCCGACGAGGGGCACGACTCGCGACCCACGACCATTCACCACGACGGTGCCGCACCAGTGCTCGGCCCCCGGTCCCTCGGAGGGAGGGCAAGGGGTGACGTAGAGACTTGCGGACTGCGCTGCTCTCGCTGGTGTTGCGCGCCCGGACGGGCGGGGGTGCCGCTGAGCGGGGCGGAGACAGGAGCGGGCGGCGGCCCCGCCGGGCCGGAGCGCGCGCGGCCCGCGACAGCGGGCCGCCTTGATCAAGTAAAGAAACTCTGGACGGCTCAGCCTCATGGGCCATCGCCTGCCAACATCTGAGGAGCGTCGGTGTCTCCTCAGCCGACCCGCTGAGAAGACACCGACGAGGCCGACATCGAAAGCGATCCAACGCCGGGTGGAAGATCATCCGCGAATAAGGCCGTCAGCCGTAGCCGTCAGACGACGAGCCTGCCCCTACGGAAGGGGTTCACAGCTTGGACGCGCTAGACGTAGCGTTCCGCCAGGGACTCAAGAGGATCTGCCAAGTTGCCTAGATCCCTCACAGCCCTCCCAAGAAATCCGATAGCCGCGCCCAGTTCAATGCCGTCAACCGTTTCCTCATGCAGAGTGAGTCTCCGTTCACCAAGCTCTCCAACTGCCTCGCCGAGGTCGGCTCTAATTTCAACAGATGCCGCGCACGAGGATTCTTCAATGAGGATTCCTGCAGTGATTTCGATCTCCTTGTGGTCTGCGAAATCAAGGCCGACCGAAACGGTGAATCGATGCAAAGAAGAAAACCTTACCGATTCCCCAAGCGGCTCAACAAGAATTTGATGAACCAATTCAACGTCACTGCCGAAATTATATTCACGAAGAATCCTGCGGGAGAATTCAGTAAGTTCTTCGTGGAGTTTCCCCAGGCTTGCCAGGGTGCTGACTACGACTTTCTGAGCATGCATCACTTGAGATACCTCCTATAAAAATTGCGACGCTGGCCCACTCGGGATGGGCCAGCGTCTCACGCGCCGAGTGGCGCGCCTACCAGGCCATGACTGTATGTACGATCCATGTCCCCTTGTGGCCGTCAGTTCCCTTATTCACGCGCCTGATGAGGAGCTGCAGATTATACGCATCTGAGACGTTTCCAGCGCTGTCGGCTACCCGACCAATGGGGCTACTGAACCGTCCGGTGAGCGTCCTTTCGGCTCCATGAGAGTTCTTGGCAGCCCAGGCGTTGAGATTTACACCGGAAAGAACGGAGTCGATGCTTGCCTGGGCAGTTCCTGGCGTCAGGCTCGATGCTTTGCCGCCCTTGAGGGTGGGCGCCCTGTCTTTCAGGTCCTGATCCGTCAGACCCACATGATCCTTTGCGTGCCCGCCCGCGACGTCGTAGTCCTTGTCGATATCTCCGCAGTTGTGGACGAGCACCGGGGTGGCCCCCGCCAGCACATAGTACGTGTGGAGGTCTCGGACAGTCAGGTTGAAGGCGGCCTGCAGCCCTGCCCAGTGGTCGGCCTTGGCGATGGTGACTGTCGCTCCGTCACTGGTCCGCAGTGAGTCGCCCGCCACCAGATCCGCAGCATCGAGCCATTGGCGCCGGTTCTCCGACCAGAACGGGTGGTGATCGGTTGCTGTCAGAGAACTTGTTGCGCCGTCGGCAGTCCGGATGGTGAGGGTGGTGAACTGGCGGTCGTCAGGCGTCGCGATGGTTGCGTCGACCTTGCGGGGTCCGGTCTCGCCGGTCTCAGGGTCGGTTGCGGTGATCTCGTCGCCGACTGCCAACTGTTCGATCGGCACCATCGAGCCGTCGGCTTCGAGGACAAGAGTGCCGGCGGGGAAGCTGTTCTTGCAGGTCTTGGGGTTGGTCGTGGGCTCGGCGCCCGGCTTCTTACCCATGAGTTTGTCGTAGCGGCCGGACGGCAAGTCACCGAACATGTCATTGATATTGCTGCCGGCGATGATCGCACCAGCGAGCATCCTGGAGTCACAGCTGTCGGCATCGACGCAGCCGAGGAAGAGGTCCCGGGCAAGGATGGACTGGGTGACAGTGCGGCCCTCGTCCGACATGGTGTTGTAGGCCGTGACGTCCAGGCACCCGAACCCGTGGATCCAACCATCGCAATCCGCTTCGATCGCCTTGTAGAGCGCGGTGCGGATCTTCTTAAACAGGTGGTGGCTGTTGCGGATGACGATTCCGGGATAGACCTCGGTGTACTTGCCGTCGGTGGGAAGTTCCTCCTGCGGCAGGTACTGCATGGTGCAGGATGCGCCTTCGCATCCGGTGCCGCCTCCGCCGTCGACCGGTGCCAGCCTGAGGCCGCTCGGATCGCTGTAGGCCAGGGGGTTGTTGTTGCTGTAGGTGTAGCCGGCGAGGGACTGCGGGTCGGCTGCGGCCAGGACGGGGTCGACCGAGATGAAGCGGCCGGTCGTGGGGTCGTAGTCGCGGGCTCCGAGGTGGGTGAGTCCGGTGGGTTCGGTGGTGCCGCCGAGGAAGCCGTGGGCGCCGGCCCAGCCGGTGGGCGGGGTGCCGCGTGTGCTGCCGAAGGGGGTGGTGCGGCGCTGGTCGACGGCGCCGGTGGTGGCGTTGATGTTGAGTTCGGCGGTGCCGTGGTGGTCGCCGGTCTGGAAGGTCAGGGTGTTGTCGTCGGTGCGGACGGCCGTGGCCGCGCCGAGGGGGTAGTAGCGGGTGGCGGCGGGCTTGGCCATGCCCTTGGTGAGCTTGAGCTCGGTGCCGCCGAGGTAGAGGGTCCAGTTCTCGGCGGTGGGGGCGGCGGTGTCGAGGTTGTGGGCGAGGAGGCGGTTGCCGTCGGCGTCGTAGAGGTAGTCGGTGGTGCGGTTGGTCGTGGTGGTGCTGCCGCTGGTGGTCTTGACGGTGTCGGCGACCTGGGTGAGGTGGTTCTCGGCGTCCCAGGTGAGCTTCTGGTCGCTGGACTGGTTGGCGGCGGGCTTGAGGTGGCGGTCGGTGGTGTTGCCCGCGAGGTCGTAGGCGTAGGTCTCGGAGACGGGGCTGCCGAGGGCGCCGGTGACGGTGGAGGTGTCTCCGAGCCGGTGGGGCTGGGGGTAGGTGTAGGTGCTGGTGGCGTCCTGCGCGGTGTTGCCGGCGGGGTTGTGCCGGGTCTCGGTGGCGCGGGTGCCGTCGGTGTTGTAGGTCCAGCTGGTCCAGTACGCGGCCGGGCCGCCGAGGGCCGCGCCGGTGGGCGTGGCCGGGCAGGTGTCGGCGGTGGGCGTGAACGCGTCGGTGACGCGGGCAAGGTAGTCGTACTGGTAGCACTGCCGGTCGGTGCCGGAGGCACTGGTGTCGGTCAGCGAGGTGATGTTGCCGGCCTGGTCGTAGGTGTAGCCGGCCTGACGGAGGACGGTCGTCGCGTTGGCGGAGGTGGTGGCCGTCTTCAGCCGCTGGGTGCCGGCCTCGTAGTCGTTGGTGACGTAGACCAGCTTGTTCGCCGTGCCGTTGGACAGGGTGGCCTGCAGGGGCTTGCCGACGTGGTCGTAGATCTGGCCGGTGAGGTAGGTGTTCAGGCCGGAGGCCTTGATCGGCCGGTGGAACAGGTCGTAGGTGAAGTTGACGGTCTCGGCGGCGAGGTTGCCGGCGGCCGGGTAGGAGGCGGACTTGGTCGTTCCGTCCGTGTTGTAGGTGGTGATGGAGTCGTAGGTGCCGGCGAGGTTCTGCTGCCCGTTCGGAACGGACGGGACGGTGTAGCTGATCTTGCGGGGGCGGTAGAGCGGGTCGAAAACGGAGTAGGCGGTCTTGTACTCGTAGGCGGTGCCGCCGACCGTGGTGAAGCGGCTGGTGGAGGCGAGTTGGCCCTTGTAGCCGGTCGGGTCCCAGGTGCGGGAGGTCAGCAGCGGCCCGGTCGGGGAACCGTCACGGGTCTCCAGGGAACGGCCGAGGTTGTCGTAGACGGTCGCGATCGTCTTGCCGCGCCCGTCGGTCGTCGAGGTGACCTCGCCCCGGGTGTTGTAAGCCTTGATGCCGGTGCCGGTGTCGGGGTCGACGGCCTTGGTCTGGCGGCCGAGCTGGTCGTACAGCCAGGTCCACTCCGCGCCGCCGGGGCCGGTGAGGCCGGTCATGTGGCCGGCCGGGTCGTAGCTGTAGCTGGTGGTGTCGTAGGCGGTGCCGGCCCCGGGCGGCGAGGCCTTGTACTGCCTCAACTCCGTGGTGCGTCCGGCCGCATCGCTGATCGTGGTGGTCGGTGTCGCGCCGGCGGGCGGAGTGACGGTGACGCGGTCGCCGCCGTACTCCGTCGTCGTGGTGGCCAGCGGGGTGCCGCTGCCCGTCAGGACGGTGGACTTGGTAACGCGTCCCAGGCCGTCGTACTCGCTGCGGGTCTGGGTTTCGACGCCTGCGGCGTCCTGCAGGGTCTTGGAGGGCGCCCCGGTGGCGTAGTAGGGGGCGTAGGCGAGGACGGTCTGGCCGCGCTCGTCGTAGAACGTGTCGGCGATCAGGCGTCCGCCGCTGTCACCCGGGCCCTGGGTCTGCCGGGTGCGTCCGAAGCTGTCGTAGAGGGTGTAGGAGGTCTCCTGCGACTTGTCGTTCGCGAGCGTCTTCGTGGAGACGGCGGTGATCTGCTGGTCGGCCAGAGTGTAGGCGTACTCGTAGTTGGGAACATTGCCGCTGGAACTGGACTGGTCGGGCAGCCAGACCTTCAGAACCCGGCCGAGCGCGTCGTACGTGCTGTCGGTTCTCTTCGTGTTGGCGTCGGTGGCGGTGACCGTCTGGCCCCGCAACAGGTCGAAGGTGTCCGTCGTGACCTGGGTGGTCGTACTGTCGGTGGCCTTGGCGGGCGGTGAGGTGATCACCGACTGTGTCGGACGACCGGAGGCGGGGGTGTAGACGGTGGTGGTGGTGCGGGCCTCGGGCAGCGCGGTGCTGGTGCTGGTGCCGGTGGTGTTGTCGACGGCGGTGCTGTTCGCGAGTTCGGTGGTGGACAGCACACGGCCGTACACGTCGAACGTGCTGGTGTTGTCGAGGTAGGTGGCGGTGGCCGAGGTGCGGCTCTTGAGGGCTCCGGTGACGGTGATGTCGCCCTTGGTGGGGGCGCTGCCGTAGGCCTGGCCGTCGAAGCGGATCCGGTTGTCGGTGAGGACGGCGGAGGTGCCGTCGGCCTTCGTCACGCGATCGACGGTCGTGGCGCAGTCCGCGGCGACGGTCTCGGTGCGGATCGCACCGACGAGGATCCAGGCGGTGGCGTTGTCGGCGTAGGTCGTGCGGGTGCACCGGTTGTCGGCAGCCACCGCGGTGTCACCGAGGTCCTCGCTCTGGGTGGCCCGGCCGTAGGCGTCGAACGTCGTATTCGTTCGTGTCTCGCGCCACGCCGCACCGACGCCTTGGTCGAGGGAGGTGAACGCCCTGGTGACCTGGGTGCCGGTGAGGTTTGCGGTGGTGGTGCCCCAGTCGCGGACCCTGGTGGCGGTGGTCTTCTTCCACGGCGTGTTGACCGCCTTGGTGAGGATCTTGCCGGCGGGCTTGTCGTACTGCTCGGTGCGGTACTCGAACCCTGCCCACGCCTGGTCGTCGGTGAGCGTGGTGCCCTGGCCGTCGGGGACGGTGACGGTGCGCTTCTGCGTCTTGTCGGTCGGGCTGGTGAGGTCACCGTCCATGCCGCGCAGGAACCAGTGGTCGGTCTGCGTGGACATGGCGGTGGTGCCGCCGGTCTCGACCTTCACGTGGGCGTAGCCGCGCCACTGGGACCAGGTCTTCAGTTTCTCCTTGGTGATGCCGTCCAGGTCGTCGAAGTGCCAGGCCGCATCACCGAGGTAGGTGTAGTGGGTGACCATGTCGGGGGCGTGGCCGGTGCGGTCGGTGCCGATCACCGACTCGACCACGTACTTGTTGAACCACTCGGTGGTCACCGGGGTGTCGTTGTTCGGCTGGTACTGCTGCGGGAAGCAGCGCGTCACGTTCGTCTGCGGCGTGGGCAGGCTGTTCTCGTTGCAGGCCGCGGCGGAGTAGTTGACGTCGATCTGCCCGCCGAGCTCGTCGGTGACGGTGCCCAGCCGCTGCTTGATGAACGGCAGGCGGCCGTCACCGGTGCGGTCCATCCGGTTGATCAGCTGCTTGTAGGCCAGCGTGGTCTTCGGGAGAGCAGCGGTGGGGGTGGTGGCGGTTCCGGTGTGCAGGATGGTGTCCAGCAGCAGCTGGTAGTCGAAGTCGGCCGTACCCCACTTGTGGGTCAGGTCCCAGGTGTCCATGCCCTTGTACGTGCCGTCGCCCTGCAGGGTGGAGGCCACGACCTGGGTCAGGCGGGTGCGGGTGAAGAACGAGGGGCTGAGCACACCGGTGCAGTCGGTGTTGTCCTTGCAGTTCTGGTCCCACGGAGTGTCGTACCAGTACTGCCTGTTGGTGTCGATGCTTGCCGCGTCGCACAGCGCTGCGGTGGTCTCCAGGCAGCGCTCGGCGGTCTTGAACTCCACCTTCGCCATCGGCTTGACCGTCGCGGAGTAGAGGTCGCTCTGGCGCTGGCCGTACTCGATGTGGTCCAGGCGTCCGCCGCGCACGTAGGGGGTGCGATCGGTGGCCTTGAGGTTGCGCCCGTAGTTGTTGGTCTCCGGGGTGTACCAGTACGTGATGTCGTTGCCGTGGGCGTCGACGACCAGGTCGAGGTTCCACCGCCAGCCCTGCTGGCACCACGAGGAGCCGAACCCGGCGGCGTTGTAGCAGGGTTCGCCGGCATTGTTGCCGAACACCGGCACCGTGTAGACGGACTTCGTCTCCGCCTTGCCCGAGGTCCAGTTCGTCAGCCGGTTGTAGCCGAAGAAGTAGCTGGTGCCGTCGGGGGTGGTGGCCTTGAAGTACTCGCCGTCGTTGTCGCCGTTGCCGCGGCCGGTGTCCCGCACCCGGACGACCTTGGTGTTGTCGTCGCCCTTGATCCGCCACTCGTCCGCCGAGACGGGGATCAGCTCACCGGCGTGTCCGGCGAAGGAGATCGTCGCGTTGTCCGTCGCCCAGCACTGGTCACCGGGGTCGGAGCCGTTGGTCTTCGGTGCACCGTCGTCCGCGCACGCCTTGTAGGAGCGTTCCACGGAGCCCGAGTCCAGCGTGAAGCCGTCGCCGGCCCAGGACCCCTGGTTGTTGGAGTTCGACGTGCGGCCGTCGACACTGCCCGAGTCGTACGCGAGACCGACCTTCGGGGTCAGGCCGCCGGGCATCGAGGTGAGCGGCATGTCGTAGGACCACGTGAACGAGCCGCTGTTCAGCGACGTCGACCATGTGGAGGCCGCCGACAGCGGCGTCGCCTTGTAGTCGCCCGTCGGACCCGCATCGCCTGCGGTCGCCGCGAGCACCGTCACCCCGCCCGACGCGGACTGCACACGCAGCTGCCCCACCGGAGCGGCAGGTGCGGTCAACGGCACGGCATCGGCGGTGACGGCCTGGTGCTCGGTGTCGTTGCCGCCGTCGAGCTGCGTCTGCACCCGGCACTCGGGCTTCTCGGGTGTGGTCAGTGCGCACGTCGGCAGCTGTACCAGGTGCAGGCGCGCGCCGAACCCGGCGCCGACGGCCTGGGCGAAGCCGGAGTAGTCGACGGCGACCCTGGCGCTCGTGCCGGCAGGAGCGCCAGGAGCGGCAACGGTGAGCAGGACGCCGGAGATGCCGGCCTTGCGGGCCGTTTCCTGGTCGAGGATCTTGACGTCGGCGGATGCCGTGGTGCTGCCACCCGTCGCGGTGAGGGTGACGGGGAGATCGCCGGCCCTGACCGGCTTGCCGACCGGTGCGGTGACCTTCGCGGTGGCGGCCTTGGGCCAGGAGGTGTGCTTGGCCTCCGGCTTGCTGACCGTGGTGTCGGGCTTGCGGGCCTTGACCTTGGCGTCGCTGACCCTGACCGGCTTGCCCGGTGACGGAGAGGCGGGTTTCGCGGAGTCGGCCGCGGTCGCAGCCACGGCCATCGGGAGCGTGGGCAGCAGAGACCCGACCAGGACGGCTGCCACCACGGCAGCCGTCCTCGGCCGGGACCGCCGCCAGGCAGCCCTGTTGTTCATCATGGACATGTTCCTCAGGTAGGCGCCCCACGTACAGGAGCGCTGTCGGTCGGGCGCCACAGCGGTGGGGCCCGGAAGACTGTCGCCCTCGCCGTTGCGGCGCGGGCGGAGCACAGGGGGAAGCAGGCCGGGCAGCGATCGCTGCCCGGCCCGTGTGGAGCCGCGGTCAGACCGGACGCCGGGTACTGGTCAGAACGACGTCGACAGGGCGCTGACCTGCTCGCCGGTCAGAACACCCTGGTAGACGCGGACGTCGGCGAGTTCTCCGGAGAAGTACTCCCCCCAGGCGCCGGGTGCCCCGGTACGGCCGAACTGCAGGCCGCTGCCGGCCGCGTCGAACGGCCGGTACGAGGAGAGCGACAGGCTTCGGCCGGCGCAGGACAGGTTGCTGGTCTCGCAGCCTGGCCGGTCCAGGTCGCCGTTGACGTAGAGCGCAAGGCTCCCGGCGAGGCCGTCGTAGACCAGTCCCAGGTGCGACCACAGCCCCCACTCACTGTCCGGGACGTGCGTGATGGTGGTCTGGGCGGCCCCTGCCGTGTCGGTGGACCGCACCGACGCCTGCCACTCACCCAGGTGCGCGCCCGTACCGGGATCGTCTCCGAGGTAGTGCCAGCGCAGCGTCACCGAACCGCCGTACGCGCCGGGTACGGACAGGACCGTCATGTCCCGCCCGGGAGCACCCGCGGTGGCCGCCCACACGGACAGGCTGAAACTGCGGTCCGGGTGGAGCAGGGTGGGGGTGTTCTCCGCGAACGCGGTGGTGCCGTCGAGCGTCAGGCTCCCGCCGCCCATCACACCGCCCGACGTGTTGGCTTCGGCGCTGCCGCCGAGGACCGTGGCGGTACCTCCGGTGATCTCGTTCGGCGAGGCGAGCGGGTTTCCGGTGGCGGTGGCGAGCTTCCACCGGCCCAGCAGCTGGGGGGTGCTGTTGACGAGGTCGCCGACCTCCGGGGTGGTGATGACGCGGTCCCAGACGCGGACGTCGTCGATGTCACCGCCGAAGAACTGTTCGTCGGCGCCTTCACGGGAAGCGGCACCCAGTTGGAGCGGTCCCGGGGTCGGCCACGGGGTGGTCTGCGTGTAGCCGGTCTCACCGGCCAGGTAGCCGTTGACGTAGAGGCTGATCTTCTGTGCGACTGCGTCCGAGACCCCGACGAGGTGGGTCCACTGGCCGTCGGTGGCACCGAAGCACGGCGTGGTACCGACGGGAGCGGTGCAGGCCGCCTGGTTGGCGCTGATCAGGGTGGCGCCGGTCGAGTCCTCCTTGTAACGGCCGAAGACCCACTTCTTCGCATATGCCGAGTAGTAGAGGGACAACTCGCTTTTGTGCAGGCCGGTCTGGTTGAGCACCACACGGGCGGTCGTCGAACCGTTGGTGATCGCCGGCAGGCGAACCCATGCCGCCACGGAGAAGCTCTTCGTCGCGTCGACAGCAGGGCGGGTGGTGCGGGCGGTGTCGTCCGTGCCGTCGAACGTGACGGCGCTGCCGCTGACACCGGTGGCGATGCCGGCCTGGGCTCCGCCGTTCAACGTGAGGGTGTCGGTCTCCGGGGCGGCCGACACCGAGGTGGCACCGGCTGCCTCGTCCAGGTGCCATACGCTCTTGGCCGGCACTCCGGTGGTCAGCGGCTGGTCGGTGGCGACCTTGGTGATGTCTGCCGGGCTCAGTGCGCGGTCCCACATCGTGACTTCGTCGATGGAACCGGACCACGGAGCAGCCCACAGCTTGTTCCAGCGGTCACGCCCGATCTGAAGAGTGGCGTGGCCGTCCCAGACGGAGGACGGGACGACGGCCGAGCCTGCGGATGTGCCGTTGACGTACAGCCGGATCGTGTTGGATGCCTTGTCGTAGACCCCGGCGAGGTGGGTCCACTGTCCGCTCGCCGCGGTAGCGGTGGAGACGACGTAGGTGCTGGTCGAATCCAGGCCCGCGCTGTCGCTCTGAACCTTGAAGGACCAGCGCGGGTCGGTGCCGACCATGCCGATCCCGAGGGTGAACGAGAAGAAGTCGGCGCCGTTCTGGCTGACTGCGACGCGAGTGGTCGCCGCAGTGTCCGGGCGCACCCATGCCGAGACCGTGTAGCTCATGGACGTGTTGAGGACAGCCGAGTCGGTCTGGGCGTAGCCGGTCGAAGCAGCGCCGTTGAATGTCAGGGCCTGGCCGACATGGCCTGCCGCACCCGCAGTGACTGTGCTGCCGAGGGTTGCGGTGGCGCTGTTGCTACCACCTGCGAGGGTCGTGTTGCCGGCGGCTTCGTCCATGGCCCAGCCGTCCCGCTGGCCCTGCCCGTTCAGCACGTTGAAGTAGTACGTCTCCAGCTGGGACGACACGCCCGCGCCGCTGATCGCCCGCACCGACAGCAGATGCGGGCCGGGCTTGTCCATGAGGATGCTGATCGTCTGCGGGGCGCCGGCGGTCGTGGCCACCTCGTGGGCCGCGGACGCGGCGGTGTCCAGGCCCCACTGGTACTTCACGACGTTGGTCTCCACCGCGTCGATGGTGAAGGTGCCGTAGCGGCCCACGCCGTCGACGGGCGGGACCGATCCGGCGGACGTGCTGATCGGATACGTGCTGGAGGTGACGCCTGGCCCTGTCGGGATCGAGGCGTCGACCCGAACGTAGCAGGCGGTCGGGCTGCCGTCGGAGTTCCACGGGCCCCAGGCCGCGCCGTCCCAGGCCCGTGCCTCCCAGGTGAAGGACCGGTCGGTCGGGGTGTTCGCGGGTGGTGTCAGGTTGAAGAGCGACCCCGACGCCTTGAACGTGTTCGACGCCGGAACGGTCGCCTCGGTGCCGGTGTTCCACCAGCGGCGCTTCCAGCCGGTGCCGTCGTCCCAGCCGAGCGCGAACTGCGCCCCGATCGCCTCGCCGTCCGGGTCCTTCAGCACTGCGGTCAGTTGCGGCACCGTCTGCACCTGCACCGCCGTACCCGAGCACACCGAACCCGGCTGCATGGACAGGTCGGTGTTGGCGGGCTGACGGGGCGGCAGGTTGTAGTACACCTGAAGGTAGGCGCCGTCGGTGAACTTCTTCCAGCCGTTCAGATCGCTCTCGTTGGATGCCCTCAGCCCGAACGCGGAACTCTGCCACCCCCAGTTCGCACCGTCCTGCACCAGCGTGCGCACGGCGTCCGAGGATTCCCCGCCGAACTCCAGCCAACCGCCCGCACTGCAGGAACTACCCGGACCGCTCCAGCCCTTCGCATCGGTGATCGTCTGCAGGTACCGGCTCCAGAACGTCGAGTTGTTCTGCGAGTTCCACGTCAGTTTGTTGCCGAAGTAGCCGGTGTTCCACAGCTCCACCGGCGTCTTCTGGCAGCTGTACGACCAGCTCTCGTACGCGCCGAACGTCGCCTTGAGGATTTGCTTTCCGACAAACTGCCCTGTCGGGAACTGGAAGAACGCCCGCTTCACATCAGTGGGCTGGCACCGGGTGGTGTCACCGCAGTAGCCGACACCCCAGTCGTGCACCTCGTCCGAGTTGTAGGTGAAGCGGGGGTACGCCTGCGTCGGGTAGTACTTCGACACACCTGCCCAGGCGGCAGCGTGCGGGGTGTCCCACGCCGGGTCGATCATCACCGGGAACACCGTCGTCGGATCGTCCAGCATCGCCTGGTCCGGTGTCAGCACGAGCTGGTCCTGCGCAGCGGGAAAGTCGACTGCAATCCTCGCCACTCGCGTACCCGCAGCGGGCGCAGCGGTTGCGGAAGCAGCAGCGGCGGAAACGGCCGGTACGGCGGTCGCCGCGGAGCGGCCCGCTGCCTTCGCACCGTCGGTGGACGGCGACACCGACGGCGCACCGGAGGCGGACGCCGCGACGGATGCGGCCGGAGCGGTGGCCCCGGTTGCCGGGGGCGCGGTTGTGGTGGAGTCCCACATCACCGGCACCGGCGCCTCGAAGACCGTACCGCCGGCCCCCGTGTCCACAGCCGACAGGGAGCCGTCGGCGGCCTCCTCGATCCGCAGGCCGTCGCCCTTCATCCCCAGACGCAGCGCGTCCAGGGCGGGGTTCTTGGCTGCCTCGGGGGTGTGGACGACGAAGACCTGGGTGAAGCCGGTACGGGTCGCGGTCAGCTTCAGGTCGACGTCGGGCAGGATTGCGCGGTACTCCGCCGTCGCGCCGTCGATGACCGGCTCGGGCAGCGGCTGGGGCCAGGACAGGCTCAGCGATTTTCCGGCGGATGTCATGCGCACCAGTGGTGCGCTGCTGCCGCCTCCGGAGAACGTCACGTCGGCAACCGCGGCTTTCGGGGCGACGGTGCCGTCCGCCCGTTTCTGCAGCGCCGGGTCGATGTCCACCCACCCGCCGGCGCGGCGTACCCGCTGCGGCTGCGCGTAGACGGTCGACTTCAGGCGGCCGTCGGGCTGTGCGACGACGTCGACCGAATCCGTACGCATCGACGGCACGTCGACCGGTTTCCCGGTCCGCTTCGCCTCCGCGACCGCGATGCTCTCCACGGTCCCTGTCGACGGCTTGGCCGACGACGACCCCGAGGCGGGCACGTCAACGGTTCGCGCGTCTCCGGCGGCTGCAGCCGGAACAGCACCCGCCGCCCCGGCACTTGCTATCAGACCGGCGGACAGGCATACCGCGAGCGCTCGGCGCCCCGCGGTCCACCCCCACCGGCCGTGGTCACTTTCAGACCCCATGAACGGCACTCACTCACGCTTGGAGATTCGACTGCGAAGCCTCGGGTACGCACACATGGGCAGTCAACGACAAAATTCGTCTGACCAGCATGTTTTGACGCTCCGTAACCAGACGCATGCGACCAAGGAGGGAGCAATCAGGACCAGATGACCCAAGCGATGTGCCGCATATCACACTGCTGTCGTCCCGGGCGGAGACCACCCGAGGAACCTGCACTCAGCGGGTCTCTGCCCTCGCCGTGACAGTCCGGCCGCGCCCCGTCGGCGGCCTGCCACCGGGCGTCGAACGTCAGTGGGGCCGGGTCGGGCCGGGCGGCGGTCCGTCAGTGATGTCGGTCCGGGACGGGACCGTGTCCGCATGGCCGACATGGAAGGGGCGGTCGCGGAGAGCGACGCCGAACTCGCAAACAGCCTGCCGTAACCCGAAGACCGTGCCGTGCCGTGCCGTGCCCTGCCCTGCCCTGCCCTGCCCGAGGATCTCGGGCAGGGCATGCTCCGCGTCCAGCGACGTCGTCGTCGGCGACGCCCGGCCCTGAGTCTGCGGCGCGGCGGGGGCCGGGCCCGGCCGGGCGCGGGGGAGCGCCGCGTTAAGGATCCGTCAAGGTTCACCCCGCCGCTCCGGCCCTCAGGGTCCGCGGCCGCCGCCCGGGGGTGCTGCCGGGCGGGCCGCGCGGCGGGTGCGTCCGGGGTCCGCGGGTCGGCGGCCGGCCGGTCGGCGCGGCTCGGCGGATGCCTCCCGCGGACGGTCCGTACGGCTGCGGCGCGGTGCCGACTGCCGTGCGGAGCAGGCACGTTGCGGTGCGACCGGGGAGCGGCGCCAGGTGCTGCGCCGGGCGGGGCGCGGCGGCGGCCGCGCGGGGCCGGCGGCAGCGGGCGGGCGGTGGTGGGGCGGGGCCGACAGGCGTACGAGGGCCCGGGCGGCCCGGACGGGGGCGGCGGGCCGGGTGGCGGCTCCGCCTACGCTGGCGTCGCCGCCCTGCTGGGTGGCTCGATCGTTCGGCGTTTCCCCGGAGTCCACCGTGTCCGTTTCTCCTCCTCCGCTCCCCGCTCCCTCGTCCGGGTCGCCGGGCCGCCTCCGGGCGTGGCTGCTGGAGGGGCTGGCGGACCGGGCCAGCCAGCATCCGGGCCCGCACGCGAAGGCGCCCGTGCACCAGGGGCAGCGGTGGTGGCGGGTGATGTGCCTGACCGGCCTGGACTACTTCTCGACGCTCGGCTACCAGCCGGGCATCGCCGCGCTCGCCGCCGGGCTGCTGTCGCCGATCGCGACGATCGTGCTCGTCGTCATCACGCTCTGCGGGGCGCTGCCGGTCTACCGGCGGGTGGCCCGCGAGAGCCCGCACGGCGAGGGTTCGATCGCGATGCTGGAGCGGCTGCTGACCTTCTGGCAGGGCAAGCTCTTCGTGCTGGTGCTGCTCGGGTTCGCGGCGACGGACTTCCTGATCACCATCACGCTGTCCGCCGCGGACGCCACCGCGCACCTGGTCGAGAACCCGCATCTGAGCGGCGCGCTCCACGGCCGCCAGGTGCTCGTCACCCTCGTGCTCGTCGCCCTGCTCGGGGCGGTGTTCCTGAAGGGGTTCGGCGAGGCCATCGGCCTGGCCGTGGGGCTGGTCGGCGTCTACCTGGCGCTGAACGTCGTGGTCGTCGGCGTGGGCCTGTGGCACGTGGCGACGGCGCCGCACGTGGTGGCGGACTGGTCGCACGCCCTGACGCTCGAACACGGGAACGTGTTCGCGATGATCGGGGTCTCCCTGGTGGTGTTCCCGAAGCTCGCCCTGGGCCTGTCCGGATTCGAGACCGGTGTCGCCGTCATGCCGCACATCGAGGGCGGGCCCGGCGAGACCGAGGAGGAGCCCGTCGGCCGGATCCGCGGCGCCCGCAAGCTGCTCACCACCTCCGCCGTGATCATGAGCGTCTTCCTGATCACCACCAGCTTCATCACCACGCTGCTGATCCCCGCCGACGCCTTCCAGCCGGGCGGTGAGGCCAACGGCCGCGCCCTGGCCTACCTCGCCCACGCGTACCTCGGCGGCGCGTTCGGCACCGTCTACGACGTGTCGACCATCGCGATCCTGTGGTTCGCCGGGGCGTCCGCGATGGCCGGCATGCTCAACCTGCTCCCGCGCTACCTGCCGCGCTACGGCATGGCGCCGCACTGGGCCCGGGCCGTCCGGCCCACCGTGCTGGTGCTGACCGCGGTGGCCTTCCTGGTCACGTGGATCTTCGACGCCGACGTCGACAAGCAGGGCGGCGCGTACGCGACCGGCGTGCTCGTGCTGATCAGCTCGGCCGCGATCGCCGTGACCATCGCCGCCCGGCGCGCCCGCCAGCACGGCTGGACGGCCGCCTTCGGCGTCATCGCCGCGGTGTTCCTCTACACCACCGGCCTCAACATCGCCGAGCGCCCGGACGGCGTGAAGATCGGCGCCTGCTTCATCGCCGGCATCATCCTCATCTCGTTCGCGTCCCGGCTGGCCCGCGCCTTCGAACTCCGGGTCACCGAGGTGGTCCTCGACGACACCGCCGAGCGGTTCGTCCGCGACTGCGCGCACCACTCGATCCGGCTGATCGCCAACGAGCCCAGCGGCCGCGACCTCGCCGAGTACCGCGACAAGGCGCACCAGATCCGCACCGACAACGGCATCCCCGCCGAGGACGATCTGGTCTTCGTGGAGGTGGTGGTCCGCGACCCGTCCGACTTCGAGGCCGAGCTGCGGGTGCGCGGCGAGGTGCTGCACGACCGCTACCGCGTCCTGACGCTGGAGCACTCGTCCATCCCGAACGCGCTCGCGGCGCTGCTCCTGCACGTGCGGGACGCCACCGGGCGGCAGCCGCACATCTACTTCGAGTGGACGGAGGGCAACCCCTTCGCGCAGCTGCTGTGGTTCTTCCTGTTCGGTCAGGGCGAGGTCGCGCCGGTCACCCGCGAGGTGCTGCGCGAGGCCGAGCCCGACCGGGCCCGCCGGCCCCGGGTGCACGTCGGCTGAGTGCCGCGTGCGCGACGGCGCGGGCGGGCCCCCGGAACGGTGTGCTTCCGGGGGCCCGCCCGCGCCGTCGCACGGCCGGTGGTCAGCGGCCGGCACCGACCGCGACGCCCCCGGGACGGGCCGGTTCGGTCCGGACCGCGGGCAGCGCCCCCGGAAGGCCGAGGACGCGCGAGGTGCCGCTGAGGGCCGCGAGGCGCAGGAGGACGGGCGAGGGGTTCTCCAGATGGAAGGTGGCGCGTTCGCCGTCGATGCGCTGGCGCGCCCGCAGCAGGCTGCCCAGGCCCGCGCAGTCGCAGAACGTGAGCGCCGCCGCGTCGAGGACGACGATGCGGGGGTGGGCGAGGAGGGACTGCCGGACGGCCTCCTCGACCTGTGGGGCGGTGTCCATGTCGAGTTCGCCGGACAGCTCGATGGAGATGACGCTCGCACCCGTCCTGATGCGCACCGCCAGGTAGCCCGGTGCCGTGCTGGGTCGTTCGGCCACAACGGCCTCCCTTCACCGGGCGGCGTGCAGGACGCAGCCCGGGGCCGCGAACTGCGGCACGTGCCCACCCTAGAGGCAACGTTTGCACTTCGACAACAATCCACCCTCGGCAACTATCGGCGGGTCGCTTCGGGCGCGGCCGGCCCGAGCGGCCGCCCGGCGCGGCCGACAGCCCGGTGGGAGAGGCCCGGACCAGGGGGCGCGGGCGGCCGGATCAGGCGCTGCGGGTGGCCTCGGCGTCGCCCGGTCCCGCCGGCGTGCCCGCGGCGGAGGCGCCCGGTGCCGCCGTGTCCAGCGCGGCCGTACGGAAGGACTGCAGCCCGGCCAGCAGGGCACGGCGGTCCGCACCCGGCATGGCGTCGAGGATCCGCTCCAGCGCCTGCTCCCGGGTGGTGCGCAGATCGGTGAGGAACGTCCGGCCGGCGGGCGTGAGGTGCAGTTCGAGCTCCCGGCGGCTGGCCGCGCTGGCGGTGCGCTGCACCAGGCCGATCGCCTCCAGCCGGTCGCACAGCCGGCTCACCGAGGACGGCCGTGAGTCCAGCGTCTCGGTGAGGGTGCGGAGGTTGATGCCGTCGTTGTTCTCCAGCACGTAGAGCACCCGCAGCTGCGACACCGACACCGGCGCGGAGACCAGGTCGCGTCCGCCGCCCCAGAGCACCTCCAGCAGCTCCACCACGGACGACGCGACGGCCGCGACGTCTGAGCGGCCCGGAAGCGGGGAGACGGTGTTCATGGGGCCCATCTTGACACCCCTGCCACACCACAGGACAACCCGTCGGCCGGAACGGCCGGCGGTCGGACGAAAAGGCGGATCGAGTGACAGCCAATCTGTCGACGGTCGAGCGCGCGCTGCGCGCTGCTGCCCCCTACGCCCTGCTGGACGCCGTGCGCGAGTCCCTGACCCGCCTGTACGGCGCACGGCAGGTCGAGCTGCTCCTGGCCGACTACAGCCTGACCGTGCTGCAGCCGGTCACCGAACTGCCCCGCACGGCCCGGCCGCTCCCGGTGCACACGACGGCTCCCGGCCGTGCCTTCGGGGCGCAGGAGCCCTTCGCCGAGCCCGGCCCGGCCGGGGGTGCGGTGCTGTTGCACCTGCCGGTGACCGTCCGGGGCGACCGGCTCGGGGTCCTGACCACGGGCCTCGACCGGGCCGGCCTCACCCGGGCCGTGCAGGACGAGCTGTGGGAGATCGCCGAGATCCTGGGACACCACATCGTCGTCGCGGAGCGCGACACCGACCTCTACCTCCAGGCCCGCCGCAAGGACCGCCTCACCCTGGCCGCCGAGATGCAGTGGCAGCTCCTGCCGGCGCGCGCCTGCATCCGTGACGAGTACGCCATCGGTGCCCAGCTCGAACCCGCCTACGCGATCCACGGCGACAACTTCGACTGGTCCGCCACCGAGGACCGCCTCACCCTGACGGTCACCAACGGCATGGGCGAGGGCATCGAGGCGTCCCTCCTCACCAACCTCGCCGTCAGCGCCCTGCGCAACGCCCGCCGGGCCGGCGTCGACATCGCCGACCAGGCGGCCCTGGCCGACCAGGCCGTGTACGGGCAGTACCGCGGCAAGGCCCACGTCTCCGTCCTGCTCCTGGAGTTCCACCTGGACACCGGCCTGGTGGAGATCGTCGACGCCGGCTCGCCGCAGCTGCTGCGGCTCCGCGCGGGGGCGGTCGAACACATCCCGTTCGAGGCGCAGCTGCCGCTCGGCCTCGCCGACGACACGCCGTACGCGCCGCAGCGCATCCGGGTCGAGCCCGGGGACCGGCTGATCTTCGTCAGCGACGGCGTCCACGCGGTCGCCTCCCGGGCGGGCGAGCCCTACGGCGAACGCGCCCTGGTCCGGGCCGTCCTGGCGACCCAGCTGCTGCCCGCCGCGGAGGTGCCCCGCGCGGTGCTGACCGAGCTGGCCCGGCACCGCGACGACGACCCCCGTGACGACGCCCTCCTCGTCTGCCTCGACTGGTACGGCCGGCATCCGGCCCCCGCCGACGCCCCTCCCGCCTGAGCCGCGCGCGGGGCGTCGGCGCTGCGGACGCGGCAAGCGCCCCGGCTACCCGCGGTCGAAGCCGGGCGGCAGCGGGGCCTGCCGGAACAGCGTGCCGGGCACGGCGTCGGCGAGCGCACCGTAGCCCACCGGGCCGAGGTGCAGGTGGTCGCCGACGTCGTACGCCGGCAGCAACTGCCGTGGCGCCTGCGGGTCGCGCGCCGCACGGTCGAAGTCGATCACGCTGTCGAACCGCCCGCTCGTACGGATCCACCGGTTGACCCGCTGCCGGGCCGCCTCGCGGTGGCCGTCCGGGTCGTCGTAGGCGGCGTTGCCCCCGAAGGGCGTCAGCGTCGCCCCGTAGACCCGGATGCCCTGGGCGTGCGCGCGGGCCACGATCTGGTCGTACGCGGCGACGAGGTCGTCCGCGACCCGGGTCTGGGCCTCCGCGGTGGCGGCGGCGGTGCCGATGTCGTTGACACCCTCGAAGACGATCAGCCACTGCACGCCGCTGCGCACCAGCACGTCGCGGTCGAGCCGAGCGAGAGCGTTGGGGCCGAGGCCGTCGTCGAGCACCCGGTTGCCGCCCGCCGCCTCGTTGACGACCGCGGTGCCGGCCGTGTCCGGCCGTGCCTGCAGGCGCCGGAGCAGCTGGTCGGGCCAGCGGTCGTTCCGGTTGGTCGTCGAGCCCCGGCCGTCGGTGAGCGAGTCGCCCAGCACCACGGCCGCGGCCTCGCCCCGGGGCGACCACACCTCGACCCCGCTGAGGAAGTACCAGTGGTCGGCGGGGGTCGCCCCGGGCAGGTCCGTGTCCTGCACGTGGCTGCCCGCCAGCAGGTAGCTGGTGGTCCGGGAGCCGGGGTGCGAGGTGATGGCGTCGGACGCCTGGCCCCGGGCCAGGTGGAGCGTGACGGTGAGGTCGGTCCCGGGGGCGAGGTCGAAGTCGAGGGGGTCGGAGACCACCTGGGCGCCGACCGGCACGGACACCGACGGGCGCGCGTGGAAGGTGACCGGCCGGGAGCTGCCGGGCCGGATCCCGCTGGTGCCCGCCTGCCCGCCGGCGGGCAGGGCCACCGAGACGGCGGTGAGGGGCAGGGCGGTGCCGCCGAAGGCGTTGGAGAAGCGCAGTCGCAGCTGCCGCCCGCCGGCCGACACGTGGACGGTCTGCCGCAGCGTGGTGTCGGGCAGCACGAGGTGGTCCTGGGTGAACGGCGCCGGCGGCATGTTGCCGGGCTCGGTGAGCTGGGGCATCGACGCCCAGGTGTCCAGCCAGTGCCCCGGGGCCGCCCGGCCGCCGGCGGACGCGGCGGAGGGCGCGGCGGCGGTGCGGCCGCCGCCCACCGCACCGCCGGCGAGCGAGGTGGCGGCGAGCGAGGTGGCGGCGACCACCGCGGCCACGGCTGCCACCGCGGCGGCGCCGGTCGCGACGGTGGCCAGGGGGCGGGCGGGCGTGGTTCGGTCCATGGTTCGGGTGTCCTCCGTGGGCGGCTCGGTGCGCGGACGCGCGGCGTGACGGGGCCCGCACCGGCGGCCCCGGCGGGTGGGGCCGCCGGGGCCGCGCGGTGACGGGCCGGCTCCGGCGGCAGCGGGGGAGCCGCCGGAGCCGGGACGGGTCACGAGGCGGTGCAGGCTCCGACGGTGGGGGCGTTGGTGTTGCCGTTGGTCATGACGGTGAAGCCGAAACTGGTGGATGCCCCGGCGGCGAGGCTCCCGTTGCCGTTGGGCTTCATGGTCATGACGTTGCCGCTGCTGTCCCAGGTCGGGGTGCCGCTCCAGGTGGTGGAGACCTTCTGCGGGGAGGTGAACGTCACGTTCACGCTCCACGCGGTGATGGCGCTGCTCCCCGCGGTGACGGTGACCTGGCCGTTGAAGCGGTCCGACCACACGTTGGTCCGGGCGTAGGTGGTGGTGCAGGTGGCGGTGCCGCCGCCCCCGCCTCCGCCGGTGGTGCCGCCGAGGGCGGTCAGGACGGCGGTGTAGGCCGGCTTCTTGGCGTAGTTGTTGTCGAAGAGGAGCGGCGTGCCGCTGCTGCGCCACGAGTACTTGTCGGGGATGCCCCAGACCGTGATGCCGGTGCAGCGGGTGACGGCGAGGCAGGCCGTGGTGACCTTGCCGTAGCTGGTGGCCTGGGCGGTGCCGGAGCCCTCGATGTCGAGCTCGGTGATCTGGACGTCGACGCCGAGGTCGGCGAAGCGCTGCAGGTTGGCCTGGTAGTCGGACGGCACGGGCGAGGCGCTGTTGAAGTGCGACTGGAACCCGACGCAGTCGATGGGCACGCCGCGCTGCTTGAAGTCCTTGACCATCGCGTAGACGGCGTTGCTCTTCGCGCTCTGGCCGTCGGTGTTGTAGTCGTTGTAGCAGAGCTTGGCGTTGGGGTCGACGGAGCGGGCGGTGCGGAAGGCCTCCTCGATGTAGCCGTTGCCGAGCTTGTCCTGGAACGGGGAGCTGCGGCGGGCGCCGCTGGATCCGTCCTGGAAGGCCTCGTTGACGACGTCCCAGGCGTAGATCTTGCCCTTGTAGTGGGTCATGACCTGGGTGATGTGGTTGTTCATCGCGGTGCGCAGGTCGGTGGTGCCGAGGGAGCCGACCCAGCCGGGGAGCTGGGAGTGCCAGACCAGGGTGTGGCCGCGGACCTTCATGGACTTGCTCTGGGCGTGGCTGACGATCTGGTCGGCGGCGCTGTAGGTGAAGGTGTTGCGGGTGGCCTCGACGGCGTCCCACTTCATCTCGTTCTCGGGTGTGACGGCGTTGAACTCGGCGTCCAGGGTGGAGGCGTAGGCGCTCTCACCGAGGTGGTTCGCGGCGACGGCGGTGCCGAAGTAGCGGCCCTTCGCGGCGGCGGACCCGGCCAGCGTGGACGCGGCGTGGGCGCTGCCGGCGAGACCGGTCGTCACGACGGCGCCGGCGAGGCCCGTCGCGAGGAGGGCACGGACGGCGGTCGGGCGGATGCGGCGCGGGAGTTTCCTCAACGTCGGTCTCCTTCGTCGGACCGGGCCCTGGGGGAGTGGGGGTGCCCGGTCGGATGGGGTGGGTGGGGTGGGGTGGGTGGGGTCGGTGGTGGGTCGGGGACGCGGTGGTGGCCCGGTGGGTGGTGGTGCGCCGGGTGGTGCGACGGAGCAGGCAGGGGCCGGGGCGGCTGCGGGCTCCGGGCTGAGGGGCTCCGGGCTTCGGAGCTCCGGTGGCACGGGGGGCTCGGACTGCGTCGACAGGCGGCCGACACGTTCCAGAAACCTTGCGGAGTATGGTCCGGCTGTTTTCGAGCCCGCAAGGGTTACTCCCGGGTAATTTTCGGCGCCGCCGGTGAGGAGCCTTGGGGTGGCCGATCGTCCGACGGTGCGTCAGTTGCCTTCCCACTCTGCATGATCGGGCCGGGCCGGGCGCGGCAAACCTGCGGGTCGACGTGGGGCGCATGCCCGTCCGGAGCGCTGCTTCCCGCCCGTGGCCGGAGGGGGTGCCGCCCCGGGGTGTGCGGGTGCGGTCCGGCCGGGCGGCCGGTGCGTCACGTTCCGATAACCCTGTGCACGGGGGTTGACCCTCTGTCAGGGCGGGTCCTAGCGTCGCAGCCGCGCCACAGATTTCGGCAATGATGCCGAAAAGTTTCGAAAGGCTTGATGCTCCGATGCAACGCCCCACCCGGCTCCCTCACCTGCTCGCGGGCGGCACCGCCCTGCTCCTCGGCCTGACACTGGCCGGCTGCGGATCCGACCCCGGCGCCGACGCCGAGGCCGTCGACAGCGGCACCGGCGAGATCCACGTGCTCGTCTACGGCGACGCCGCGAACAAGGTCGAGAAGCAGCTCGTCGAGACCTTCAACAAGACCTCCAAGGTGAAGGCCGTCCTGGACACCATCCCGGGCGCCGACTACCAGCAGAAGCTCCAGACGATCATCAACACCAAGCAGGCGCCCGACGTCTTCTTCAACTGGGGCGGCGGCAGCATCAAGCCCTTCGTCGACGCCGGGCTGCTCAAGCCGCTCGACGACATGATCGCCCAGGACCCCGGCCTCAAGGCCAACTTCCTGCAGTCGGTCTTCAACACGGCCGTGATCGACGGCAAGCCGTACGGCGTGCCGATGCGCGGCACCCAGCCCGTCCTGCTCTTCCACAACAAGAAGGTGCTCGCCGACGCGGGCCTCACGCCGCCGAAGACCTGGAGCGAACTGCTCGACGCCGTACGCACCCTGAAGGCGAAGGGCATCACCCCCATCGCCCTCGGCGGCGGCGACCAGTGGCCCACCCTGATGTGGTTCGAGTACCTCTACGACCGCATCGCGGGCCCGAGCGGTCTCACCGACCCCGGCCTCTTCCAGAAGGCCCTGAACGGCAACCGGGACGCCTGGGCGGGCGACGACAGCAGGAAGGCCCTTCGGCTGATCCGGCAGCTCGTCGACGCGGGGGCCTTCGGCACCTCGTACGACTCGGTGAAGTTCACCGACGGGGGCTCCCCGGCGCTGCTGGCCCACGGCAAGGCCGCCTTCGAGCTGATGGGCTCCTGGGAGTACTCCACGCAGCAGGACGCCGCCCCGGAGTTCGCCGCGTCCGACCTCGGCTACGGTTCCTTCCCGACCGTTCCGGGCGGCAAGGGCGACCCGAAGAACGTCGTCGGCAACACCAACAACTTCTACTCCGTCGCGAAGCGGACCAAGCACCCGGCCGCCGTCGCGGAGTTCCTCAAGCTGCAGTACTCCGACGAGTTCGTGCAGGCCCAGCTGGGCGTCGGCAACCTGCCCACCACCACCAACACGCCCAAGTTCCTCGCCACCGCCCCCAACCCGGCGTACTCCACCTACCAGTTCGAACTGGTCAGGGCCGCGCCGTCGTTCGAGCTCTCCTGGGACCAGGCGTACCCGCCGGCGGCGAGCACGCCCATCCACCGGGCCGTCCAGGACTTCTTCGCCGGCCGGATCGACGAGAACGGCTTCGTCAAGGCCATGCAGGCCCTGCCGACGGGCTGAGCCGCGGGCGAGTCCCTGCAACTCCTCCTGCGGCACCGGTCGGCGGTGCCGCAGGAGGTACCACGGGCGGCCCGGCGGGGCCGGTCAGCAGAACCAGCCGTCCTGCACCCAGCCGCGCCGGTTGATGTCGCCGTAGGCGAAGCCGTACACCCAGCCGGGCTGGGCGCGCTCGACCAGGAAGGTCTGGCCGGTGTACAGCGTGCCCGTCCAGGCGCCGCCGGGTGCGGTGCGGACGTACAGGTCGTGGGCGCAGACGGCCTCGCGCTGCCCGACCGTGCCGTCGGCGGCCAGGGCCGGTGCGGCCGTGAGCGCCACCGCCGCGGTGAGGGCGGCCGATGCCGCGGCGGTGCGCAGGAGGGTGCGGGTGGCGGTCACGGGGGTGCTCCTTCGTCCGGCGGGTCGGGGGAGTGGGGTGCGGTGCGCGGCGTCACCAGGAGCCGTAGCCGCCGAGGCACTCGATGCGCACGTAACCCCAGTCGCCCTTGCCGAAGTCGAAGGTCGCCGCCCAGCCGTTGTAGACCGGGTGGGCGCCCCTGGTGTGGCCGACCTTGTTGCCGGAGCCGAGCACCCGGATCAGCCCCACCGGGCCGGAGGCGCTGTCGTAGTTGGCGTAGAAGCTCGCGCTCCGGCAGACGACGACCGCGTGTTCGGGCGGGACGACCGCCCCGGCGGTGCCGGTGGCGGCGACGGACGGTGCCGCCACGGCGGCGACCGCCACCAGGGCGCGAGCGAGGGACATCCGCATGGTCGACTCCTCTGCCGGGCAGTGCTCCTGACGGTGCGGGCCGGGGCGTGGTGGTGCCGTCGCGGCGCGGGCCGTTCGTGCGCGGCGCGCACCGCGGGCATCAGTGTGCCGTGTCCATGCCCGCCCTGGGTAGGGGTGGCCGGTGAACTCCGGGTTTCCGGCCGCCGCGTCCGCCGCGTCCGCGGCGGCCCGGCAGTGTGTCAGCCCGGTCCCGCGCCCGCGCCCGCCATCGCCGGGGCGGGCAGTTCGGTGAGCAGGGCGATCCGCTGCGCCGTCCGCGAGCCGGGCTCGGCGGTGTACGCGACGATCAGGACGTCCGGGTCGCCGGGCAGGGTGAGGCTCTCGTAGGCGAAGTCGAGCGCCCCGGTGGCCGGGTGCCACAGGTGCTTGCGGCCGTGGGTCTTGTCCTTCACCCGGTGCGCCGCCCACAGGGCGCGGAAGTCGCTGCTCCCGGCGGAGAGTTCGGCGATGAGCGCGGTCAGCCAGGGATCGTCCGGGTGCCGGCCCGCGTCCAGCCGCAGGAAGGCGACGGCGTCGGCGGCCACCTCCTCCTCCCAGCGGGTGAAGAGCGTCCGCGCCGCCGGGTCGAGGAAGATCTGCCGCGCCGCGTTGTAGCCCCCGGGCACGGCCGAGAAGCCGAGGAGGGCGTCGGCGACCGCGTTCCACGCGAGCACCTGCATCCGGCGGCCGAGGACGAAGGCGGGTGCGCCGCCCAGGGCGTCCAGCACCGACCGGACCCCGGGCCGGACGGCCGGCTGCGCGGGCGTCCGCGGTGCCGGGGGGCGGGCCAGGTCGAAGAGGTGCCGGCGTTCGACCTCGTCGAGGGCCAGCGCGCGGGCGACGGCGCCGAGCACGGAGTCGGACACCGCGGGCCCCCGGCGCCCCTGCTCCAGCCGCACGTAGTAGTCGACGCTGACCCCGGCGAGCCGGGCGACCTCCTCGCGGCGGAGCCCCGGCACGCGCCGCGGGCCGTACCCCACCAACCCGACGTCCTGCGGGCGCAGCCGGGCGCGGCGCGAGCGCAGGAAGTCCCCCAGGGCGTTGTCCATCCGCCCAGCCTACGGGCCGCCGGCCGGGCGGACCTGGTACTGCCGGACCTACGACGGGCCGAGCCCTGGGCGGCACCCCGCACCCGGCGCGAGGGTGGGACCGCCGACCCGCCCGGGCGGCACCGGAGCCGACCGAAGGACTTCCGCATGACCTACCCCGCCCTCGCCGGACGCACCGCCCTGGTCACCGGAGCGGCCAGCGGCATGGGGGCCGCCACCGCGCGGCTCCTCGCCGCGGGCGGCGCCACGGTGGCCCTCCTCGCCCGGCGCACCGACCGCCTCACCGAGCTGGCCGCGAAGATCACCGCCGACGGCGGACGCGCCCTCGCGGTGACCGCGGACATCACCGACCGGCGCGCGGTGCAGGACGCCGCGGACACCGTCCGTACGGCGCTCGGCGGCGTCGACCTCCTGGTCAACGCCGCCGGGGTGGCCCTGCCCAACCCGGCGGACCTGCACCGGCTCGACGAGTGGACGCGGATGGTCGACACGAACCTCACCGGCACCCTGCACGTGATCGACGCGTTCGCCGACGACCTGGTCGCCGCGGCCGCCGCCGGCCGCTCCGCGGACCTCGTCACCGTCTCGTCCGTCTCGGCCCGCACGGCCTACCCGGCGTTCGCCGTCTACGCCGCCACCAAGGCCGCGGTCAGCCACCTGTCCGCCTCGCTGCGCACCGAGTACGGCCCGAAGGACGTGCGGGTGAGCGCGGTCGAGCCGGGGCTGACCGACACCGAGATCGTCCGGCACATCGACAACCCCGGGCTGAGCGCGCAGTTCGCCGCGATGATGGACGCCGTCCCGGTGCTGCGCGCGGAGGACGTCGCGGACCTGATCGCCTACACCGTCAGCCGCCCGCGGCACGTCCACCTCGCGCACTCGCTGGTCGTCCCGACCCGGGGCTGAGCCCGGCCCGGGGCTGAGCCCGACCCGGTGCCTGGCCCGACGCGGGCCGGGCCCGGGCCGGGAGGGGGCGGCCGGGCGGCGGGTCAGCCGACGAGCAGCTGCCGGCGCAGGTCGCGCAGGTCGCGGCCGTCGAGGCCGAGGCCCGTGCGGAGGTAGCCGTCGAAGGAGCCGTAGACGCGGGTGACCTCGGCGAAGCCGGCGTCGAGGTAGGACGGGCGCACGTCGAGGAGGGCCTGGTAGGCGGGCCGCATCGACGCGGGCACCTGCTGGAGGGCGGCGGCGTTCTCGGCCGCGCGGTAGGTGTTGCTGGCGAGGTAGTCGGCGTCCACGGTCGCGCGGGGCACGCCGAGGGCGGTGAGGACGGCGGCGCTGGCCCAGCCGGTGCGGTCCTTGCCGGCCGTGCAGTGGTAGAGGACGGCTGCCGCACCGCGGTCGGCCACGGCGCCGGCCAGCGTGGTGTACGCCTGCCGGCCGCTGTCGGAGGAGACCATGGTGCGCTCGATGTCCTCCATCATCTGCACGGCGGCGGCCTCCGTGGCGGGCAGCGAGCTGCTGATGCTGCTGCCGAGGACGTCCGCGACGACGTAGGCGGTGCCGGCGGGGACGCGGTCCGGGGAGGCCGCGCGCTCGGAGGCGGTGCGCAGGTCGACGTCGGTGCGGATGCCGAGGCGGCGCAGCGTCGCCAGGTCGGCGTCGGTCAGCCGGGAGAGGTCGCCGGAGCGGTAGAGGACGCCCATCCGCACCCAGTGGCCGTCGCTCGTGCGGTAGCCGCCCGCGTCGCGGAAGTTGGGGGCGGAGGCGAGGTGCAGGGAGCGGTCGGCGAGGGTGAGGGACGCGCCGCGGTCGGGCACGATCTCGAACCACCAGCGGTCCGCGGTGCCGAGCCCGGTGACCGTGGCGGTGCCGCTGCCGCGGCCGGTGGCGACGGCGTGCCGCCGGTCGATGTGCTGCGGGTCGCGGCCGGCGAGGACGGTGACGTGCCGGACACCGGGTGCGGACCAGGCGACGGTGAACGAGCCGTCGGCCTGCCGGGTCACGGTCGCCGCGGTGAAGGGGATCGCCTGCGCGGACCGCGCCGGGCCGTACGCGGCGGCCGGGTGCGCGGTGGCGGCGTCCGCGACGGAGGCGGTGCCGACCGCCGTGCCGAGGGCGAGCGCCCCGGCGAGGCCCGCGGTGACGAGCCGGCGGGCGGTGGGGCGGGTCGGCGCGGGGGAGCTGTTGTGCGACAGGGACATGCTGTTCTCCAAGGTCAGGGTGGACATCTATACGTCTAGATGTCCGAGCTGACGCGCAGGGCGACCGTACGGGGAGCGGAGATGAACGTGACGTGTCGGCGGCGCTCCGCCGCACTGCCGTAGGATTCGCCGGGTGTTGCAGCGCCACGGGACCGTGCCCCTCTACCTCCAGCTCGCCCGGCACCTGCAGGACCGCATCGACGGCAGGGACCTCCCCCCGGGCGCGCAGCTGCCGAGCGAGTCCGAGCTCGCCGACCGGTACGCCGTCAACCGGCTGACCGTGCGTCAGGCCGTCGCCGAGCTCGACCGCGCCGGGGCCGTCGAGATCCGCCGCGGCATCGGCACCTTCGTCCGCACACCGCCCACCCAGGTGTCCGTCGACGTCAGCCCGCGCAGCCAGCGGATCGCCCCCGGCGGCCCCGCCGCACCGGCCGACCCCGCGGCGCCGGCCGACCCTGCGGCGCCGCAGCCCGACCCGGCGACCGCCCGGGTCGAGCGCGTGCTGCGCACCGCGGACGCGGCCGAGGGCGAGGCGACCCGCGCCCTCGGCCTTCCGCCCGGGCGCGTCCGCCGCCTCGACACCCTCATCGACCCCGGGGGCAGCCCGCTGGCCGTCAGCAGCTACTGGCTCGCCGCCGACCTCCTGCCCGCCGTGCTGCCCGCGCTGGAGGAGACCGCGAACCTCGCCGCCGCCCTCCACCGGGTGCTCGGCGAGCCCGTGCGGTACGCCTGGCGGGCGTTCTCCGCGACCGCCGCCGACCTCACCGACGCCCCGCTGCTCGGCGTGCCGACCGGCCACCCGCTGCTCGTCCGCGAGGGCGTCAGCTGCACCGCGGACGGCACGCCGGTCTACTTCGTCCGGCGCCGCCTGCGCGGCGACGCCGTCCGCTTCGTCCTGCACTACCAGGACTGAGCCCGGCCCCGACCGCCCGGGCCCGACCGCCCGGGCCGGGGAACCCGTCCCGCCGCGTCACTCCTGAGGCGGCGCCGCCGTCCAGGCCGGCGACCCGGCCGGCGGCGGAGGCAGCACCGGCCACGCCGACCGGTCGGCGTCCGCCTCCCAGTACGGCACGTCGCCGTGGTAGAGGAGGTACGCCCAGTGCTCCGGCTCCTCGTGGCACACCAGGTCGGGGTACGGCTCGAACTCCACCGCCCCCCACCGGGCGTTCAGCCGGGCCACGGCCTCGGCCCGCGGGATGCCGAAGAGCGCGCACAGCGCGTCGGCGACCTCGGAGAAGTACGCGGTCGTCTCCGCGTCGGCGTGCATCAGGAACACGTCGCTCATACGAGACCCACGTACGAGTTCTGCATCAGGGTCGCTCCCCGGTCGGTGAAGAAGGCCATCTGGTGGCCGCGCAGTGTCATCGGGATGTTGGGATTGCGCAGCGCGGGCATGTTCATCAGCATTCTGCCCTCCACCATGTCGTAGTCGTGCATCGCGCCGCGTCCGCGGTTGTGGCGGATGAAGTCGCCGAGCGCCTGGTCCTCGCCCGCCCCGAACCGGCGGCTGTTCAGCGCGTCCAGCTCGTTGCGCGGCACCTGGAAGTGCATCACCGCGGGCCCGCCGTTGGTGCCGTCGCCCAGCCGCTGCGCCCAGCGCTCCGCCTGGCGGCGGTCGTTGGTGACGTAGAAGCCGCCACGGCCGAAGTCCATCGGCCGGGGACGGAAGTTGGGGTCGATGCCGTTGGCGACGATCGACTGGGCGCCGTTCCCGGTGGTGCCGTGGTAGAGGTTGACCATGCCCGCGTCGAGGCCGAGCGGGTCGCTCCACGCGTGCGGGTTCGGCACGTACCCGTACGGGTCGGGGCCGGCCTCCAGCCCGAGCGGGTCGGGGCTGATGTAGCGGGCGGTGCGTGGGTCGTAGTAGCGCAGCACGTTGTAGTGCAGGCCGGTCTCGGCGTCGGCGTACTGCCCGGGGAAGCGCAGCGGACAGTCCGCGGCGCCCGGCACGGCCGGGTCGCCCGTGGCGGGTGCACCCCACAGGGTGGACCGCGCCTGCCAGGCCACCGTGCCGTCCGCGCCGACCAGTTCGGTCGGCGCGCCGACGAGGTCGGTGACGATCGCGTGGAAACGCCGGTCGACCTCGTCCTGCGGCAGCGCCCCGGCCGGCAGGTGCCGGCGGGTCTGCGCGACCGGCCGCTGCCCGCCGACGCTCCAGTCCCAGCTCGTCACGGTGGTGCCGGACGCGTCGGCGTGCACCTCCTCGGCGAGCTGTGCACCGTCCCACGCGAACCGGGTCTGCGCCAGCACCGCGGTGCCGTCCGCCGTCAGGTGCACCTTGCCCGTCCGGCGGCCGGTCGGGTCGTAGCGGTAGCGCCAGAGCGTGCCGTCCGGCACCCGCACCTCGACCAGCTGGTCGTGGCTGTCCCAGCGGTACTCGCGCACCTGCCGCCCGCCGGACAGCAGGCGGCGGGTCTCCCGGACCAGCCGCCCCTGCCCGTCGTACTCGTACGCGGTGCGCCCGGCCGTCCGCAGCCGGCCCAGCTCCAGCAGGCGTGCGCCGTCGCTGTCCTCGACGGCCGGGCCGGGGGCCAGGCCGTGGGTGACGGCGCCCTCGCTGTCGTAGGCGTACCGCTCCGTCCAGCCCGCGCCGGTGACGGCCGTCACCCGTGCTGCCGCGTCCAGTTCGAACGTCCGGTCGCCGCCGTCCGGGCCGGTGGTCCCGACGAGCGCGCCGTCCGCGCGGTAGTGGTAGCCGCGCCGCCGCTCCGGCCCGCCCGGGGAGGACAGCGCCAGCGCGGTGAGGCGGTCGGCGGCGTCCCAGGTGCTGGTGAGTTCGGCGGCACCGAAGGTGCGCCGCACCTCCCGGCCGGCCGCGTCGTACGCGAAGGCGATGGTGCCGCCCGGCCCGGCGAGGGACTGCGGCAGCCCGTCCGGGCCGTAGCTCCACCGCGACTCGGTCCCGCTCGGGGTGCGGCGCAGCACCCGCCGGCCGGTGCCGTCGTACTGGGAGGCGACGACCGCGCCGTCGCACTCCTCGGTGAGGGGGCGGCCCGCGGCGTCGTAGGTGTGCCGCAGCACGCTGCTGCCGTCGGAGACGGTCAGCACGCGCCCGGCCGCGTCGTACGTGTAGCGGGTCGTGCTGCCGTCGGCGACGAGCTCGACCGTGCGGCCGAGCGTGTCGCGGCGGTACTCGACCGTCTGGCCCGCGCCGTTGGTGCGGGCGGTGATCCGCCCGGCCGGGTCGCGGGTGTAGGCGATGCTGCGTCCGGCGAAGTCCGTCTCGCCGACGACGTCGCCGACCTCGTCGTACCGGTACGTCCACCGGGCGCCGTCGCCGCGGACCACCTCGACCAGCCGCAGCTGGGTGTCGTAGCGGAAGGCGTGGTGCGTGCCGTCCGGGGCGGTGCGGGCGGCGAGCCGGCCGAACGCGGTGTACGCGAACCGGGTGACCGCGCCGGAGGTGTCGCGGTGCTCGACGAGGTTGCCCTCCGGGTCGTAGCTCCACTCCTGGCGCGAGCCGTCCGGTTCGACCTGCCAGGCGGGCCGGCCCTCGACCGTCCAGCCGTACGAGGTGACCGCGCCGAGCGGGTCCGTCATGGTGGCCGGGCGGCCGAACCGGTCGCGGACGACCTCCACCACCGCACCCGCCGGGCTGCTGGTGCGCACCGGCAGCCCGGCCCGGTCGGTCGCCACGGAGGTGGTGCGGCCGAGCGGGTCGGTGACGGTGCGGGCGTGGCCGCCGGGACCGTTGCCGTAGACCGTGCGGGCGCCGAGCGGGTCCGTGGACTCGGCCAGCGCGCCGTGCTCGTCGTACCGGTAGGTCCACTGCGCGCCGTCGAGCGCGGTCAGGGCGGTGATGCGGTGCTGCTCGTCGTGGACGGCCTCGCCGGCCGTGCCGTCCGGCAGGATGCTCACGGCGAGGTTGCCCGCGGCGTCGTAGCGGAACGCCGTGGTGCGGCCCAGCGGGTCCGTCCGCGACAGGAGCCGGCCGTGGTCGTCCCACTCCGTCAGCGCGACCGCGCCGTGCGGGGCGGTCTCGCGCACGGTGCGGCCGTGCTCGTCGAGGTGGAAGAGGGTGCGGTGGCCGAGCGAGTCGGTCATCGTGGTGGTGCGCCGGGCGTCGTCGTAGGCGAACACCGCGTCGAGGTGGCCGCCGTCGCCCCGGGTCTGCACGCAGCGGCCGGCGCGGTCGTACAGGTAGCGGTAGCGGTAGCCGAGGCGGTCCGTCCAGGAGCTGATCCGGCCGGCGGGGTCGTAGGTGAACTCCATGGCGAGGCCGGAGGAGTTGGTGACGGCCGAGAGGTGGCCGTTGCCGTCGTAGCCGAACCCGACCAGAGGGATGTCCGGTTCGGCCGGTGCGGTGTCCGTGCCCGTGGTGTCCGTGCCCGTGGCGTCCGTGCCCGTGGCGTCCGTGCCTGCGGTGTTCGTGCCTGCGGTGTTCGTGCCTGCGGTGTTCGTGCCTGCGGCGTCCGTCGGGAGGGTGTCCGCGGTCCCGGGGTCCGCCGGTGCCGGTGCCGCTGCCGGCGGTTCGGCCGTGAGCAGGCGCAGGCCGGTGATCCGCGGCCCGGCTGTGTCGATGCCGATCCGGTAACCGCCGCTGTGCCGCAGCTCGGTGGGTACGCCCCGCGGTCCGTGGAGGATCTCGATGCGGTTGCCCGCCCGGTCGGTCACCGCGGCGAGCGGCAGCGGCAGCGCACCGGTGCGGCGCGTCGGCGGGCGGGCACCGCCGGGCAGCGGGGCGAAGTGCCAGCAGGTGCCGGAGTGGGGGTCGGTGACGCGGAGTCCGCCGTCGGGGCCGTCCCAGGAGAGCGGCCAGGCAGGGCCCTGCACGGGCTGCACCTGCTGCCCGGGCGCGGGCACCGGGTAGACCAGCAGCATGCCGTCCTCGGTGGCGAACACCACGCCCTCGTCGTCGAGTTCGAGGTACTGGTCGAGGGTGGAGGCCCAACTGGTGCCGAACCAGCCGCCGCTGCGGTAGCTCGACACGTGTGTGCGGGAGAGCACCAGGGGCAGCACGCCGGGCAGGGTGACGTCGGTCTGCGCCAGGACGACCTCGCCGGAGGCGACGTCGACCGGGTCGCTGCGGGTGTTGCGGCGGTTCGACTGGATGTCCGTCCGGCCGGGCCCGTCGGCGTTGCCGCGGAGGTCGGCCGGCGGCTTGGGTGGGGTGGGCTTCGGCGGGGTCGGCTTGGGTGCGCCGCCGCCGCTGCCGCTGCCCCCCGCGACGCTCGCCCAGCTCCGGGTGCCGGAGCCGGCGGCCGGTACGGTGCGCGGGGCGGGGGTGCCGCTGGTGATCCCGCCGAGGTTCCGGGCGACGTCGGCCTCGTTGGCGCGGTGGTTGGCGGAGGTCTGCTTCAGCCCCTTGCCGACGTCGTCGAGGTGTTTGCCCAGCGCCTTCTGGCCCTTGGTGACGGCGTCCATCAGCTGGTCGACACCGGTCTCGGCGGCCTGCGCGAGCGCACCCCGGCCGCGGGTGCGGCCCTGGGCGCGGCGCGCGCGGCCGAGATGCCGGTCGCCGGAGTCGTTCATCTTCTCGGAGTGCTCGCCGAACTTGCCTGCGAGGGTGTCGACTTCGAGGGGGTCGTGCCGGAACTCGCCGCTCATGCCTGGTTCCTCGTTCCGCCGATGCCCAGCTGGTCCATCGAGTCGTCGACGCCGCTGCGGAGTCCGTCCTCGCCCGCCCGGGTGACCTCCGCCATGTCGACGCCGTCCCCGAGGCCGACGGCCTCGGAGCCGAGCTGGATGACGAGGTTCGCGGCCATGCCCGCGACGGCGCTGATGATCGGCCCGGTGGCGGCGGAGACCAGCTGCTCGACGATCTGCTCCTCGGCCTCCTTCAGCGCGCGCCGGACGATGACCCGGGTCGCCTGGGTGGCGCCGACCGCGGCGACCTCCGACAGGCCGAAGGTGAAGGGTGCCGCCGCCTGGGCGGCGATCAACTCGGCCGCCATGATGACGAGTTGGACGATGGCGGCGATCTTCGCGGCGGTGATGACGACGGCCACCCCGTCCAGCACGGTGGCCGCCACCCCGCAGCCGGTCACGAGCTGTTCGATGTGCTCGCCGGAGAGTTTCTCCCAGTGCACGTTGAACGCCTCGGCCGAGGCCCCGGAGTTGGAGGCCATCATCCGCTGGACGGCCTGGTGCGACTCCGCCGCATGGTCGCGGATGTCCGCGGCGAACTCCCGTAGCGAGTCCGCCATCTCCCGGTAGTCATCCTCGTCGACGTTGGGCCAGTCGATGCCTATCAGATCGAGGACCCACGCCAGTTCGTCGGGCAGCACGACGCCCACCCCACCCACCCCCGCACACGTTCGTCTTGCTGTGTACAGGGCAGCCTAACCTGAAAATATTACTGGGCGTCACACCGCCCGGTCGTGCCCCGTGGGCGTGTCGCGGACCCCGCCCGGGGGTGCCAGGTGCGGAAACGGGTCGAGGGGGCCCGGCGGCGGTGTACGCCTGCCGGGCCCCCTCGGGCGCCCCTGGTGGTCCCTGTCCGGCCACCGGGGCGGTGGGGAGGAGCGGCTCGCGCCGGGCAGGGGGTGCGGGTGGTACAGGCGCTCCGGGGGAGCGGCCGATTCTCAGTACCAGTGGTGGGTCTGCCAGAAGGACCAGGCGGCGTTCGGGCTGCCGTAGCGGGAGTTCATGTAGTCGTAGGCCCACTTGATCTGGGTCTTGGGGTTGGTCTTCCAGTCGGCGCCGGCGGA
>NZ_BPRL01000028.1:0-148448 GCF_045862635.1 Kitasatospora sp. NE20-6
GGTCGGGGCGGACGTCCTCGTCCATGCGCCGGTCGTCGTGCCCGGCCTCACGCGGTGGCCGGGTCGCCCTTCCTCCGCGGCCGCCAGCCGGGCTTCGGGACGGAGGCGATGAGGCGCCGGGTGTACGGGTCCTGCGGGTCGTCGAGGACGGCTGCGACCGGGCCGCGTTCGACGACCCGGCCCGCCTGCATCACCAGCACGTCGTCGCTGATGTGCCGGACGGCTCCGAGGTCGTGGGTGATGAACAGCAGCGCCGTCCCGGTGTCCGCCCGGATGCGTGCCAGCAGGCCCAGGATCTGCGCCTGGATGGACACGTCCAGGGCCGCGATCGCCTCGTCCAGGATCAGCACCCGGGGCTCGGCCGCCAGCGCGCGGGCGATCGCCACGCGCTGGCGCTGCCCGCCCGACAGCGCCCTGGGCAGGGCCCGCGCCTGGCGGTCGTCCAGGCCGACCATGTCGAGCAGGTCGGCCACCCGGGCCCGGAGGCCGTCGGCGGGAAGCCGCCGGTGCAGCCGGACGGCCTCGGCGACGGCGTCGCCGACGCGCTGCCGCCGGTCGAGGGAGGAGTACGGGTCCTGGAAGACCATCTGGATCTGCCGGCCACGGTCCCGCCGTTCACGCGAGCGCAGCCGTCCCGGCCGGCGCTCCCGGCCGGCGACGGCGACGTGTCCGCCGGTGGGGGTCTCCAGTCCCGCGATCATGCGGGCGGTGGTGGTCTTGCCCGAGCCGGACTCGCCGACGATCGCCAGCGATCCCCGCTCCGGGAGCGAGAAGGCCACGTCGTCGACGGCGACGAAGTCGCCGTACTCCTTGCGCAGGTTGCGGACGTCAAGCATGGCTGTCTGCCTCCTCGGGCGGGACCGTGTGCGGGAAGTGGCAGGACGCCGTGCCGTCGCCGACGGCGGACGGCTGCGGCCGGTCGCTGCGGCAGAGGTCCCGGACGTGGGGACACCGGTCGCCGAACGCGCATCCGCCGGGTGCCTCGAAGCCGGACAGCGGCCTTCCGTCGATGGCGCGCAGGGCGGCACCGGCGTCGTCGAGCGAGGGGCGGGAGGCGAGCAGGGCGCGCGTGTAGGGGTGGGCGGCGCGGCCGCGCAGGCGGCCGGCGGGAAGGTTCTCCACGGTCGTGCCCGCGTACATCACGGCGACCCGGTCGCACACGGCGGCCGCCAGTTCGAGGTCGTGGGTGATGAACAGCATCGCGAGTCCGCGGGCCTCACGGGCTTCGGCGATGATCGCCATCACCTCCTCCTGGGTGGTGACGTCGAGTGCCGTGGTCGGCTCGTCGGCGAGCAGCAGGCGCGGTTCGGCGGCGAGGGCGGCGGCGATCATGACGCGTTGGAGCAGCCCTCCGGAGAGTTCGTGGGGGCGTTGGCGCATGCGCCGGTCGGTGTCCGCGATGCCCACCTCCCGCAGGATCCGGGTGACCCTGGCGACTGCTTCGGCGGCCGGAACCCGGCGTGCGGTGGTCAGGCCCTCGACCAGGAAGTCGCCGATGCTGCGCGCCGGGTTGACGTGCGCCCTGGGGTCCTGGAAGACCATGGCGACGTCGGACGCGCGGAACGCACGCAGGCGTTCGGGTGTCATCGCGGGGACGGACTCCCCCGCGAAGAGCAGGTCGCCGTGGATCCGGGCCGTCCCGGGCAGCAGGCGCATCACGGACCGGGCGGTCAGGGACTTGCCCGATCCGGACTCGCCGACCAGCGCGAGGGCCGTCCCCTCCGGGATGCTCAGGTCGGCGCGGTGCACGACCGTGCGCACCGCGCCGTCGAGCCGCAGGTCGATCCTGAGTCCGCTGATCTCCAGCAGCGGTGCGGGGCTCATGCGTTCTCTCCGAGCAGGCGTCGGGACAGTCCTGTGCCCAGCAGGTTGAACGCGACGACGACCACGAGGATGGCGAGGCCGGCGTAGAGCGACTGCTGCGGCTGGCCGGCGAGGATCGAGGGTGCCCCGTTGGACACCATCAGCCCCCACTCCGGGGCGGGGGGCTGGCTGCCGAGGCCGAGGAAGGAGATCGCGGCGACGTCGAGCAGCGCGTAGCCGAAGCCGATGGCGGCCTGGACGAGGACGAGGGGCAGCAGGTTCGGCAGCAGGTGCCGCAGCCAGATGCGGGTGGTCGGGGCGCCGAGGAGCTGGAGTGCCGACACGTAGGGCAGGTGGCGTTCCCTGATGGCGGCGGACCGCACGACGCGGGTGACGAGGGGGAGGTAGGCGATCGACAGGGCGGCGATCGGCGCGGTGAGCCCGGCTCCGAAGACGGCGGCGGCGAGCACCGCCATGATCAGCCCGGGGAAGCCGAACACGATGTCCAGGACACCGGAGACGACCCGGTCGAGCCATCCGCCGGACCAGGCGGCGGCCAGCGCGAGGAGGGTGCCGAGCGACGTCGAGACGACGACCACCACCGTGGGGGCGGCGAGGCTGGCCCGGGCGCCGGTGATCAGCCGTGACAGGAGGTCGCGGCCGGTGTCGTCCGTCCCGAGGAGGTGGGCCGCGGACGGCCCCGCGTCGACTCCGAAGGGGTCGACGGCGTTCGGGTCGTGCGGGGCGATCAGTGGGCCGAACACGGCCAGCAGGACGAACAGGGCGACCACGCAGCCGGCGCCGGTCGTCAGACGGTCGCGCGGGACGCCGGCCCTCGGCTCGGCGGCGGTTCGGGTGGGCAGGGCGGTGGTCATCCGGACCCCTTCTGTGCGGCTCGGGGGTCGAGCGCGGCGCCGGCCAGGTCGACGGCGGTGTTGAGGACGACGAACACGACCACGAAGATCAGCGAGACGGCCTGGACCACGGCCATGTCCTGCTTCGACGCGGCCTCGATCATGAGGGCTCCCAGCCCTCCGGTCCCGAACGCCTGCTCGGCGACGGCGGCGGTGGCGATGAGACCGGCGACGGCGACGCCGGAGACGGCGAACACCGGGCCGGCGGCGTTGTGGAGGACGTGCCGCCTGATCACCGTCCACTCGGGGACACCGCGGCTGCGCGCGGTCTCCACGTGCTCCGCGCGCATCTCCGCGCGGACGGCGGTACGGGTCACCTGCGCGACGTAGCCGATCCAGGTCATCGCCAGCGCGACGGCCGGCAGCGTCAGGTGGGAGAGGGTGCCGGTGAAGCCGTCGCCCGAGCCGTACACGGGGAACCACGGGAGCCGGACGGCGAACAGCCAGATGAGCAGGACGGCCAGGACGAAGGTCGGCACCGCCATCGCCCCCGCCGTGACGGTGGTGGCCAGCGTCTCCGTCCGGCCGCCGCGCAGCGCGGCGGCGGTGCCGACGGCGATGCCCGCGGCCAGGACGAGCACGGAGGCGTAGCCGACCAGGGCGAGGGTGTCGCCGGCGCGGGCGCCGACGAGGTCGGCGACGGAGTCGCGGTAGACGAGGGAGGTGCCGAAGTCGCCGTGCAGGCAGCCGCTCAGCCAGTGCCAGTAGCCCTGGAGGAACGGGTCGTCGAGGTGGTACTCGCGGTGGATCTGCGCCAGCACGGCGGGGTCGGGGTTGCGGCTGCCGCCGACGAGGAGGGTGGCGGGGTCGCCGGGGGTGAGGAACATGGCGCCGTGGATGGCCAGGCTGGAGACGAGCACGGTCACGACGAGCATGCCCAGGCGGGCGGCGACGTACCGGAGCGTCATCGGGGACCGCCTCCCGGACCGCCGTACGGTGCGTTCCGGCGGCGGGGCGGCGGTGTGGGGGGCGGCGTGCGGGGCGGCGGTGTGTGGGGGACGACTCGCAGAGGGGGCATGGGGCCCTCCAGGGGCAGGGGCTATTCGCCGCTTTCGGGCAGGACGGTCAGGCGCAGACGGGACGGGTGGGCGGGGCCGGTGCGGAGCTTCTGCAGGCTCGCCTCGGGCGTCGTGGTGAGCCACGGGTTCTCCGGCGTGCCGGAGTTGGGGAGGTGGTTCGGGAAGTCGCTGGAGGCGACCATCAGTGCGAGGCGGTGGCCGGGGCGCACCCGGTACCCGGTGTGGCCCAGGGCGATCCCGATCTCGCCGGGCCGGTCGGCCTGGGCGCATCCGCGCACGATCAGGCGTGCCGTGCCGTCCGGTGCGAGGTCGAGGAGGCGGACGAACACGTCGAAGGTGGGGGCCGTGCTCTCCACGTGCAGCACGGCGTGGACGGGACCGGCGAGGTCGAGGGGGGTGTCCGCGGCGGCGGTGGTGAAGGCGAGGACGTCCGCCCGGTCGAGGGTGCGGCGTTCGTCCGCGTGGTCGCGCAGCTGCAGGAAGGTGTCGGCGGCGGCGGACGGTACGAGGTCGTCCGGGTCGTAGCGCCAGTCCACCGACTCCGCTCCGGGGGCGGGACGGGCGGTGAGGCTCCCCCCGGGGGCGGGGCCGGTGGCGGCGGACGGGTCGGCGAGGTGCAGTTCGGTCTCCACCGCCTCCGGCAGCGGCCAGGTGGCCGCGGTGCGCCAGCCGACGTGGCCGAGCTTCCACCGGACGCGGGGAAGCGTTTCGGGCCGGGCGGTGCCCTTGAGGAAGACGTCGAAGAACTCCACGGCCGGTCCGGCGTAACGGTCGATCATGCGGTCGAGGGCGGCGTCGTGGACCAGGTGGTCGTCCTCCGGCGGTACCGGGGCGTTCTCCAGGAAGTAGTTCTCGTGGTCGATCGTGTCGGCGAGCAGGTACTGCACGGCCGACCAGCCGGGGCGCCGGGCGAGTTCGGTGTAGTCGCGCATGTGGGCGATGCCGAGGTTGTCGAACCAGCCCACGCAGTGCAGGACGGGCACCGGCCGGGCGTCGTACGGGTGCGGCCCGTTGTACGGGGCCAGGGGGATGCCCGAGGCGATGAGGTCGAAGCCTGCCGAGCGCTTGCCGAGCGCGGCGAACGCCTCCTCGTAGGCCGCGGCGATCGGGCGGGTGGTGAGGTCGACGTCGAACTCGTGGATGTCGTTGTCGGTCCACACCTGCGCCTGGTACGTGGTGCCCTCCAGCCACAGCGGCTGCGGCCCGGAGCCGGTGTCGTAACTGGCGATGCCGGGGCCGTTGCTGGTGCAGGTCACCCGGGGGACGATGGCGCGGAGGGCGGAGTGCTCGCCGGAGACGGCCGACCACTGCGTGAATCCGTAGTAGGAGTCGCCGAACATGCCGACGATCCCGTCGGACCAGGACTGGCGGGTGATCCATTCGATGGTGTCGTACCCGTCGTCCACCTCTCCGGTCCAGCCGAGGGTCCGGCCCTGGGAGCGGAACTTGCCGCGGACGTCCTGGACGACCACGGCGTAGCCGCGGGCCGTGAACCGCTCCGCGATCCGGTCGAAGAAGACGTAACGGCTGTTCTTGTCGTAGGGCAGCCGGGCCAGGACGGTCGGCACCGGCCCCTCCTGCCCGGCGGCGTACACGTCGGTGGCCAGCAGCACTCCGTCGCGCATGCGCACCATGTGCTGCTGTGCCTGCGGTGGGACGGGCTGCGGGGTGACGCGCTGGACGGCAAGGCTCATGGGGCCCTCCATGGGAGCGAATCGTTTGAAAACATCGTGATACAACAGCGTTGCATTACGCGCCGACCAGCGTCAACCCCCGTTCGGACGGGGGAATTCACGCCGACGACGCCTGGAGCCCGCGCGCCACCGCACCGGGCCCGCAGGGGTCGGGCCGACGCACGGCCGCGACCTGCCCGGCGACCCGGACGAGCGCGAGCGCACGGGTGGAGCCGTCCGCCTCCCGACGGAGGACGAGCCGCTCGGACAGCGCGGACACCATCGGCAGCCCCCTCCCCCTGAGCCCCTCCGGGTCACCCTCCACGCCGGCCCCGGGAACATCGGGAAGCGGCCGGGAGGACCCGCTGTCGACGACCTCGACCTCCAGGCAGCCGCCGCAGTGATGGAGGCGCACGGCCATCCCGTCCCCTCCGTGCTCCGCCGCATTGGCCACCAACTCGGCGAGGACGACGATCGCGTCACCGGCCGGCACGCCCCACACCCCCAGCAGCCGGGTGCAGCGGGAGCGCACGAGGCGCGCGGCCCGCGGGGTCGCGGGGAGGCGGAAGACCGCGGCCCGGCACTCTCCGGCACGGCGGCGGCAGCGGGTTCGGACGGGCGCGGCGGGGCGGGGCAGGCAGGACATCGGGGCTCTCCTCCCGGATCGTCCCCTGCCGGGCCGCACGGCGGGTCACGGCAACGGCGGGAACGCGGGTCGGCGGTTCGGACGACGCTTCACAGGCGGACCGGCACCGGGCCGGCGCGGCGACGCACGAGGCCGTCGCGCGAAGAGAAAACGTCGTGATATAACGATGTTGCATTACGCGGTGTTCTGCGTCAACCCCTCTCTGAGCTAGGTTTCCTCCATGCCGATCGACGTCGACGAAGTCCAGCGCCGCAAGGCAATCGCCCACGCGACCCTCACGGTCGCCGCCCGCGACGGTGCGCGCGCGATCACCATCCGCGCCGTCGCCAAGGAGCTCGGCGGCTCCACCGCCATGGTCACCAACTACGTGCCCACCCGATCGGCCCTGATCCTCAACGCCGTTCGCGCGGCGGAGTCCCGGTGGCGGGCCGACCTGGAGTCCCACGTGGGCGACCGGACCGGCGCGGACCGACTGCGCGCCACCGTGGAATGGCACCTCAGCACGGAACCCGAGGACCTGCTCCTGCGGACGCTGTGGGTCGAGATGCTCTCCTCGGCGCACACCGACCCGGCCGGCGTCGACCGGCAGGAGCCCCGCGATTCACGCCAGGAGTTCCTCGACGCCTCCATCGCCGCGGGCGTGCCCGACGCGGCACTCGCCGCCGACGTCCTGTCACTTCTGACCCGCGGCTACTACGTCTCCTCCATGGAGGAGCCCGCCTACTGGACGGCCGAGCGGGTCGCCCGCGTCACCAAGGCCGTGGTGGACGCCCTCATCACCGACTGAGCCCCGACGCCTCCGGTGACGCCGCCGACGCGATGCCGTCGGCGCAATGCCGTCGGCGAACGGCGGCCCCGGTGGTCGCCGGGGCCGGCCACGGCCCGCCCGCGCCCCCGGGCCGGCGAGTGGCCGTCCACCACCACGACAGGGCCCTCGCCCGCCGCCCGTTCCGAGCCGCCGACGCCAGGGGCATTCCGCCCCACCTGCCGATCACCTGCCGATCACCTGCCGAGCCGACGGCGAGGAGGCCGACCCCGACCGGTCGGTGACGGCACGTCAGCGAGCCCGTGCGGACTCGACTCGGCACTCCCCCGCGACGTCCCGGGGAACAGCGCCGACGCCCGAACGGCGAGTCATGGCATGCGGGCCCGAAGCGGCGCGCCGTCAGTCCCCTGGTGACCCATGGGCCCCCGGCTCCGGCCGTGAGCCGCGCTTCCGTCAGCACGATCGACCGCACCACCGCCGGGGTCGGTGGGGCCCTGGCGGTCCCAGCCCGGGGAGCGGATCTCCAACTCGACGTCCGGGCCGCGTACCTCAGCCCCGCAGGTGCGGCAGGTCCAGGCCGCGTCCAGCGGGTGGCCGGGGTGATCCGGGTGGTCCGAGTGGCGGTCCGGGCGGTCCGGGTGGTGCCGCAGCACCACCGGCGGCTCGGGCGACAGCCAGCGGTCGCCCCAGGCGAGCAGCGCCTGGGTGAGCGGGGCGAGGTCCCGGCCGGCCTCGGTGAGGTGGTACTCGTAGCGCGGCGGGCGCTCGCTGTAGGCGCGGCGTTCGACCACTCCCGCTTCCTCCAGGGCGCGCAGCCGGGCGGTGAGCCGGTCGCGCGGGGCTCCGGTGTTGCGGGCGATCCGGTCGAACCGGTGATTGCCGTAGAAGAGCTCGCGCACTGCGAGCAGCGCCCACTTCTCGCCGAGGACCTGCAGTGCGGCCGCGATGGAGCAGGGGCGGCCCGGCAGCGCGGCGGCGGCGGAACGGGCGGCTGTGGGCTGGGCATCGGTGCGCGGGGTCACTCCACCAGCCTGTCACAGAGGGTTGTGCATTCAAACTCACTACCACTAGCGTTCCGGGCCATGCAGAGAGTTGGAATATCAAACCCAGTAGCCGCGCCGACCGACCGGCGCCGGCGCCGGGCCGCGTTCCTGGTGGTCGCCGCCGCGGTCTTCGTCTCGAACCTCGACCTGTTCATCGTCAACGTCGCCCTCCCGGCGATGCAGCAGCACTTCCACGGCAGCAGCCTGGCCACCCTGTCCTGGGTGTTGAACGGCTACGCCATCGTCTTCGCCGCGCTGCTGGTCCCCGCCGGACGGCTGGCGGACCGCATCGGCCACCGAAGGGTGTTCCTCGCCGGGCTGGCCGTCTTCACCACCGCCTCCGCACTCTGCGCACTCGCCCCGGCCGTCGGCTGGCTCGACGCCGCCCGGGCGGTCCAGGCGGCGGGCGCGGCCGCACTGATGCCGACCTCACTGGCACTGCTGCTGGATGCCACTCCCCCGGCCGAGCGCCCCGGCGCCATCCGGGCCTGGGCCTCGATCGGCGGGATCGCCGCCGGGCTCGGACCGGTCCTCGGCGGACTGCTGGTCGAGGCCGACTGGCGCTGGGTCTTCATCGCCAACGTCCCGGTCGGCATCGCCGCCATCGCCGTGGGGATCCGCGTACTGCCCAGGCTGCGCGGCAAGGAAAGCGGCCCCCTGCCGGACCTGTTCGGCGCAGGACTGCTCACCACCGCCGTCGCCGCCCTCGCCGTGTCCCTGGTCAAGGGCAACGACTGGGGCTGGGACTCGCCCCGGGTCCTGGGCGGCCTGCTCGCAACCGCCCTGCTGACCAGCTGGCTCCTGCACCGCTCGGCGCGCCACCACGCCCCCGTCGTCGAACTGCCGCTGCTGCGGGTGCCCAGTTTCGCCGCCGCCAACACCGCAGCCCTGCTGTTCACCCTCGCCTTCGCCGGCATGCTGCTGACCTCGGTCCTCTGGTGCCAGCAGGCCTGGGAGTACTCGGCGCTGCGCACCGGACTCGCCATCGCCCCCGGCCCTCTGCTGGTGCCGCCGGTCGCACTGGGCAGCGCCGCACTGGTGCGCAGGCTCGGCCCCGGACGGCTGGCCGCGCTCGGCACCCTGCTGTTCGCCGCAGGCATCGGCTGGTGGACCGCCACCATCGGAATCCGGCCCGGCTACACCACCGAACTGCTGCCCGGGCTGCTGCTCACCGGCCTGGGCGTGGGACTGACGCTGCCCACCCTCATCGGGTCCGCCTCGGCGGCACTGCCGCCCACGCGCTTCGCCACCGGTTCGGCGATCACCACGATGGCCCGGCAGATCGGCGCGGTGGTGGGCGTAGCGCTGACGGTCAGCCTGATCGGCACCCCGCACGGGCCGCAGGCCGCGCTGGACGGGTTCCGGCGCGGCTGGACGGCGGTGATCGCAGCAGCGCTGCTGGCCTGCACGGCCGCCCTGGTGCTCGCCGCCGCCCAGCGCCGGGCCGCAGCGAAGTAGCCTCGCCTCCGGGGTCTCCCGGGTCTCCCGGGTCTCCGCACCGGCTCGGCCCGTTCGCCGTCGTTGAGCTCCGGCTCGGGCACCGCTCGGTACAACGCAACAGCATCACGTCGGAACTCGTCCGGGCACTTCGACGGGCGTCCCATCCGGACTTCCCCTTCCTGGACCTGAAAGATCCACGTGTCAGGGTGTCCACGTCGCGGGGCGGAGCTCGGTTTTCCATCCTGGCGCCGGCACGGCCGGCCACAAGCTCGGGTATTCCGTCACGGGTGGAGGGACCTGCTTCACCGGGATCTACGCCGTGGCCAACGGGGGCTGCACCAGCGAGATCGCCAGTCCGTACCTGAACAACTGACGGCCATGTGATCCGCTCGGGTTCGGACGGCGCGCCGATATTCGACCGCGCCGAAATTCCGAACCGATCGACCCGTCGATATGTCAGGCAATTCGGGAATGCTGCGGCATGGCATCTCGACGGGTCGAAGGAGTTCGCCGAAGCCATGTGACCGGGAGGTCGAGCCGCAGCCGCCAACCGCCTCCCGGGTGCCGGGTGCCGGTCGGCCTCTCCTTGAACACCTACGACCTCGGAGGCCGACAGCTGCAGGGAGTTGACCCCTCGACAGATACGGCGTGACCCCCTGCGCGACACTCCTCGACCTTCGCCCGGGGCAGCCGGACCACCGCTCCGAAGGAGGCATCCGTCCGCTGGTCAGCAGAGGTGCGTGTGCAGTTTCATCCCCTCTTCGGAGCATGCCGGAACCCCCGTGAGAAGCTTTTCGCATGTCTGGTGCGAAGCGCTCTCCTCTCTGTCTCGTCTCCGCGACCGCCCTCGCCGCGCTCGTTCTCTCCGGCTGCTCGTCATCCGGGTCATCCACCGGCAGTGAGAGCCGGACCGGCTTCGTCACTGCCAAAGGAAGCCGCTTCTCAACGGCTGCTCCCGGTCATCGTCAGGATGCGCCGGACATTTTCGGCGCCACTCTTCACGGTCAGCCGTCCAAACTGTCCGACTATCGGGGGAAGGTGGTTGTGATGAACATCTGGGGCGCCTGGTGCAACCCCTGCCGCGCAGAAGCAAAGGGCCTGCAGGGGCTGTGGGAGAAATACCAGGGAAACGGCGTCCAGTTCCTCGGGATCAACACGAGGGACAACGACCCGGAAAACGCTGTCGCGTTCGAGAAGGACAAGGGCATCACCTACCCGAGCATCTACGACCCGGACGGTACGCAGATCCTCAAGTTCCCCAAGGGCAGCCTCAACCCGAAGTTCATCCCGACCACCATCGTGATCGACCAGAACGGCAGGCTGGCCGCCCGGGCGTTCGGCGCCCAGAGCGCCGACACCGTCGAAGCCATGCTCCGACCGATCCTTGCGGAACAGACCCCCCAGCCGTAGACCGCGCCGGCCCCGGGTGGGGGTCGGAGCGGCGCCCGGGGATCGCGCAGTCCGGGACGGGCCCGGCCCGGAGGCTGCTCGATCAGCTCAGGGGTACGCCCCGCCCACCGGGGACGGAACCACGCAGCACCGGGCCCCGGCACGAAAACTCGGGTGCCGGGGCCCGGAGGCGGAGGGCGGTCAGCTCCTCTTGAAGACGGTCACTGCGAGGGGGCCGGCGGTGGCGCTGGAGGTGCTGACGGCGCCGGTGGTGTCGAGGACCTTCGTCCAGGTACCGGCGGGCAGGCTCGGGTTGTAGTCGCTGTTGGTGGGGTTGTAGACGACGACGGTGTCGTAGGCGGTGGGCGCGGACGCGTTGGAACTGATCCTGGTGGTGATCACGGAGCCGCTGCTCTGGGCGGAGAGCTGGCTGTTGACGGCGTCCCAGGTGGTCAGGCGCAGGGCGGGGGTGGACTTCCGCAGGGCGATGGCGTCCTTGTAGTACTTGAAGGTGGCGGCGTTGGCGGCCTTGTCGCCCCAGTGGATGGCGTTGACGTCGTCGCCGGCGTTGTAGGAGTTCTTGGCGGTCTCGTAGTTGCCGCCGACGACCTTGGTGCGCAGGAACTCGTCGCCCTCGGTGATGAGGGCCGTGCCCTGGGAGGTGAGGACCATGCCGGTGGCGAAGCGGTCGATCTGGCCGGCGCGGCCGACGGCACCGCCGCCTGCTCCGGAGTAGGTGATCTTGTCCCAGAGGCTGAGGTCGTCGTGGACGGAGACGTAGTTGATGCTCTGCTCGGGGTCGTAGGCGAACGCCGGGTTCCACGGGTCGGACAGGGCGTTGGTGTTCTTGGTGGCGAGCAGCGATCCGCGCAGACCGCGGATGACGGCGGAGGTGTCGCCGGCGCCGTTCATGTAGTTCATGACGTTGTCCTGGGTGCCGCCCTTGATGGCGTCGCGGTAGGCACCGTTGAAGACGCCGACGTGGGCGCTGGCGAGGGTGGGAACGGTGGCGTAGCGGACCTTCTGGGCCTCGCCGGGGTCGCTGACGCCGCCGCTCCAGGGCTCGCCGTAGATCTGGAGCTGGCGGTCGGGGTAGGTGGCGTTGAGGTAGCTGCCCCAGTCGGCGACGCTGGCGGCGTAGTGGACGCCGAGGAGGTCGAAGCGGAAGCCGTCGACGCTGTAGTCGCGGACCCAGTGCTCCAGCGAGTCGCGGATCATGCGGCTGACCATGGGGTTGCCGTCGTCGATGGAGTTGCCGGTGCCGGAGAGGTCGGTGCCGTTGTAGTACTTGCCGGTGATGCCGTCGAAGACGTTCTTCCCGGCGGTGTGGTTGTGGACGACGTCCATGATCACCCGGATGCCGGCCTTGTGGAACTCGTTGACCATGTCCTTGAACTCGCGGATGCGGCCCTCGGGCGTGGTCGCCTGGGAGAACTGCTCCTCGGGGACGTTGTGGTTCAGCGGGTCGTAGCCCCAGTTCGGCACGGTGGAGTTGAAATCGAAGGAGGGCATGAGCTGGACGTCGGTGACGCCCAGTTCCTTGAGGTGGTCGATGCCGGTCTTCACGCCGTTGTGGGTGGTGCCGCCCTGGACGAGACCGAGGAACTTGCCGCGCTTGGCGGCGTCCACGCCGGAGCTGGGGTCGATGGTGAAGTCGCGGACGTCGAGCTCGTAGATCACCGAGTCCTCGCGGTTGGCGCGGGCCGGACGCGGGGCCCAGCTGCCGCCGGTGGGCTGGACGGCGCCGGAGTCGATGACGACGCCCTGGGTGGTGCCGGGGTTCACCATCTGCGCGTAGGGGTCGCGGACGTCGTTGCCGCGGATCTTGAACTGGTAGGCCTGGTTCTTCAGGTCGCCGCCGACGACGGTCTGGTAGACGCCGGTGTAGCCGTTGAGGGTGACCGGGATCATCGAGTACGTCGTGCCGCCGACGGTCACCTTGACGTCGGAGCTGTCCGGCGACCAGATGCGGAACGTCGTCGAGGCCGCGGTGTACAGCGCGCCGAGGGTGGTCTGCGTGGAGGCGGGCGGGCCGGTCGGCGTCGGGGTGGGCGTGCTGCCGGTGGTGGACCGGATGCTCAGCACGTGGCTGGTGCCGTTCCAGCTGAAGGTGGTGGTGGCGCCGTTCGCGGGAACGGTGAAGGGGATGTTCGCGCCGCCGGCGGTGCCGTTCTGGCCGTAGTTCTCCGTCCAGGCGTGGTCGAGGGCGGCCTTGACGTTCCAGGTGCCGGCGGGGATCGCGGTGGTGGTGAAGGTGTAGGTGCCGTCGGCGTCGGCGTCCTCCAGCGTGGACGTGAGGCAGTCGGGGGCCCAGTCGCCGGGGCAGCCGATCTCGGACTGGAAGTCGCCGGCGGCGGTGACGACGCGGCTGTTGGCGTTGTCGGTGATCACGTGGGTGACGGGGTCGTAGACGAAGGTGACGGCCTTGCCTCCGGCCGGGACGGTCAGGGGGATGTCGGCGCCACCGGGGGTGCCCTGGGCCCCGTAGTTCTCGGTCCAGCTCTTGTTGATCGCGACCTTGTAGGCCCAGGTGCCGGCGGGCAGGTTCAGGGTGACGGCCCACGTGCCGTCGGCGCGCTGGGTGAGCTGGTTCTGCGCGCAGTCGGTGACCCAGTCGCCGGCGCAGCCGATCTCGCTGTTGAAGGTGCCGGGCACGGAGACGGCGGTGGGGGCGGCGCTCGCGGCGCTCTGGAGGAACGGGGTGAGGGTCAGGGCCAGGGCCGCGGCAACGGTGGCCGTGGCGGTGACGGTGGCCGTGCGGCGCCGGGAGCGGCGGGGAGCGTGGTGCATGGGGGACTCTCCTGTGGCCGTGGTGCTGTGCCGGCGGCGGGTGGGCCGCTCGGCGTGGGTGGGGGGTGGTGCAGTGGTGCAGTGGGGTGGTGGTGCGGTGCGGTGCGGTGGTGCGGTGGGGTGGTGCGGTGCGGTGGTGCGGCCGGTGGGCTGCTCGGGGCAGGGGGCCGGCCGGGGTACCCGGGCCGCGAAGAAGTCAGGGTCTTCGCGGCCCGGAACCCGCGGGCCCCGGGGCACGGAGGGTCGGGGTTTTCCGTGCCCAGGGGATCCGGCCCCCGCCCCGCCGGGCGGGGGCCGGAGGTTTCAGGAGGTGCGGAAGACCGCGACGGTGCGTGCCGGGACGGTGAACGTGCCGTTCGCGGCGGAGTGGCTCGACGTCTTCACGACGGGGTCGCTGCCCCCGGCCTGCGCCGGGTCCAGGACGTAGGCGGCACCGGCGGTGCCCGCGACGGTCCGGGTGGTGGTCTGCGGCGTGGCGTTGAAGACGACGACCAGCCCCTTGAGCGCGGGGTCGGTGTCCGGGCCGACGGTGTCGTCGATGCGCATCAGCCCCAGGGCCGCGGCCGACACCGCGGCGGTGGCGACCGGTCTCGGCCGTCGGCGGCCGGAAGAGCGGTGCATGGAAGAACCTCCAGTGTGTCGCCCTCACCGCACAGGGGCGGTGTCCGGCCGTTCGGCGGTGCACGGCGGGCGGGCGGGCGGGTGGGGGTGAGGAGGAGCACACGACGGCGCGGGCGGATACGCCCGGCTCATGATCCGTCACAGTGGTGCACGCATCTGCCGACGGCGGGGCACCGGGTAGGAGGTCCATCCCTCATCGGCAGTTTGCTAATTCATGTTAATAATGCGTAACTGGCCGGCAGGTCAAGACTCGGGACAGAAACCCGCTGCGCCCCGAGGGCTCGTGCGGGCCCCGGCCGCCACCCTGGCGGCGACCGGGATCCATACTCTGTTTACGGTTACTAACGTGCGTTATCGTGGGGGGACACACACGAGACGGGGGATCCCCATGTCGCCGAAGTCGCCAGGTCCGGCCCCGACGACCGGACGCGGAAGGGTCACGTCCACGGACGTGGCGAAGCTCGCCGGCGTGTCGCGGTCGGCGGTCTCCTTCGCCTTCAACAGTCCCGAGCGCCTCTCCGAGGCGACACGTGAAAGGATCATGGCCGCCGCCGAGCAGATCGGCTACTCGCCGAACACCCTCGCACGCATGCTGCAGGCCGGTCAGACGCAGTCGCTGGGGGTCCTGCTGCCGCAGAACCTCGCCAAGGTCATGGAGAACCCGTACTACGCGCGGTTCCTCACGGGCGTCGGCCAGGTCTGCGACGAGCAGGGCTACACGATGCTGCTGACCCCGCCGCTGCGGGACTCGATGCTCAAGGCCATCCCGTACGCCGCGGTCGACGGCTTCATCGTCTGCGGGCTGGAGCACGACCGCGGCGAGGTCGCGGAGCTGCAGCGCCGGGGCATCCCGTTCGTCCTGGTGGACAGCAGTCCCTGGGAGGACGTGCCGAGCGTGGACGTCGACGACCGCGCCGGGGCGCACGAGGTCACCCGCCACATCCTCGACCTCGGGCACCGCCGGATCGCCCTGCTGTCGATCGACCCCGGCCCCGAGCGGGCCGAGCGCGGCTACCGCGGGCCGCTGGCCAGGCGGATGGACGGCGTCACCGAAGCGCTCGCCGAAGCCGGCATGACGCTCGCCGACGTCACCCTCAGCGAGGTCCCCTGCACCCGCGCCGACGGCTACCGCGCCACGAGGGCCCTGATGTCGGACACCGCGCCCACGGCGATCGTCGCGCTGTCCGACATCCTCGCCTTCGGCGCCATCAACGCCCTGCACGACCTCGGCCTGCGCGTGCCCGAGGACGTGACCGTCACCGGCTTCGACGACCTGCCGGACGCCGCCTGGCTGCGGCCCCGCCTGACCAGCGTCCGCCAGCCCATCTCCGCCAAGGGCCGCTCGGCCGCCGACTTCCTCATCTCCGCCATCCGCGACGAGGACCAGCACCCCCACCAGCTGCTCGGCACCAACCTCATCGTCCGCGACTCCAGCGGCCGGGTGCCCGCCGTCGTCGGCTGACCCTCACCCGCACACCCCCGCACACCGCCGCCCCCTCGCCCTCCCGGGCCAGGGGGCGGTGTGCGTCACGCACCCTCCCCCGCCGGCCCCACCCTTCCCCCGCCGGTCCCGGCCCGCCCGCCCACAGGCCGGAGGGGGTCGCGCCGTCGCGTCGCGAGAGGTCGGCCCCGGTTCGGGGCCGGTTCATCCGCCCGCGTTGTCGATGTGCGTCACGCGCGTTACCTGAACGTTAGGTAACTGCTGTTAATAGCCTGCTAATGTCGACGACATCACACAGCTCGACCGTGTGGGATCCCGCGTCACCGGACTTCGGGCAGTACCTGCCTGTCGTGGCTGCGGGAGCCCCGTCTCCGGCTCCGCCCCGCCTCCACCAGGCGCGACAGACCGCCGGACGAAGTACCGAAGCCCGGCCCCGGCTCCACGCGGGACCGGCCCCCCACCCCCGGAATCTCCCTCCATCTAGGAGTTCACCATGCGTCGTGGCATCGCGGCAGTCGCCCTCGCGGCTGCGGTCATCGTCTCTGCGAGCGCCTGCAGCTCGGGCAGCGGATCGGGCTCCGCCGCCGCCGGCCCGGTCACCATCACCTGGTGGGACACCTCGGACGCCACGAACGAGTCGCCCACCTTCAAGACCATGGTGGCCGACTTCCAGAAGGCCAACCCGGACGTCAAGGTCACCTACGTCAACGTCCCGTTCGCCGACGCGCAGAGCAAGTTCCAGACCGCCGCGGGCAGCAAGGGCGCCCCGGACGTGCTGCGCGCCGACGTCGGCTGGACGGCGGGCTTCGCGAAGTCGGGCTTCCTCGCGCCCCTGGACGGCACCGCCGCCGCGGCGGACGTCGCGCAGTTCCAGCCGCAGCTCGTCGAGCAGGCGAAGTACGAGGGCAAGCTCTACGGCGTCCCGCAGGTCACCGACACCCTGGCGCTGATGTACAACAAGGAGCTCTTCGCCAAGGCGGGCATCACCAAGGCCCCGGCCACCTGGGGCGAGCTGAAGGCCGACACCGCCCTGGTCAAGGAGAAGACCGGCGTCGACGGCTTCGCCGTCAACCCGCAGGCCTACTACGCCATGCCGTTCCTCTACGGCGAGGGCACCGACATGCTCGACGTCGCCGCGAAGAAGATCACCGTCGCCTCGCCGGCCGCCGTCAAGGGCATCGACACCCTCAAGTCCCTGGTCGCCGCCCCGGGCATGGCCAAGCTCGACACCACGAGCAACGGCTACGCCAACATCATGGACGCCTTCACCAACGGCAAGGTCGCCGCGATCATCCAGGGCCCCTGGGAGAGCGCGAACGTCTTCAAGGGCCAGGCGTTCCTGAAGAACGACAACCTCGGCATCGCCCCCGTCCCGGCCGGCTCCACCGGCAAGGCCGGCGCCCCGCTCGGCGGCCACAACCTGGTCGCCTACGCGGGCTCGGACGCCGCGCACCAGGCCGCCGCGCAGAAGTTCATCGCCTTCATGACCTCCGCGAACTCGCAGATCTACACGGCGACCAAGAACTCCACGCTGCCGACCCGCACCGACGCCTACACCCCCGAGGTCACCACCAACCTCGGCATCGCGGGCTACCAGAAGGTGCTGTCCACCGGGCAGCCCCGTCCGGCCGTCTCCCAGTACTCCTCGCTCTACGACCCGTTCGGCACCGAACTGATCAAGATCCTCTCCGGCCAGGAGAGCACGAAGGCCGGCCTGGACAACGTCGCCGCCTCCGCCAAGAAGCTGCTGCCCGACTACGACGCGCAGTGACCGACCTCCGGCCGGGGCGCCCCGGTGCCCCGGCCGGAGCCGACCACTGACCACCCCCTGATCCGCCTCCGAGGTGCCAGATGACCACCGCCGTCCAGGGCGAACCCGCCCAGACACGCCGCCGCCCCAGGCCCGGCCTCCTGCAGCGCGCCAGGCGCTCCTACGACCGCTACTGGTACGCGTGGGCGATGTGCCTGCCGGTGGTCCTGGTCCTGGGCGCGATCGTCGGCTACCCCCTGGTCCAGGGGATCTACCTCAGCTTCACGAACGCGACCAGCGAGAACGTCGGGCGCACCATCGGCGCCAACCACATCCCCGACACCTACGACCGGATCGGCCTGAAGAACTACGCCGACATCCTGACCGGCGCCAACAACCAGTTCTGGCCCCACCTGGTGTGGACGATCGTGTGGACGATCCTCTGCGTCGCCTTCACCTACGCCATCGGCCTGGCCCTGGCCGTCGCCCTCAACCGCGAGATGCGGGCCCGCGGCCTCTACCGGCTGCTGCTGATCCTGCCCTGGGCCGTGCCCACCTTCGTCACCATCTTCACCTGGCGCCTCATCCTCGCCGACGACGGCGCCGTCAACCAGTTGCTCGGCCTTCTCCACATCACGGGCCCGTCCTGGCTGAGCAACCCGCTCGCCCAGAAGGCGGCCGCGATCGGCGTCAACATCTGGTGCGGCGTGCCGTTCATGATGATCTCCCTGCTCGGCGGCCTGCAGGCCATCCCTCGCGAGCTCTACGAGGCGGCCGAGATGGACGGGGCCACCCCCTGGCAGCGGTTCACCAACGTCACCCTGCCGGGCCTGCGGCCGGTCAGCAGCACCGTGATCCTGCTCGGCGTGATCTGGACGTTCAACCAGTTCAACGTGATCTTCCTGCTGTTCGGCACCAACAGCGACAGCGCCCAGATCCTCGTCACCTACGCCTACAAGCTGTTCTTCGGCCAGCAGCCCCAGGACTACGCCTCCTCGGCGGCCGTCGGCATCCTGTGCCTGTCCCTGCTCGTGGTCTTCACGAGCGTCTACCGCCGCTGGCTCAAGCGCAACAACGAGGGGGCCCTCTGATGGCGACCGCACCCACCGCCCCCGCCCGTCACTCGCGCAACCGCCGCAAGGCCTCCGCCTCCCTCACCCTGCACGGCGGGCTCGTCGTCATGGCGTTCGTCGCGGCGTTCCCGATCCTGTGGATCGCCTACATCTCGCTGGGCGCCGACAAGTTCGACTACCAGCACCCCGGCCGCATCCTCGACCGGCCCTCGCTGTCCAACTACGGCCACGTGCTGACCGACACCGGCTTCGGCACCTGGATGCTCAACTCGGTGATCGTCGCCTTCGGCACCACCGTCGTCGGTGTCCTCATCGCCGCCAGTGCCGGCTACGCCGTCTCCCGGATCCGCTTCCTGGGCCGCGGCACCCTGATGTACACCTTCCTGCTCACCCAGATGTTCCCCGTCGCCGTCCTGATGGTGCCGCTCTACAAGATCATGGCGAACCTGGGCCTGCTCGACACCTACGCCGGCCTGATCGTCATCTACTGCTCCACCGCGGTGCCCTACTGCGCCTGGCTGCTCAAGGGCTACTTCGACACCATCCCCGTCGACATCGACGAGGCCGGACGCATCGACGGCCTCTCCCCGTTCGGCACCTTCTGGCGCCTGGTCGTCCCCCTCGCCCGGCCCGGCCTGTCCGTCGCCGCGTTCTACACCTTCATCACCGCCTGGGGCGAGGTCGCCTACGCCTCGCACTTCATGCTCTCCGAGAACAAGTACACCCTCGCCGTCGGCCTGCAGACCTACGTCAGCCAGTTCAACTCCCAGTGGAACTACATGGCCGCGACCTCCGTGCTCATCGCCCTCCCCGCCGCCCTGGTGTTCTACGTCGTCCAGAAGCACCTGGTCGCCGGCCTGACCGCCGGCGGCACCAAGAGCTGACCCGGCCCCGGATCGTCCGGGCGCCCCGGGACGGGCCGAACCGCACTGCACACCGCCGCCGTCACAGGCGCGCCGGCCCGTCCCACCCGCCTTCCATCGCCCTATGTAGCCGCGGCGTCACTCGCCGCTGTCGTGAGGACCCCATGACCCAGCATCTCGCCACGACCGACCGGCCCGCCGACGCCCCCGCCGACGCCGCGCGCAGAGCCGGCTGGTGGCGCGACGCGGTGATCTACCAGGTGTACCCGCGGAGCTTCGCCGACGCGAACGGAGACGGCATGGGAGACCTGCCGGGCATCCGCTCGCGCCTGCCGTATCTGCGCGACCTCGGCGTCGACGCCGTCTGGCTCTCCCCCTTCTACGCCTCCCCGCAGGCCGACGCCGGCTACGACGTCGCCGACTACCGCGCGGTGGACCCGATGTTCGGCACCCTCGCCGACGCCGACCACCTGGTGGCCGACGCCCACGGCCTGGGCCTGCGCATCATCGTCGACCTGGTCCCCAACCACTCTTCCGACCGGCACGAGTGGTTCCAGCGCGCGCTGCGCGAGGGACCTGCGTCCCCTCTGCGCGAGCGCTACCACTTCCGTCCCGGCCAGGGCGCCGGCGGCGACGAGCCCCCCAACGACTGGGAATCCGTCTTCGGCGGCCCCGCCTGGACCCGCACCGAGAACCCCGACGGCACCCCCGGCGACTGGTACCTGCACCTCTTCGCCCCCGAGCAGCCCGACTTCAACTGGGAACACCCCGCCGTTCGCGAGGAGTTCCACGCCGTCCTGCGCTTCTGGCTCGACCGGGGCGTCGACGGCTTCCGCATCGACGTCGCCCACGGCCTGGTCAAGGCCGCCGGCCTGCCCGACCTCGGCACCCACGACCCGCTCAAGCTGCTCGGCACCGGCGCCACGCCCTGCTTCGACCAGGACGGCGTGCACGAGATCTACCGGGAGTGGCGGAAGATCCTCGACGAGTACCCCGGCGAGCGGATCGGCGTCGCCGAGGCCTGGACCCCGACCGCCCGGCGCACCGCCAACTACGTGCGCCCCGACGAGCTCCACCAGGCCTTCAACTTCCAGTACCTGGCCAGCTCCTGGCAGGCCGGCGCGCTGCGGCAGGTGATCGACGAGTCGCTGGAGGCGATGCGCCCGGTCGGCGCGCCCACCACCTGGGTGCTCTCCAACCACGACGTCACCCGGCACGCCACCCGCTTCGCCAACGAGCCTGGCCTGGGCACCCAGATCCGTACCGCCGGCGACCGGGAGCTCGGCCTGCGCCGCGCCCGCGCCGCCTCCCTGCTGATGCTCGCGCTGCCCGGCTCCGCGTACGTCTACCAGGGCGAGGAGCTCGGCCTGCCGGACGTCACCGACCTGCCGGACGAGGTCCGCCAGGACCCGTCGTACTTCCGCGCGGAGGGCCAGGACGGCTTCCGCGACGGCTGCCGCGTGCCGATCCCGTGGTCCGGCACCGAGGCGCCGTACGGCTTCGGCCCGGCCGCGGGCGGCCCGTCCTGGCTGCCGCAGCCCGCCGAGTGGGCCCACCTCTCGGTGGAGGCGCAGACCGGTGACCCGGCCTCCACCCTGGAGCTCTACCGGGCGGCCCTCGCCTACCGGCGTGCACATCCCGCCCTCGGCGGCGCCGACAACCTGACCTGGCTGGACGCCGGTGAAGGCGTGCTGTCCTTCGAACGGTCCACCGACGACGGCCGCACGCTGCGCTGCACGGCCAACATCACCGACCGCCCCGTCACCGTCCCCACCCCCGGCGAACTCGCCCTCGCCAGCGAGCCGCTGACCCAGGACGGCGACCACACCGTCCTGCCCGCCGACACCACCGCCTGGTGGACCACCGGCTGACCTCCGGAACGCGGTGATGCGCCCGGCCGTCCGCCACGAGCGCATCACCGCCCGCAGATCCCGCCACCGGCCAGCCCACCGGCCGACCGCGGTGCCGCATCCTGCCGTCAACCCGGGTGCGGCACAGCCCACTTCACCGCCCCCACTTCACCACCCGTCGCGACACGAAGAGGTGCCATGACCGACCGACCCGCCACCGCCGCCAGATCCCGCCGCACCCGGCAGGCCGTCGCCACCGCCGTCGTCCTCGCCGCCGCCGGACTGGCCCCCGCCCCGGCCCTGGCCGCCGACCCGGCGGCCGCGCCGACCGCCGTCGCCGTGGCCGGCGACCTCGACCACCTCCTGGGCTGCCCCGGCGACTGGTCTCCCGACTGCGACCAGGCCCAGATGACCCGCCGCCCGGACGGCGTCTGGTCCCTCTCGGCGCACCTGCCGGCCGGCGCCTACTCCTACAAGGCGGCCCTGGAGAAGAGCTGGGCCGTCAACTACGGCCTGAACGCGGCACCGGGCGGCGCCAACATCCCGCTCGCCGTCCCGGCCGGCGGTGCGGACGTCACGTTCCTCTACGACCCCGCCACCCACTGGATCACCGACACCCTGAACACCGCCGTGGTCACCGCGGGCGGCGACTTCCTGGACGAACTCGGCTGCACCGAAGGCGCCGTGGACTGCCTGTCGGCCTGGCTCACCGACCCCGACGGCGACGGCCTGGCCACCTTCACCACCACCGCCCTGCCCGCCGGCACCTACCACGCGAAGGCCGCCCTCGGCCTGCCCGCCACCCCGGTGGCCGGCACCGACACCACCTTCACCGTCGCGAAGGCCGGCGACGCCACCACCTTCAGCTACACCGCCGCCTCCCGCGTCCTGAGCGTCTACGCCGGACAGCCCAAGCCCAGCCTCGCCCCCCGCTCCGGGTACTGGCTCACCCCCGACACCATCGCCTGGGACCTCGGCGACAACGCCGCCACCGCGAAGACCTTCCAGCTGGCCACCGCCCCCGACGGCGGCCTCACCGCGGCCGGCACCGGCATCACCGGCGGCACCGCCATCCCGCTGACCCGCGACCCCAAGGGCCTGCCCGCCGCCCTCAGGGCGAAGTACCCGCACCTGGCGAAGTTCACCGCGCTGCGCGTCCCGCGCGAATGGGCGGGCAGAGCCAAGCAGTTGGTCAAGGGCCAGAGCGCGGTCGCAGCCATGGACGGCACCGGCGACCTGATCGCCGCCACCGGCCTGCAGACCGCCGGCGTCCTCGACAGCCTCTACGCGGCCAAGGCCGCCGACGCCGAACTCGGCCCCGTCTTCGACGGCAGGAGGCCCACCCTGTCCGTCTGGGCGCCCACCGCGCAGTCCGTCAGCGTCGAGCTCTACGACACCGCCACCTCCACCGAGGCGCGCACCGTCCCCCTGATCTTCGACGAGGCCACCGGCGTCTGGTCGGTGAAGGGCGACAGGAGCTGGAACGGCACGTACTACCGCTACCAGGTGAAGGTCTGGGCCCCCAGCGTGCTGAGGACCGTCACCAACACCGTCACCGACCCGTACTCCCTCGCCCTGTCGGCGGACTCCCGGCGCAGCCAGATCGTCGACCTCGACGACGACGCGCTCACACCGCGCGGCTGGGACCGCACCGAGTCGCCGAAGGCGATCACCGCCGGGCAGCAGCAGATCCAGGAGCTGCACATCCGCGACTTCTCTTCCGCGGACACCGCGCTGCCCGCCGACGAGCGCGGCACCTACCTCGCCTTCACCGACCCCAGGTCGGCCGGCATGAAGCACCTCAAGGACCTCGTCGCCGCGGGCGTCACCACCGTGCAGATCCTGCCGACCTTCGACTTCGCCGGCACCTCGGAAGTCCGGTCCACCCACGCCACCCCCGACTGCGACCTGCCCGCCATCGCCCCCGACTCCGACCAGCAGCAGGCGTGCGTGGCCGGCACCCAGGCCCGTGACGCTTTCAACTGGGGCTACAATCCCTTCCACTTCACCGTCCCCGAGGGCTCCTACGCCACCGCCCCCGACGGCGGCGCCCGCACCGTCCAGTTCCGGCAGATGGTCCAGGCCCTCCACCAGGCCGGCCTGCGCGTGGTCATGGACGTCGTCTACAACCACACCGCCGCCGCCGGACAGGACCCGAACTCCGTCCTCGACCGGATCGTCCCCGGCTACTACCAGCGCCAGGACGCCGACGGCACCGTCACCCGCGACAGCTGCTGCGCCGACACCGCCCCCGAGAACGCGATGATGAACAAGCTCGTCGTCGACTCCGTCACCACCTGGGCCAAGCAGTACCACGTCGACGGCTTCCGCTTCGACCTGATGGGCCTGGACCCCAAGCAGACCATGCTCGACGTCAAGCACTCGCTCGGCAAGCTCACCGAGCGCCGCGACGGCATCGACGGCAAGGCCACCACCCTGTACGGCGAGGGCTGGAACTACGGCGTGGTCGCGAACGACATCCGCTTCGTCCAGGCCACCCAGGCCAACATGGCCGGCACCGGCATCGGCACCTTCAACGACCGCCTGCGCGACGGCGTCCGCGGCGGCGGCCCCTCCGACGCCGACCCGCGCGAGCAGGGCTTCGCCAGCGGGCAGTTCACCGACCCCAACGGCGCCCCCGTCAACGGCACCGCCGCGCAGCAGAAGACCGACCTGCTGCACGACATGGACCTCGTCAAGCTCGGCCTCACCGGCAACCTCGCCGGCTACACCTTCACCACCAGCGACGGCACCCGCCGCAAGGGCTCCGGAATCGACTACAACGGCACCCCCGCCGGCTACACCGCAGCCCCCGGCGAAGCCGTCACCTACGTCGACGCCCACGACAACCTCGCCCTCTACGACGCCCTCGCCCACAAGCTGCCCGCCGGCACCACCCCCGCCGAACGCGGACGCATCCAGGCCCTCGCCCTCGCCACCACCACCCTCGCCCAGGGCCCCAGCATGGTCCAGGCCGGCACCGACCTGCTGCGCTCCAAGTCCCTGGACGGCGACTCCTACGACAGCGGCGACTGGTTCAACGCCATCCACTGGGACTGCACCCGGGGCAACGGCTTCGGCCACGGCCTCCCGCTCGTCTCCTCCGGCCGGAACCAGGCCCAGTGGATCTACGCCAAGCCGCTGCTCGCCGACCCCGCCCTCGTCCCCACCTGCGCAGACACCGCCTCCACCACCGCGCAGTACCAGCAGTTCCTGAAGATCAAGCGCTCCACCCCGCTGTTCTCCCTCGCCACCGCGAAGGAGGTCCAGCAGCGCCTGACCTTCCCCCTCTCCGGCACCCCCGGCGAGACCCCCGGCGTCATCACCGAGCACCTCGACGGCCGCGGCCTGAACACCTACCGCTCCGTCACCGTCATCTACAACGCCACCGCCGGCTCCCGGACCCAGAGCGTCGCCGCCCTGGCCGGCACCCGCCAGAACCTGCACCCCGTGCAGCAGAACGGCACCGACCCGACCGTCAAGCAGTCCACCTACGACCCGGCCACCGGCACCTTCACCGTCCCCGCCCACACCGTCGCCGTCTTCGTGCAGAACTGACCCACCCGCCGGGCCCGGCCGACACGCCGGGCCCGGCACCCCACGGTCCCGGCCCGACGATCGTCCGCAGCAGCAACGCCGTCGCATGACGCCGTCGTCCGGCCCGTCAATCGCGTCCCGCCCGCCGGGCGGCCGCCGTCACGGCCACCGTCAGGGCCGCCGCGCCGAAGGCGAGGACCGCGCACAGCAGCCAGACCGTGACGTAGCCCGGCTCCGTCGGAGTCCCGCCGCGGGGGCCCCGTCCCGCCGATGCGGCCAGCAGGGAAGCGATCACCCCGCCCGCGACCGCCCCTCCGAGCGTCTTGGCGTTGTTGTACAGAGCGGTGGTCACGCCGGTGCGGGACCGGTCGCTGCCCTCCGCGATCACGGTCGGCATCGCGCCGAGTGCCACTCCCGTCCCGAGTCCCGCGAGCACCTTCGCCGCCACCACCTGCCAGAGGGCCGCGTGCAGGACGGCCGTGACGAGGAAGCCCGTGCCCATCAGGGTGAACGCGAGGGCCAGCGCCGGAACGTAGCCGAGCCGTCCCGCGATGCGCGCCGTGAGCGAGGAGGTGACGACCGCCATCACCGCCGCCGGCAGGGCCACCAGGGAGATCCCCAGGGCCGAGAGCCCGAAACCGTACCCCGTGCGGCCCGGGTCCGCGGCCAGGAACGTGGCGTCGGGCGACTGGCTGCCGAAGTACACGGCGCCGAAGACGACAGCGCACAGGAAGAACGGGGCGACCCGGCGATCGGCCAGCGCCCGGACGTCCACCAGCGGCTCCGTCGTGCGCAGTTCGACCACCACCCACACTCCGGCGACGAGCACCGCGAGGAGCAGTCGGCCGAGCACCGTCCCGGACAGCCAGCCGCCGTCCTTCGCGGCGGAGACCCCGGAGAGCAGCAGCACGACGGCCACGCTCAGGAGCACCGCGCCCGGCCGGTCCAGCCGGCCGCCGACGGTGCGCGCGGACTCCGGGACGGCCAGGAAGGAGACGGGGACGCACACCACGGCGAGCACGGCCGGCACGAGGAGCGTGGTCCGCACGTCGCCCGTGGCCTCGTGGACGGCGCCCGTGACGACGCCGCCGAGCAGGGTGCCGAGGGTGAGCGCCCCGACGAGCCGCGCGATCGCGGAGCGGGCCAGGTCCACCGGCAGCCGGTCCCGGGCCAGGGCGATCTCCAGGGGCAGCAGGGCGGCCAGCGGCCCCATCAGCACCCGGCCCGCGAGCAGCACCGGCAGGGACGGTGCGAGCGCCACGAGCAGCGCGCCGGCGGCGACGCAGACGAGCGTGAAGCGCAGCACCCGCCGGTGGCCGTACAGGTCGCCCAGTCGGCCGATGACCGGTACGCATACCGCGGCGGCGAGCAGCTGCACCGAGATCACCCAGGTCAACTCGGCATCCGGGACACCGAGTTCGCGTCCGATGGCCGGCAGCAGGGGCGCGATCCCGCCTTGCAGGAAGCCGCTCGTCAGCTCGAAGAGAACCAGCAGACCGACGACGGCACGCACGGAGGCGGACCGTTCCGGCGCCGCGGCGGACACAGCCGTGGGCGTGGGCGCGGCCGTGGGCGTGGTGGGGTCGGCCGGTCTCACGGGCACTCCTCGGTGGTCTCCTGAAGGCGGCGGGCGGCGAGTTCGGCGAGCAGGACGGCCGCGTGGAGGACTGCGCGGTCGTCGAAGACGGCCCCGGGCGAGTGGTTGTAGGGGGCGGTGGCCGGGTCGCGCTCCGGCGGGCAGGCGCCGACGCCCAGGTACGCGCCCGGCACCTCCTGCAGCACGAAGGAGAAGTCCTCCGACCCGGTCAGCGGGCGCGGTGCCTCGAAGGCGCGGTCCTCGCCGAGGAGCTCCCGGGCGGTACGGAGCGCGAACGCGGCCTCGGCCGGGTCGTTGACGGTGACCGGGTAGTTCTCCCGGTAGTCGATCGTGGCGTCCAGGCCGTGTGCGGCGGCGACGCCCCGGACGGTCCGCTCGATCCCGGCCCGGACCAGGGCCTGGGTCTCGTGCGAGAAGGTGCGTACGGTCGCCTCGAACTCGGCGTGCTCGGGGATCACGTTCCCTGCCGAGCCGGCGTGCAGCGAGCCGACCGTCACCACCGCCGGGTCGAAGACGTCCACGACGCGGGTGACCATCGTCTGCAGGGCCGTGACCATCTCGCACACGGCCGGCACCGGGTCCTTCGCGGAGTGCGGCGAGGAGCCGTGGCCGCCCGAACCGCCGACCCGGACGGTGACCGCGTCGGAGGCCGCCAGCATCGGACCCGGGCGGACGGCGGCGAACCCGGTGGGCAGCAGCGTCGAGGTCACGTGCAGCGCGTACGCCGCCACCACGCGGCTCCCGGCGGCGTCCAGGACTCCCTCCTCCATCATCAGGGCGGCACCGCGCATGCCCTCCTCGCCCGGTTGGAACATCAGCACGATGTCGCCCGCGAGTTCCTCCCGCCGCCCGGCGAGCAGCCGCGCCGCACCCACGAGCGCCGCGGTGTGCAGGTCGTGTCCGCAGGCGTGCATCCGGCCGGGGATCTCCGAGGCGTAGGCGACACCGCTGTCCTCCTGGACGGGCAGGGCGTCCATGTCCCCGCGGAGCAGGACCGCGGGGCCCGGCCGGCCGCCGCGCAGCACCGCGGTCACCGAGCTGAGCCGCTCGCCCAGGGTGATCTCCAGCGGCAGACCGGCGAGCGCGTCGAGGACCTTCCGTCGGGTGAGCGGCAGGTCGAGACCCAGCTCGGGTTCGCGGTGCAGGTCGTGGCGCAGCCGGATGAGCGGGTCTTCGAGGACGAGGGCGTCACTGAGCTTGAACATGGCGTGTATGGTGCCGATCTTCCCGGCTACCGCCAGTAGGGTGCAGGAATCCACCGAAGGTGGCCGATCATTTGCAGGAAACAGCCGAACGCGGAGGAGGAGCCTCGTGCTCGACGAACTCGACTACCTGCTCGTCACCGCGCTCCAGGTCGCGCCCCGCGCGGACTGGCAGACGATCGGCGACGTCCTCGGCCTCGACGCCTCGACCGTCGCACGCCGGTGGGCGCGACTGACGCGGGCCGGGCACGCCTGGATCAGCGTCCACCCGAAGGCGCACACCCACGCGCCCTCCGTCGTCGCCTTCATCGAGGTCGACTGCACCGCCGGCCGGCTCCACGAGGTCGCCGCCGAGATCGCCGAGGATCCGCACGTGTTCAACCTCGAACACGTCAGCGGCGGCCGGGACCTCCTCGTCACCGCCGTCTTCACCGACCAGGCCGAACTCGCCCGCTACGTCGGCTTTCGCCTCGGCTCCCTGGACGGAGTGGCCTCCTCCCGCACCCAGGTCGCCACCGCCCTCCACACCGAGGGCAGCCGCTGGCGTCTCGACCGGCTCACCGAGGAGCAGCGCCGACGACTGGCACCCACGGCGACCGCCGGAGTCCGGCCGCAGGGAGGCCGGCCGCTCCAGGGCCATGACCTGGAACTCGTACGGGCACTGAGCGAGGATCCCCGGCAGCCAGCGGCCCGGCTCGCCGACCGCACCGGCCTCAGCCCCACCACCGTCCGCCGCCGCCTCGACCGGCTCGACGCCGAGCACGCCCTCGTCTACCGCTGCGAGGTCGCCCGGACCCTCTCCGGCTGGCCGGTCTCGGTGTCACTGTGGGCCGCCGTGCCGCAGAGCCAGGCCCCGCACCTCGCCGAACGGATCAGCGCCCTGCGCGAGATCCGCCTCTGCGCCTCCCTCACCGGCCCGCACAACCTGCTGCTCGCCGGCTGGCTGCGCTCGGTCGACGACATCGCCCCTTTCGAGTCACGGCTCACCGAACGCTTCCCCGAACTCACCGTCTCGGACCGGGTGCTCACCCTCTGGCCGGTGAAGCTGGGCGGCCACCTCCTCGACCCGCAGGGCCGCCATCTGCGCGCCGTCCCCCTCGGTCCCTGGGACGACCCCCGCTCCGAGGCGGCCGAAGCGACGCTCCTCGACCGCCTGCGCACTCCGCCGGGGCCGTCCCGGAGCGCCGGAGTCAGGGGGCGGCTGCGGTGAGGCCGCGCCAGCCGTGGTCGAGCAGTTCGAAGGCCCGGACCATGGCCCCGCGGACGTCGTCGTGGGCCTGGGCGGCCTGGGGCGCCTCCAGCGCGAAGTGGGCCAGTGCGGTGCAGGCGGGGTCGTCGGCGGCGAGGCCGCTCTGTTCGGCCACGACCGCGGCGAGCGCGGTGGTGTGGCGCAGCCACATGGCCTGGTGGTAGTCGCGCAGGGCCGGGGTGGAGTCGACCAGGCCGAGGAAGGTCGCGAAGCGGGGGTCGCCGCCGGAGGCGGCTCTGCGGTGGCGCAGGGCGTGGTCGCGCAGGGCGGCCGGGATGGACTGGCCGGGGGGGCGCTCGCGGACGGCAGCGAGCAGGTGGGCCTCCAGGTCGGCCTCCTCGTCGAAGACCAGGGCCTCCTTGACCGGGAAGTGCTTGAACAGGGTGGTGGTGGACACGTCCGCGGCGTCCGCGATCTCGCGGATGCCGACGTCGTCGTAGCCGCGTTCCAGGAACAGGCGCAGCGCGGCGTCGGCGATGGCCTGGCGGGTGGCGGCCTTCTTGCGTTCGCGACGCCCCATCGGTGCAGGCGGGGTGTCGCTCCGGGGCTCTGTGTCGGGCATGCGAGCATCCTACCCTCATGGGTTTACCCGGTCCAAAGATTGAGTCGTTGCACTTTTGAAGTCGGTGTGCTCTTCTGGAGGAGCGGCCGCCCCGGTGTGCCGTCGCGAATCCCGGAAGGAGCACCACCATGACCACCTCGCCCACCACCTCCCCCACCCCCCGCATCGCCGTCGTAGGCGCCGGCCCCGGCGGCCTGACCTGCGCACGCATCCTGCAACGGCACGGCATCGCCGTCACCGTCCACGACCACGAGAACGGCCCGGACGCCCGCGACCAGGGCGGCACGCTCGACCTGCACGAGGACAACGGCCAGATCGCCCTGCGCGAGGCCGGACTGCTGGAGGACTTCTTCCGCCTCTGCCGTCCCGAGGGACAGGAGATGCGTCAACTGGACGCCGCCACCGGGACGACCGGCTTCCACCACGTCCCCGAGGACGGCGAGCGGTTCAAGCCCGAGATCGACCGCGGCCGGCTGCGCGACCTCCTCCTGGATTCGCTCGAACCGGGCACCGTGCACTGGGGCCGCACCCTGCGCTCCGTCGAAGGACCCGCCGACGGCCCCCGCCGGCTGCACTTCGCCGACGGCACCGTGGTCGAGGCCGACCTCGTCATCGGCGCCGACGGCGCCTGGTCCAGGGTCCGCCGCGCGCTCTCCCCCGCCACCCCCCGGTACACCGGCATCAGCTTCCTCGAAGCCTGGTTCCACGACGTCGACCACCGGCACCCCGGCATCGCCGACCTCGTCGGCCCCGGGAGCGCCGCCGCGGCCGACGGCGAGCGCGGCCTGTTCGCCCAGCGCAACGGCGGCAACCACATCCGCGTCTACGTCATCCAGCGCGCCCCCGCCGACTGGATCGCCGAGGCCGGCCTCACCGTCCAGGACACCGACGGCATCCGCGCCCTCCTCCTGGACCGCTACCACCAGTGGTCACCCCGGCTGCGCCGGCTCCTCACCGACAACGACGGACGCTACGTCGACCGCCCCCTCCACGCCCTGCCCGTCCCCCACACCTGGGAACACAGCCCCACCGTCACCCTGCTCGGGGACGCGGCCCACCTCATGCCCCCGCTCGGCGTCGGCGTCAACCTCGCCATGCTCGACGCCTGCGAACTCGCCCTCGCCCTCGCGGAGCACGACACCGTCGCGGACGCCGTCCGCGCCTACGAGGCGACCATGCTGCCCCGCTCCACCGACATGCAACGCCTCCTCGACGGCGCCGCCGACGGGCTGCTGTCCGACGAGGCGCACGACCCGCACGGCGCGCACGACGCGCACGACGCGTCCGGCCACGGCGAGCGGAGCGACCACCGGGCCGCCTGAAGGGCCGTGTTCAGTTCCTGCGGAAGACCGTGACGGCGAGGCCGGTGCAGGCGGTGTCACCGGCCGAGGTGGCGCCGTCGGTGTCGAGGACCTTCGTCCAGGTGCCGGCGGGGAGGGTGACGTCGTAGGGGGCCGAGGTGGGGTTGGCGACCACGACGGTGTCGTAGCCGGTGGGTGTGGCGGGGTCGGCGCCGAGGCGGGCGACGACGACCGGGCCGTCGGTCTGCGCGGTCATCCGGTCGTGGACGGCGTCCCAGGTGGTGAGCCGCAGCGCGGGGGTGGAGCGGCGCAGGGCGATGGCGTCCTTGTAGTAGCGGAAGACGGCGGCGTTGGTGGTCTTGTCGCCCCAGTGGATCGCGTTGACGGTGTCGGGGGCGTTGTAGGAGTTCTTGGCGGTGGTGTAGTCGCCGCCCACGACCTTGGAGCGCAGGAATTCGTCGCCCTCGGCGATGACCGGGATGCCCTGGGAGGTGAGGATCATGCCGGCGGCGAAGCGGTCGATGCGTCCGGCGGTGCCGGTGGCGCCACCGGTGGCACCCGAGTACGTGATCTTGTCGTAGAGGTTGAGGTTGTCGTGGATGGAGGCGTAGTTCACGGTCTGTTCGGGGTCGTGGGCGAAGGCCGGCGTCCACAGGTCGGCGATGGTGGCGGTGCTCCTGGCGTCGGTCGGTGAGCCCCGCATGCCGAAGGCGATGGCGCCGGCGTTGCCGGTGCCGCCCATGTAGGCCATCACGTCGGTGTCGGTGCCACCGCGGATCGCGTCCCGGTAGACGCCGTTGAACACCCCGACATGGCCGGCGGCGAGGGCGGGGACGGTGCCGTAGCGGACCTTCTGCGCCTCCTGGGGGTCGGCGACGGCGCCGTTCCACGGCTCGCCGTACAGCAGCAGGTTGCGGTCCGGGTAGGTGGAGGTGAGGTACGTCGCCCAGGTGGACACGCTGCTCCAGTGGTGGACGCCCAGCAGGTCGAAGCGGAAGCCGTCGACGTTGTAGTCGCGGACCCAGTGCTCCAGCGAGTCCTGGATCATGCGGCTGACCATCGGGTTGCCGTCGTCGATGGAGTTGCCGGTGCCGGACAGGTCGGCCGGGGTGTAGTACGCGCCGGTGATGCCGCCGAAGACGTTCTTGTCGTAGGTGTGGTTGAAGACCACGTCCATGACGACGCGCAGGCCGTTCCTGTGGAATCCGTCGACCATGTCCTTGAACTCGCGGATCCGGTCCTCCGGAGCGGTGAACTGGGAGTACTGCTCCTCGGGGACGTTGTGGTCGACCGGGTCGTAGCCCCAGTTCGGCGTGGTGCTGCCGAAGTCGAAGGCGGGCATGAGCTGGACGGCGGTGACGCCGAGCTCCTTGAGGTGGTCGATGCCCGTTCTGGCGCCGCCCTTGGTGGTGCCGGTCTGCACCAGGCCGAGGAACTTCCCGCGCTTGGCCGCATCGACGCCGGAGCTGGCGTCGACGGTGAAGTCCCGCACGCTCAGCTCGTAGACGACCGAGTCCTCCCGGTTGGCGAGGGCCGGGCGCGGGGCCCACGTGCCGCCGGTGGGGGCGATCGCCCCGCTGTCGACGACGACGCCCTGGGTGGTGCCGGACCTGACCATCCGGGCGTACGGGTCGCGGACGGCGGTGCCGCCGATGCCGAACTGGTAGGCCTGTCCCTTGAGATCGCCCCCGACCGTGACCTGGTGGACGGCGCTGTAGCCGCTGAGGCTGGTGGGGCCGAGCGGGTACGTCGTGCCGCCGACGGTCACCTTGACGTCGGAGCTGTCCGGCGACCAGATGCGGAAGGTGGTCGCGGTCGGGGTGTACAGCGCGCCGAGCGAGCCGGGCACCGCGCTCACGTCGTCCGAGACCACGTGGGTTGCCGGGTCGTAGACGAAGGTGACGGCCCTGCCGCCGGACGGCACGGTGATCGGGATGTCCGCCCCGTCCCGTGCCCCGCCGACTCCGTAGTTCTCCGACCAGGCGTTGTCGACAGCGATCTTGTACTCGAAGCTGCCGGCCGGAAGGTTCAGGGTGGCCGCCCACCTTCCGTCGGCGCGCTGACTCAACTGCGCCTGGGGACAGGCGGGTTGCCAGTCCACCGAGCAGCCGACCTCGCTGTCGAACGTCGCGGGCAGGCTGATCGCCGCCGGTGCTGCCGCGGCGGTGGGGGCGGCCAGGACGGCCGTGCCCGCCCCGGCGAGTGCCGCTGCCACGGCGAACACCGGCGTTCGCCGGGTGCCGGCGCGGGTCCGCGCTCGAAGCCTCATGGGGGTGCCTCCTGGCTGGACCGGGTCGCGCCGGGCTGCGAGGTCCGCGAAGGACCCCCGGCGGGGCCGCGGGAGGTGGGGGTGGAGGTGGGAGGAGGTGTCGGCGCGTCGACGGGCCCGGTGTCGGCGCCGGCCGATGGCGGCCCCCGGCGCGGGCCGGGGTTCGTGGCCCCGCATCCGCCGTCCGGCGACCGGTGCCCGGTGGAGGTGCACACCGGCCCGCCGCGCCATGACCTTCCCGCACGGGCAGGAGCACGTCAAGGCATTGCGCGGCATTGCTGAAACTTTCGGCAAGCCCGTGCGGTGGCGACGCCCGGCCCTCGTCGACAGTGCTCCGCCGGGCGGGACGGGAGGGGTCAGCCGGTCCTGGGCGGCCGGTCCGCGGTGATGCCGGCGAGGATCAGGGCGACGCCGGTGAGGAACTGTTCGCGGTCCTCGTGCCGGCGCATCTGGTCGGCGATGTCGTGGATGAACGGGTAGTCGTCGGGGTCGAGGTCCTGCCACGCCCTGGAAGCGGCGTCGAGGAACTCCGCGCGCTCCTGCGCCGCTTCCGGGACCGCGCCGCCGCCGGCGCCGTCCGGGGCCTGGGCGTTCTGGGCGGTGGCGCCGAGGATGTAGTGGACCAGCGTGGAGGTCGTGGCGAACCAGTCCTGACGGGGCACGCCCAGTGCGCGCATGTGCCGGCCGATGCTCTCGAAGACCCGGGGCGTCACCGCCCCCCAGGGGCTGCGGGTGAGCTGCACGGCGAGCTGGGCCGCGAGCCAGGGGTGCTCGGCCGCGGCGTCGAACAGGCCCAGCGCCACGGCGCGGATCGCCTCCTCGGGCGAGCCGGTGGATCCGGGGACCTGCAAGGAGCCGGCGGGCGTGCGCAGCGGCGGCAGGGCCCCGGCGACGACGGTCGCGGTCGCGGCCTGCAGCAGTTCGCCCATGTTGCCCACGTGGTGGTAGATCGCCCCGGACCCGGTCGACAGACGCCCGGCCAGCGCCCGCACCGTCAGGGCGCCCTCCCCTTCCGCGTCCAGCAGCTCGACGGCTGCCTCGACGATGCGCTCGCGGGAGAGGACCTGCCGGCGCCGCTGTGACTGGCGTGTCTGGGTGACCATGTCCTCATCCTCCCAGATTTGGAGCGATGCTCCAAAGTGGAGTACGGTTCCAATATTGGAGCATTGCTCCAAATCTGTCGGCCGGCGCCCTCGGGCACCGGCCCCGACCTGAGGAGCCCCGGCGTGGCAAGGGGTTCGAACCGAAGGAGGTTCCACATGTACGACGTGGTGATCGCGGGGGCCGGCCCGGTGGGCCTGTTCCTCGCCGCCGAGCTCGCGCTGGCCGACTGCTCGGTCCTGGTGCTGGAGCAGGACCAGGAGCCGGCCTCGCCGCTGAAGACGCTCCCGCTGGGCATGCGGGGCCTGAACGCCGGATCGGTCGAGGCGTTCCACCGCCGAGGCATGCTGCACGAGCTGCTGGAGGCCTCGGGCGTCGACGCGGCGCGGGTCGGAGCAGGCCCCGGCACACAGGGGCCGACCGCCCCTCGCGACGTGAGCCACTTCGCGGGCATGCGCCTCGACGCGGCCGGCATCGACGCCTCCGCCGTCTCCTTCCGGCTGCCCGGCCCGGCGATGGAGGGCATCATGACCAGCCTCGACGCGGTCGGCACGGTCCTGGCGGGACGGGCGAGCGGGTCCGGCGCGCAGATCCTGCCCGGTGCCGGACTGGAAGCCGTCACCCAGGACGGCGACAGCGTCGTCGTACGCGCCGACGGGCGCGACCACCGGGCGCGCTGGCTGGTGGGATGCGACGGGGGACGCAGCACGGTGCGCCGGCTGGCCGGCTTCGACTTCGTCGGCACGCCGCCGATGTTCACCGGCTACGTCGCCCGCGTCACCTTCGACGACCCGCAGAAGCTGGACCCCGGCTTCAACCTGACGCCAACCGGCATGTACCTGAGGACCCCCTTCGAAGGACACCTGGGGATGATGGACTTCGACGGCGGCGCCTTCGACCGCTCGCAGCCGCTGACGCGCGAACACCTCCAGGCCGTCCTGCGCCGGATCTCCGGCACCGACGTGGCGCTGGACGAGGTCCACCTCGCCTCCAGCTTCACCGACCGCGCCATGCAGGCCACGACCTACCGCGAGGGCCGTGTCCTGCTCGCCGGCGACGCCGCCCACATCCACTCCCCGCTCGGCGGCCAAGGGCTCAACCTCGGCATCGGCGACGCCGTGAACCTCGGCTGGAAGCTCGCCGCCACCGTCCGCGGGACCGCACCCGAGCACCTGCTCGACACCTACACCGCCGAACGCCACCCCGTCGGCGCCGCGATCCTCGACTGGTCACGCGCCCAGGTGGCCACGATGAACCCCGGCCCCAACGCCCCGGCCCTGCGCAAGCTGCTCCGCGACCTGCTCGACACCCCCGACGGCACCACCCACGTGTTCCACCGCACCGCAGGCCTGTCCCACCGCTACGACCTGGGCAGCGACCAGCCGCTCGTCGGCCGGACCGCCCCGGACTTCCGCTTCGGCGACGGCACCCACCTCGGCGACCTGCTGCGCGAAGGGCAGGGCGTCGTCCTCGACTTCACCACCGACCGGCGATTGCGCGGTACGGCCGCAGGCTGGAAGGGCCTGATCCGCTACGCGGCGGGGCCGGTGAGCGACGACCTCGGATTCGGCGCCCTGCTGGTCCGGCCCGACGGCATCGTCGCCTGGGCCGACGGCCACCACCCCGACCCCGCGGCGTTTCGGCACGCTGCCGCCCGCTGGTTCGGCGAACCCACTCCCTGACAAAGGCCTCCCGGGCCGACCGGCACACGGCACACGGCACACGGCACACGGCACACGGCACACGGCCGCACCATGCCACCGACCCCCGGCGCAGCGGTACGAGGCCGCCCGCACCCGAGGCGCCCTCTGGCGTGAGGACCCGGCGGATCGCTCAGCGCTGGGCGGTGGGGCGCGGCGTGTGCACCAGTGGCGGGGTGAGGACGGGTTCGAGCAGCTCGGCGAGCTGTCGGCGCTGCTGCGGTTCGAGCCGTCCGGTGGCCGGCGCGAGGGCACCCCGCACGTCCTCGTGCAGACGCTGGACGAGGTCGCGTCCGGCGTCGGTGATCATGACGACGACGGCGCGCTTGTCCTCGGGGCTGGGGCCCCGGGCCAGCAGTCCTCGCCGTTCGGCGCGGTCGACGAGGCCGGAGAGGGTCGACTTGTCCAGGCCGAGGAAGGCCGCCAGGTCGCTCATGCGGGGGCGCCGGTCCCGCAGGATGCCGAGGACGCGCAGCTGGGTGAGGGACAGATCGTGCTCGGCACCGATGCGGGTGAGCACGCCCATGACCTGGAAGGCGCTGCGGACCAGGCCGTCGATCAGGACGTCTGTGGAGTCGTCGGGAGCCATGGGAACCACCCTACTTGACATTGTTGGCATTACCAACAATCCTGGTTTTGATTGGTAATGCCAACCAACTGGGGAGCCCCTTCATGCACGCAGCAGTCATCACGGCCCACGACGCACCGCCCGCCTACGGCGAGCACCCCGAACCCGTGGCCCGGGGCGAGCACGAGATGGTCGTGGATGTCCTCGCGGCAGCCCTGCACCACCTGACCCGGGCCAAGGCGAACGGCACCCACTACTCCACCACCGGCACCCTCCCCCTGGTTCCCGGCGTCGACGGCGTCGTCCGGGACTCCTCGGGCCGTCTGCGGTACGCGGTCCTGGACGACACGGCCCTCGGCACCTTCGCCGAACGCACCGTCATCGACGCACGCCGAAGCGTCGTCCTGCCCGACCACGTGGACCCCGTACGGATCGCCGCCGCGATGAACCCGGGCATGTCCTCCTGGGTCGCCCTGCGCCGCCGCATCACCTTCCGCGAGGGTCAGCGCGTCCTCGTCCTCGGTGCCACCGGCAGCGCCGGACGCATGGCCGTCCAGATCGCCAAACGGTTCGGCGCCGCCCACGTCATCGCCGCCGGCCGCGACACCGACCGCCTCAAGACGCTGCCCGCCCTCGGCGCCGACCGGACGCTCACCTTCGACGAGATAGCCGCCGCAGCCGACGTCGACGTCGTCCTCGACTTCCTGTGGGGCGCACCCGCCGCGGACAGCATGCTCCCGATCCTCACCGCCCGCGCCGACCGCTCCGCGCCGCTCACCTGGGTCCAGATCGGCTCCATCGCCGGCGAGTCCGCCCCGATCCCGTCAGCGGGGCTGCGTGCGGCCCGGTTGCAGATCGTGGGCAGCGGCATCGGATCGGTCCCGCCCCGCGACTTCATCGCCGAACTGCCCGAGCTGGCCGCCGCGGTGACCGAAGGCACCATCGACGTCCAGGCACGGGCCGTGCCGCTGGCCCGGATCGCGCAGGCGTGGAACGACCACCGGAGCAGCGAACGCCTCGTCCTGGTCCCGTAGGCCCGGCCCCACCCCCGCTGCTTCGGCACTCGGGCCCCGCCTCGTGCCGATTCCCCCGGCTGCCTGCCGCCCGCGCGCGGCAGGCAGCCGGGGCAAGGGGGCGGGTCCTGCAGAAACGTGCGCCGCTCGTGGGCCTCGGCATCGCCGGCATGTCGGCGGCCGTCGGACCGCGCCGGGCCGGGTGGACATCGGTGACCGCCGAGCGGGCATCCGGGCGCCGCACCGGCGGCTACTGCATCAACCACCTGACGCCCGGGGGCATGCAAGCCGTCGCCGGCCTCGGCCTGGACAACCTGCACACCCGGAACCCCGAGCACGGAACCACCTGGTCCCTGAACCGCAGGGGCCACCGCAGGCCCGCCCTGGGCCGGCTCGACCAGCCGGGCCGCCCCCACGGCGATGGTCCGTGGCGACGTCGAGGCCGCCCTCCCGCAGCGGCCTGCCGACGCCTCGCCGGCGCGGCCGGTCCGGCACCCGTGACGACCAGGGCCACAGGCGGGTACCCGGCGCGGGGCCTGCCGCACCCCGGCCACACCCCCAGGCGTCACCCGTGTTCCGACCGTGCGGCGGGCCGTTCGCGAGCACCCCCGGAGCGGGCGCCGGAGCGGGCCCGGAGTCGGCCGCCGCCCCCGGGCCGGCCGGTCAGCGCAGTTCCTCCAGCACGTCGTGGCGCAGCCCGGACGAGGCGCCGCCCCGGCCCGCGCCGCGGGCGCGGGCCAGCCACAGCACGGTGCGGCCGCCGGTCCACCGGGACAGCTGCCAGTGGCGTACGACGCGTGTCCCGCCGGGCGGGACCTCCTCCTCGGGCACGGCCATCGGGACGGAGCGGTCCAGGACCGCCCCGCGTGCGGTGGCGCCGAGCCGCTTCAGCAGGGTGCGTCCCGGGTGGGCCGGGTCCGGTACGGGGACGAGCGGCACCCAGTTCTCCGGTCCGCCTGTGGTCAGCCGGTAGTGCAGCACCCCGTCCGGTGCGGTGGCGGCGGGCGGGGCGGCCGCCGGGCGGGGGGTCAGGGCGACGGCCCGGCCGGCCGGGCCGGTGGCGCTGTGCTCCACCGCCCAGGCGAGGTTGGCGGCCTCGTCGCGGGCGAGGAGCACCTCCTCGACGGGTTCGCCGTCCAGGGTGTCGAGCACGGTGGGCAGGGTGAGCAGCAGGTCGGCGGCCGGGCGGGGCCCGGTGGCGCCGGCGGCCGGGGCGGTGCTGGGCCGGAAGAGGGTCCAGTCCGGGCCGGCCGGCGGGATCAGGATCTGCTCGCCGAAGGTGTCGGTGACCACCACCGAGCCGACCCGGGTGACGCTGCCGACCGGGAGGTCGAGCGGCACCAGGAAGTAGTCGTTGGCGTAGCCGGTCGCGTACTCGGCGACCAGCATCCGGGCCAGGTCGGTGCCTTCGGCGGTGATGCCGCCCCAGTAGACCCGGGAGTCCTCCATCTCCCACCAGCGGGTGGCGGGCATGCCCGGGTAGGCGGCGACGGCGGGCAGCACCGTCCGGACCACGTGTTCCACGGCGGCGGCCGGGACGGCGTCAAGGGGAGGTGGGGTGCCGAGCGTGGCTCCCTCACGGACGTCGAGGTCGGACCAGTCGAGGCGGTCGCCGTGGTGGCCGCGCGCCTCCAGCACGGTCTCGCCGGTGTCGTCGCGGGCGGCGACGGCGAAGGCGTACTCCATGCGTTCCTGGTTCCAGGCCCGGCCCGTCGCGGCCGCGACGGCGGGTTCTCCCGCCGTGGCCAGCCAGTCCTGGACGGCGCGCGCGACCGGCGCGGTCTGGTCGGCCGGGATCGGGATCCGGCCGGGTCCGCGTTCGTGCAGCAGGGCCAGGCCGTCGGGCGCGCGGCCGGTCGTCACCGCGTGGTAGCCGGTGGTGTCGTCGTCGGCGGGGATGCCGGGGACGGCCGGGTCGCCGGTGCCGGGTGCCGGGGCGGGCAGCGGGTAGGCGGCGAGAACGGCCGCGACGATCGCGGGGCTCACGCCGGCCGAGCGCAGTGCCCGCAGGAGGTCCAGGCCCAGCTGGGCGGCCAGGCGCCGGTCGTGGGCGAGGGGGGCGGGTTCCCGTTCGACCACCGCCTCCAGCGGCAGCGTCGGGTCGATCGGCACCGCCGTCCCGGGCACCGGGCCGCCCTCGGGCCGGTAGCGGGCCAGCGGCGCGGCCTGGGCGCGGACCCGCACGGTGACGGGCGAGCCGGCGTCCTCGCCGCGGAACTCGCCGACCTGCCACTGCCGGGCGAGCAGCCACAGCGGGTCGGCGGTCGCCGCCGCCAGGCCGGGTGACATGTCGGCGGCGCGGGTGCGCGGCTCGATCCTGGTCCAGGAGGTGATGGACGGCTGCTGGGGCATGGGTTCTCCCGGTCGGTCAGCCGGTCGGCGGGGCGGCGTCGACGGCGGGGTCGGTGGAGACGGCCAGGCCGTCGGTGTTGAGTCCGAGGTACACGGCGGGCAGGAACTGGCCGACCGCCTCCAGCAGGTCCAGGTCCACGGCACGGATGCGGGCCAGGTCCAGGGTCTGGTGCAGCAGCCGTTCCAGTGCGGCGGGCGACCAGGCGGCCTCCTGCCGGTTCGGCGGTACGGCGAGCAGCACGGTCTGCGGCGGCGCGGCGGCCGGGGCGTCGTACTCGACGGCCAGGGCGGCGGTGTTCCGGGTGGCGGGCACGGTCTCGGTCCATTCGTCGAGCGCGAGGCCGTGGATCTGCCGGGAGAGGTCCAGCGGTCCCGGTGTGGTGATGCCGACGACGAGGGAGAGCCGTCCGGAGTCGGCCGGCCGGGTGGTGCTCTCGGCACCCCACCACACGTCGCCGGGGCGGTGCGGGAGCTGGGCGACGCGCAGGCGCTCACGGGGGGCGTCGGCGAGGGGTGCGCCGAGCATGTCGGCGAAGTCGACGGCGTCCTGCCAGCGCGCGGCGCCGCCGCGGACCCGCCCGTACTGGCGCAGCCAGCGGTGCGCGGTGCCCGGGCGGCCCTGGAGGGGGGCGGAGGCGAGCGAGTCGGCCAGGCCGGTGCCGGCCGGGGCGAGCAGTGGTGGGAGCACCGGCAGGTCGGCGTCCAGCAGTTCGTGGAGGCGGTCGCGGTGGTGTTCGGTGCGCTCGCGGGCGGTGGCGGGTGCACCGGCCGGGTGTTCGGCTGCGTGGGCGGAGACGAGCGCGTCGTGGGCGGCCAGGCGGCGCAGCAGCTCGGCCCGGGCGGTGGCCGTGCACTGGGTGACGGCCTCCTTCTCGCCGGGCCGGCCTGCGGGTGGCGGTACGGCTGCCGCGATGCCGGCGCCGGCGGCCCGGACGAGGGCGGTGCGCAGGGCGGGCAGTGTCGCCTCGGTGATCTCCGGGGCGGTCTCGCCGCCCAGTTGGGCGAGGGTGGAGCGCAGGTGTTCGAGGGCGAAGTCGGCGCGGTTCTGCGTGTCCTGCGCGGCGGTGGCGGCCGACTGCTCGTCGGCGGCCGGCTCCTCGCCCGGGGGCACCAGGTCGGTGGCGGTCAGCGGGCGGGCCCGCAGCAGCAGTTCGCGGGCGTTGCCGACCGCGGTGAGGAACTCCGTGACGGAGACGGCCCCGGCCGGCCAGGACGGCAGGCGGCCGAAGTCCAGGCGCAGCCGGTACGGGTGGCCGGCGGACGCGGCCGGGCGGGCGGCGGCCCACGCGGCGACGGCGATCCGGCGTTCCAGTTCGGCGGTGTCGTCCACCGCGAGGCCCTTGCGCCGGGCCATGACGTGGTCGATCGCGGAGATCTGGAGGCGGTCGAAGGTGAGGTCGTTGACGACGGTGGGCGGCAGCGGCTGCCCGCTGCCGCCGTCCTGCGGTTCCCAGTGCAGGACGCACCGCACCCGGGCCGGGGTGGGCAGCAGGGAGGCGGCGACGGCGTCGGCCGCGGCGGCGGCCAGGATGCGCGGCTGGTGGCCGGTGGCGGCCGGCCAGTCGGCCCGGCCGACCGGGGTCTGGTTGCCGGCCAGCAGCAGCCGGTGGGTGACGGCGTCGCCGCTGCGCGGGCTGCGGGCGAACTCCAGCTCGGCGGGCGGGGCCTCGCCGCGGGCGAGGAGGTCGACGGCGGCGGCGGCCCGTTCCGGACGGCCCTGGACGACCTGGTGCACGCCCTCGGCCAGCAGGCTGTCGTGCACCGCGTCGACCGCGTCGGTGAGCACCGACAGCACCTGTTCGAGTGCGGCGCGGTCCTCGCCGCCGGCGGGCAGCGGCAGTGGCGCGGGGGCTCCGGGCCGGGGCGCGGGTGCGGGCCCGCCCCACGGCAGTCGGCCGTCGCGGTGGGCCAGGTGCAGGGCCAGGCCGTCGGTGAGCACTCCGGCGGCGCCGCCGGAGGAGACGGTCCCGTCCGGGGCGACGACCGTGGTCTCGGCCGGGGCGAGGGCCCGCAGGGTCGGCAGGTAGCGGTCCATGGTGCCGCGCGGGTGCTCGTGCAGCGCGCGTTCGGCCAGGGCGCCGAGCAGCACTCCGATCGGCCGCCCGGCCCGTACGCCGTCGAGCAGGGCGCCGGCCAGCCGGACGCGCCGCGAGGACAGGTCCACGGCGAACGCCTCGCCGCCGTGGGAGCGCTGGGCGCTGCGCAGCACCGCCGCCGTGGTGGCCTGGCCGACCGAGGGCGCGAGCACGTACCCGGTGGCGGGGCCGCCGTGGGTGAGCGGGCCGCTCTCCCACGGCGGGCGGGTGGTGACGGGGGCCCGCCGCACGGCGGGGCGCAGGTCCAGGGCCCAGCCGTAGGCTCCGGTGTGCAGGCCCGTGGGGGCGGCGGTGCGCAGGGTCTCCAGGCGTTTGGTGGCGAAGGAGGTGATCCAGGCGTCCAGCCGGTGCGAAGCGAGTCCGAGGACACCGGCCAGGTGGCGGGAGGCCTGCTCCGGGGTGAGCGCGGCGGCGGCCGCGAGGGCCGCGCGCTGCTCGGCGAGGCGTGCGCCGCCCGGGTCGGTGGGCAGGGCCAGGGCCAGGTACTCGCCGAGGGTGGTGGCCGAGGACGCCGGGGGCAGCCCGCCCTGGCCGGTGGTGGACGCCCCGGCGGGCCGGGGCCCGGCCAGCCGGCGTTCCAGGGTCGGGGTGGTCTCGCCCTCGGCGATGTCGATCAGCTGGGATTCGGTCGGTTCGGCGGCGCCGAGCTGGGCCGCGGCCCGTGAGAACTCGTCGAGCAGCGCGGCCCGGGCCAGCCGGTGGAGCAGCGGGCGGGGCACGGCCCGGTCCTCGTGCAGCAGTGCGGCGGGGAGCAGCCCGCGGGCTGCGAGTGCGGTGAGGTAGCCGTCGGGAGTGCCCGGGCCGGTGCCGGGCGCGGCGAGCGGGGTGCGCAGCGGGTACGAGCCGGAGGCGAACACGGCCCTGCCCAGCGGGGGCTCACCGGCCAGTTCGAGGGTGCGCAGCACCGCCATCGGTTCGGTGAACAGGTGGCTGCGCCAGTCCTTGCCGAGCCTCAGCCGCAGGAAGCGCCACAGCCAGATGACGTACTCCTCACCGAGGAGGCTGCGGGCGCGCACCTCCAGCGCGCGCGGCCCCGAGCCGAGGATCCCGACCAGGTTCTCCTCCGGCCGGGCGGGCCGGCCGAGCCGGGGCACCCGGTCGACGGAGGGCTTCCAGACGGAGGAGCGCAGCCGGGCGAGGAGGGCGATCCCGGTCCGGTCGTCGCTCTCGCCGGGCAGCGGCTCCCAGGTGCCGGTCTCCATCACCGGCAGCACGCCGTAGGGCTGGTTGCCGATCCGCAGGGTCGGGAGCGGCCCTTCGGCCCTGACCCAGTCCAGGTAGTGGGCGCGCACCCGCTCCACGTCGGCGGGCGTGGCGGCCCCGGCCATCATGTGGCGCAGGAAGTACCCCCAGGTCGCGGACCAGGTGGCCGCCTGGACGGTGCGTGCCGCCTCGGTGTCGGCGGGCCCGGCGGGCAGGAGGCGGGCCGGTGCGGTGGGGGCGCCCGGGCGGGGCGGGGTGGTGCGGGCGGACGCCAGGTGGCCGCCCGGGTCGTGGCTGAGCGGCAGGCCGAGGGCGCGGGCCAGGCGGCCGGCCTCGGTCGTCCGGTCGGGGACGGTGTCGGTGTGCCACACCGGCGGGCCGGGCTCGGCCGGGTCGAGGCCGGATCGGGCGCCGTCGGTGTTGTTGGTGGGCGTGCCGGGCGGCAGGTGGGCGAGGCCGTCGGTGGCGGCGTGCGCCTCCAGCAGGTGGGCGAGGGCGTCGGAGCCGGCCGTCGGGGACGGCGGCTGGGAGACGCCGAAGACCAGGAGCCGGTCGATGCCCTCGCGCAGGGCGGGTGGCAGGTCGAGGGTCAGGGCCATGCCGGCGTCGACGGCCGCCTGGTAGTCCGTCATCCAGCGGGTGGCGGTGTCCACGGGCGCCGCGTCGTCCAGTACGGCGGACAGGTCGGCGTCCGGGTCGAGGCCGACCACCAGGTCGGGGCGGACGGGGCGCTCGGACGTCGCGGCGGCCCGCTGTTCCCCGGTCACGGCGACCGCACACCACCGGGCGGGCAGCAGCCGGGCGACCGCCGCCCTGGTCCAGGAGGCCGCGCGCAGCCGGGGGCTGGGGAAGGCGGGTGCGGTGGGCAGCGGCGCGCCGGGCGGGATCGGCTCGGCCGGCCTGCCCGCCGGGTCGGGTTCCATCACCTGGGCGATCCAACGGGCCCGGCCGGGGCCGAACAGGGCGACCAGGCCGAGCCAGGCCTCGGTGCGGCGGGCCTGTTCGCCGGCGGCCCGCCAGGCGTCCTCCCAGTACCGGCGGGCGGCGGCGGCCTCCTCCGCGGTGAGCGGCGGCTCGTGGCTGTCGACGTGCAGGGTGTCGGGGAAGATCCGGATGCGCAGCTGTTCGTTCTCCGCTCCGGTGAACCGGGTCTCCACCCGGACCGGCAGCAGGGCCAGCGGCAGGGTGGTGCCGATCGTCCACGGCGGGGCTGGGATGGGCGTGGTCATGACCGGGCGGCCTCCGGGAGGATCATGTCGCTTGCGTGCACGGCGTAGCAGACCGGCAGTTGCAGGGTCGCGAGGGCGTAGTGGGCGGAGTTGGCGGGGTCGGCCGGTTCCTCGGCCCCGGTGTCCAGGCCGAACCGCAGGCTCGCGGGCGGCTCCCGGAAGGCGACGTACCAGCCGGGATCCCCGGCGGTGCCGCGGGCCTTCTCCGGGGTGACCGGGAAGCACAGCAGCCGGGTGTCCGCGCCCAGGCGGGCGCCGAACAGCGGCAGCCGTTCCTCGCCGCCCTCGGGCATGGTGCGGGCGCCGGCCTGCCAGGCCGCGCGGCGCAGGGTGACGGCGGTGCCGGGGTAGCGGTCCAGCAGGTTGCCGCGGATGAGCAGCATGCAGACGCCCTCGCCGGGGCCGCCCGCGCCGGTGGTGTGGGTACCGAGTTCGCCGCCCGTCCAGTCGGTCAGCGGGGTGATGTCGGTGGCCTCGGCCGGGCGGGCGCCGCGGATGTCCCAGAAGGTGCGGAACCAGGTGGTGCCGCCGTCCACCGGCACCTCGCGCCACAGCAGTTCCCGGCTCAGCTCGGTGTTGAGCCCGGCCAGGAACGCCTCCAGGTAGGCGGGGTCGGCCTGCAGGATCGTCAGGGTGTCCGCGGGCAGCAGTTCGGCGCCCGCCATCAGCTGCTGCGGGTCGAGGGCCTGCAGCAGCTCGTACACGGGCTGGGCGAACTCGACGGCCGCGGCCAGCTGGCGCAGCGGGTCGCCGCCGGGGGCCGGGGCCGGCGGGGCGCCGTCCAGGGTGATCCGGGCCAGCGCGCGTTCGGTGACCTGGACGGCCGGGTCGAGGGCGGCGCGGACGGCGGCCGCGGCCTGCGACACCGGAACGGGCGCGGGCGCGGTGCTGCGGGTGAGGCGCTGCGCGGCGGAGACCGTCGCCTGGTGGCGGATCGCGGCCGAGACGAAGCGTTCGGCGACGGCCTGCCGGCGGGCCACGAGCGCCGGGTCGAGGTCGGCGACGGCGATGCCCGCGCCGGCGTTCTCCCAGCCCCACCAGCCGGGGATCTGGACCTCGGCGCCCCACCACGCGGCCCGGCCGTCGTTGCCGAGGTCGAAGCCGATCCGGAACAGGCCGCGGTTGTCGGTCGGGTGGTTCTCGATCCGGAGGACCAGCACGTCGGGGCGACGGCTTCCGGTGAAGTCGGCGACCGTCACCGCGAGGCCCTGGTGGGGCACGGCGCCGGTCGGCTCGCTGCCCAGCGGCAGTGCTTCCGTCCAGCCGCCGGTGACCCTGCCGCGCCGGTTGACGCGCCGTCCGATCCGGTGGTCGACGCGGTCGGCCGTGCCGTTGCGGGTGGCGGCGACCACGACCAGGTCGGCGCAGTCGTCGTCGTCGAGCAGGTCGGTGACGGCGATGCCGAGGCCGGTGACCTCGGCGGTGAACGGCCAGGGCACGTCGGTGCTGTGCCCCCAGCCCTCGGTGACGGTCCCGTCGGCGGCCAGCGACCAGCCGACCCGGTAGGCGACGCGGCCCTGGAAGGCGTAGGCGAGGACCAGTTCGGGGCGGCCGTTGCCGTCCAGGTCGGCCAGTGCGACGTCGCACGCCTGAACGGCGGGCAGCGGGTCGGGCACGGTGTACGGGCCGAGCCAGCCGCCGGTCACGGAGCCGGCGGCGTCCAGGTCGCGCCCCACCCGGTACACCGCCCGGCGGGTGCCGTCGGCCTGCGGTTCGACGGTCAGCACCAGCAGGTCGGGGCGGCCGTTGCCGTTCAGGTCGGCGACGGCGATGCCCAGGCCGGTCGCCTCGCCGTGGAACGAAGGGCTGGCGTGGGGGTCGGCCGGGCCCCAGGCGCCGCGCGGCCGGCCGTCGAAGCCGAGGTCGGGGCCGACCCGGTGGCGGACGTAGTTCAGGCCGCCCGGGTTGTCCAGGTGCACCACCACCAGCGAACCGAACACGCCGACCGGTGGGGCGAACCGCCAGCGGTCCGCGGTCGGCCAGTCCGTGAGGTCGCCACGGCCCGCGGTGTCGGCGGGGTAGCCCAGGCCCATGCCGAGGCGGCGTCCGGGACCGCCGACCACGACGGCGCCGTCGGTCTGCGTCCAGAAGAGCAGCCCCTGGGCGGGGTTGGCCTCGGTCGGGGCCAGCGCGGGGTCGGGCAGGCCCATGTTGTAGGTCGTCCACTGGGGCGTGCCGGTGTCCAGGCCGGTCACCGTCGCCGCCGCGCCGTTGCGCAGCACGAGGTGGTTGGCGCCGCTGCCGCCGGAGCCTCCGAGGGCGTGGCCGAGCAGCCCGAGCGAGGCGGGCGGCGAGCCCCGGTTGATCCAGCCGCCGGACGGCCGGTACTCCCACAGGCGGGTCACCGCCTGTTCCGTCCAGGCGCGTTCGGTGAGCCGGACGGCGGTGGAGCCCACCGGCACCGGGGCGGAGCTGAAGTAGAGGTCGGGGCCGCCCGGGTTGGCGGGGTCCTTGGTGATCCGCTCGTACCACCGCCAGACACCATCGGCGTCGCGACGGCGCTGGTAGAGCGTGCCCCACTGGGTGGTCACGAACACCGAGGAGCCGTCGGCGAACACGCCGGGCGCGCGGTCGGGGTCCAGCCAGATCGTCCAGACGCCTCCGAGCTGCGGGGGCTTGCCGTGGTACGTCCAGGCCCCGGTGGCCAGGTTCATCTGGGCCAGCTGGTCCCCGACGACCAGCCAGAGCGAACCGGCCGCGACGGTCGGGGCGCCGCAGGAGCCGCTGACCTCGGTGTGCGGCCGCCACACCCAGCGGTCCACCTCCCAGCGCCGCTCGATCAGCCGGCGCATGCCGCTCATCCCGGAGGCGAGGGTGAACACCCGGCGGTCGTCGGGCACGGCGGCCAGCCCGCCGCCCAGGGCCCACACGTCGCCCCACATCTCGGCGGGGTGGCGGCGCCACTTGCCCCGGGCCAGCTCGTACAGGCTGTTGTCGCTGCCCAGGACGAACTCGGCCCCGAGGCCGGCCACCACCGAGGTGGTGGCCGCCACCCTGGGGCCGTTCGCGGGCGGCAGCGGCGCGGGCGGCACCGGGGGCTTCCACCACGCGTCGGCCGTGGCCTGCAGCCCCGGGTCGAAGAGCGCGAGGTCGAGGGGGTTGCCGCGCGGGTCGCGCAGGGCGAGGTCGGCGACCGCACCGGCGGGCAGCACGGCCGGGGGCACCGGGTCGACCAGGTGGGCGGCGAGTCCGGCGACGGCCGCGTCGGCGGTGGTGCCGAGCCTGCCGCCCAGCGACACCGGGCCGCGGACGGCCCGGCGGAAGGCCGGCGTGACGGCGGCGGCCACCGCGGGCGACCCCTCGGCGAGGACGTCGGCGACCGCGGCGGTGCCCGCGGCAAGCGTGGCCGGGCCGCCGGGGCCCGCTGCGAGCCCGGTCGTGCCGGCGGACGGCACGGCCACCAGGTCGTGCACCGGCCGGGTGACCGCCAGCAGCGCCGCGTCCGACAGGCCCGCCGACGCCGCCGCGGCCAGGCCGGCCGCGGCCCGGCCGAGCGTGCCGGTGATCCGGCGGCGGTAGAGCGCGGTACTGGCGTCCCGGGCCAACTGCGCCCGGCCGAGCACCTCGTTGGCGTCGCGCAGCCGGACGACCTGCTCCCAGACGGCGGCGACCAGCTCCTCCTGGTGGTCCTGGACGATCCGGGCGCCGAGGGCGGCGATCGCCCGGTAGCGGGGGTCCAGGTTGAGCGTGGCGAGCCAGGCGGGCCCGGCGCCGTCGGCGGGCAGCCCGGCCGGCGCGTAGGGCCCGCCGTACAGCGGCGGGGTGAGCCGGTCGGTGGCCGACAGGACGGTCCGCATGGCGGCCCGCCAGGAGTCCCGCAACGGCCAGTCGGGCAGTTCCCCGGGGGCGCGCAGCGCGCTGGGCAGCACGGTGCGGGCGGCCGGGTCCGCCGGGTCGACCGCGAGCGGGGCCGGCCCGCTGACGTCCAGCGGCCGGGTGCCGACGCCGGTAGCCGGGCGGGCGGTCAGCCGCTCGACCAGGGTCTGGAAGTCGCCCTCCGGCCCTGCCGTGAACCGCCAGTGGTGGTAGACGGGCAGGGTCGCGGTGGCGCCGGAGTACGGGTTCCAGGCGTCGGCCGCGGGCCCGCCGTCGTCCTCGGGGGCGAGCAGGCCGAGCCCGGCGCGGCGGCCGGCCTCGTGGGCGGGGACGACCGCGGCGAGGTAGCGCACGCCCTCCTCCAGGCGGCGCGGGCACAGCAGCCGCGCCGAGCCGCGCTCCGGGTGGTCGCGCAGCACCTGGGCCGGGTCCTGGCCGGCGCCGTCGACCAGCACCTGGGCGTGGGCCCAGGCCCAGGAACGGGAGAGGTCGGGCAGCGAGGCGGCCGGGCAGGACAGGACCGGCGTCCGCCCCGGCGGGCTGCCCAGGACGCCCTCGTCCTCGGGCAGCACCACCAGGACCAGCCACGGGCGCAGCCGCCCCCGGGTGTCCGGTGCGCCGGGGCTGAACATCCACGGCAGGTCGGGCCGGGCGAACTCGACGGCGGCGAAGCCGGTGGTCTCGGCGTCGGCGCTGCCGGGTGCGGGGAAGGCGCGCACGATCTGGGCCGGGTCGAGCCCGGTGACGTCGCCGGGTCCGAGCACGGCCACCTGGACGCGGCCGCCGTCCAGCGGCTCGCCGCCGCGGGTCAGGGTGAGCCCGACGGTCGTCGCGGCCCTGGCGCCGCCGGTGCCGTCCGGCTGCCCGTCCACGCCTCCGGCGAGGCCGTCACGCACCCAGGGCAGGAACCGAAGCCCTCCGCTCAACGTGTGTCTCCTGCCATGGTCGGTGCCGCAGCAACGGCGTCGTCGGTGGGTGGGGGCCCGGACAGGTCCGGTCACGGATGGTCGGGGCCGTGGGCAGGACCTGGCGGTCCGTCAGGCGGGGGCGCCGGTCAGGGAGGCTGCCCGCAGCGCGCTCGCCGTCAGCGTGACGACCCGCTGGCCTCCGCCGCCGGCCTGGGCGGTCTCGGTGTAGCCGGCCCCGGACGCCGGGCCGCCCGGGGTGGTGTGGCGGACCGGCACGGTGGACAGAGCCGGTCCCGCCGCGGCGAACCGGGGCCGGGGCGCGGCCGGGGCGCCGGCCGCGAAGGTGAACAGGTCCGCTGCCGCGACCGGTTCGAGCCGGGCGGCGGCGGCCCCTCCCCTCTCGCCGGCCGCCGGCGAGAGGGCGGGGTCGGGCTCGTCCTTGGTGACGGTCCGGTAGCCGAGCTCGCCGAAGGTGGTCAGCGGCACGCCGTCCGGGGTTCCGCCGGACGGGCAGCGCAGGCCCGCCGCGCCGATCCGGCAGCCGGAGCGCATGTTCTCGAACGAGGGCCTGCTGAGCCTGGCGGCGTCGTCGAGTTCGAGGAAGTGGCCGGGGGCGAACGCGTCCGTGACGGCGGCGCCGAGGGGGCCGGGCCGGGACTGCCGGCCGGTGCCGAAGCTCACGCCCGCGATGTCGTACGCCGTCCTGCGCTCCACCCGGTCCGGGCCGACCCGCTCGATCACCACGCCCAGCGGCAGCACCCGCTGCGACACGGTGAGCTCGCCGAGCGGGTGGACCAGCACCTCCCCGGCGCGGGGCCGGACCTGGCGGACGGTGACCGGGCCCGAGCCGGGCGCGGAGGCGGACCAGGAGGCCGGGTCCGCCAGGGCCCGGCGCAGGTCGGCGAGCGGGTCGGCGGTCTTCGGCAGCGCGGTGCGGGCCCGGGTGCCGGAGGTGACGTCGAAGGAGACCGACACCGACACGAACCAGATCTTGAAGTGGGCCTTGCCCCGGGCCCGCCACGGGTTCGGCCCCGACAGGTTGAGCTCGATGCCGACCGCCAGCAGCACCTTGCTGCCGCGCTTGACGGCGGCCCGGGCGAACACGTCCACCTCGAAGGCGAACGGCGAGAGCTGGATCAGCGCGTCGTAGCCGAGCTGGCCCTCGACCGTGAACCCGGCCTTGGACGCCCTGAGTTCGACCCGCGCGCCGTGCTGCACGGTGTTGGAGGTGACGGCCAGGTACGCCTCGGCGCGGATGCGCGGGTCGTCTCCCCGGCCGAGGTCCAGGGCGACCCGGCGCAGCTGCGGGAAGCCCGCCGGCTTGTCGGTGAAGCGCGGGTGGAAGCCGCCGACCGACAGCAGGAACCGCCGCCGGGCGCCCCACTGCAGGCGCATCGCCATCTCGCCGGTGAGCGGGAACCCGGCGATCGCCGAATCGACCAGGACCGCGTCCAGGGAGGCGGTGCGGGTGCCGAGGTCGACCAGGCCGACGGCGTCCATGCGCAGTTTGACCACGGGCGCCTTCGGGTCGGGCAGGGCCGCGGTGATCCTCGCCGCGAGCCCGGCTCGCAGCGGCGCCGGGAACTCCAGGAACAGCGCGAGGTCGGCGGTGACGAGCGGCTGCGGGCCCCAGGTGATCCGGGCCATGACGCCGGCGACGTGGCGGCCGGGGGCGGCCGGGAACAGCCCGCCCAGGACTTCGGGCAGGGCCGTCGGATCGGTGCCGCCGGACGCGGTGGCGGGTGCCGGGAAGAGCAGGGCGTCCAGTGCCCTGGTCTTCACGCCGGCCCGCAGCGCCTCCGGGTCGGCCGCCCGGTTGACGCCGACCAGCAGGCCGAGGCCGGAGAGCGCGAAGCCGAGGCCGAGCTGCCAGCCCGGCGACCAGCTGCCGGAGGCGAGCAGCAGCAGCGACCAGCCGTCCGAGCCGTCTGGGCCGCGCAGCGGGGTGCCGTCCGGCAGCCGGGTGTCGATCACCGCGAGGGCGGTCAGCCGGATGTCGTAGCCGCCGAGGTCGATGCGCAGCTGGGCGGCGCCCGCGTAGCGGCCCCGGCCGGGGTCGACGGTGAGTGCGCCGGATCCGGAGACCGGCCCCGAGTCGACGCTGAGCGCGATGGTGGTCGGCGGTTTGAGCGCGGCGCGCAGTGCGAGCGGACCGAGGTTCCCGGTGCCGCCCTCGGCGCCGGCCGCTTCCAGCCGCAGCCCGAGGTCGGCGGCGGAGACCAGCAGCGGGCCGAGGGCCAGGGTGAGGTCCGCGCCGACCTCCACGGCGACGCCGGTGCTGTCCACCGCGAAGCGGACCCGGACCCGGGGGATGCGGACCGGACCGAGTTCGAGCGCCACCGGGAAGGTGCGGTCCAGGCCGGCCGAGCCGGTGAACCGCAGGCCGGTGCCGGGGCTGAACTCCGCGCCGAGGTCCAGGGCGACCACCAGCGGTTCGTCGGGCAGCACCCGGGCGAGGAAGGGGTCCTCGCCGGCGCCGAGCACCAGTCGGGCGCCGCCCGTGTGCAGGCCCACGGTGAACGAGAAGGGCTGGCCCGCCGCCGCGCGGGCGTCGATCGAGGCGGTGACGCCGTCGATCTCCAGCCGGGTGCCGGTGGCCGGGCCGATCCGGAGCAGCGGGCCGTCCTGGGGGTCCGCGGTGACGGTGAGCCGGCCGCTCACCTCGCCGGTGCCGCCGTCCCCGTCGGGGGCGGCGAAGGTCACCGAGTCCCGGTCGATCAGCAGGGCCGGGGCGACGGCCTGCAGCACCGCCTCGACCGTCCAGTCGCCGGACGTCCGGCGGGCGTCCAGCGCCCCGGCCAGGACGACGGCCACGACGAGGCCGGTGGGGCCGTCGCCGAGGCCGGCCGTCAGTGCCAGGTCCGCCCGGCCCTCGGTGCCGGCCCCGCCGGCCGCGCGGGGCGGGTCGCCGAACGGTGCGCCCAGCGACACCCGCAGCAGTCGCCGGGCCGCGGCGCGGGCGTCCGGGGCGAGCGTGCCGTCCAGGGGTGCGGCGGGCATGCCGTACACGGCGTTCAGTCCGAGCTGACGGACGGCCTCGGCCACCAGCGGGCCGATCCGGTCCGCGACCTGGACGGCGGCCGTCCCGTCGGCGAAGGCGTTCTCCCGCACCACCTCGGCCGGCTCGGTGAGCGCCCGGCCGAGCCGGTCCAGGTGCAGCCGCGGCCGGGGAGCGGCCCGCCGGACGGGCGGCGCCGCGCCGATCCTGATCTCGGGTTCGACGTGCAGGGTGCGGACGCCGAGCAGCAGCAGGACGCCGGCCAGCCAGGGGAAGCGCAGTTCGAGCCAGCGGTCGAAGAGGGCGTTGAGCAGGTCCTCGACGAAGGTCTCCACCAGTGTGGCGGCGAGCTCGGGCGACATCCCCGCCGGGGGCTTCCACGCGCGGGCGGCGTCGCGCAGGGCGACGGCGGCCCGCCCGGCCGCCTCCAGGGCGGCCTGGACGTCGGAGAAGCTGTCGGGGCCCTTCTCCACGAGGGGAACCACCTGGTCGACGGCACTCCTGCAGGCGGCGAAGGCGGCCGTCAGCGCCTCGGAGAGGCCGGTGACGGCGAGCGGGTTCCAGTCGAGGGTCTCGAAGAGCCGCTCGGCGTCGGCGGAGGTGCGCGCGGCCGCCAGGAGCGGGCGCACCAGCTCGACGGCGGCCTCGGCCAGTGCCCGATCCACCCGAAGCGTCATGGATCCCCCTCGATCACACACCAGCCCACCCCGGCATATTCACATCGTGCCCTACAAGTACATGGATTGCCTGTAAAATCCACAAACTGATCTGCAGTCAGCTGATGCCACATCAGGCAACCATGGGGAGCCACCATGCAGACCGCCGCCGCCGCGCCGGCCCCGCCCCCGGTCGACATCACCGCACTGACGGCCGCCACGCTGCGGGTCGGCCGGATCCACCCCCGGGAGCGCTGGTACGGCGGGCCGGTGGCACTGCGGCGCGAACACAAGGGGTACGTCGTCGACCTCGCCGACTACCTCACCTGGCTCGCCGAACTGGAACGGGCGACCGACTGGGACGTGGACGAGTTCGTGCAGCGGGTCCGCCTGCTCTACTACGGCAAGGCCACCGGCAACGCCCTCTTCGACACCGTCCTCGACACCACCGGCAGCGACTGGGCCGGCGCCCCCGTCACCGTCGGGGACGTCCCGCAGCGGACCCTGGACAACCTCTTCCGCACCGGCGCGATCCGGGTCCGCCGCGACCTGCCGCCCATCGACCTCTCCCACCTGTGGGTGCTCGCCGACCGGGCGCGCAACGGCCTCTCGTACAAGGCCCACGCGGTGGACAACGGCCTCGCCGACGTGACGGGCCTGCTCAGCTGGACGGGCGATCTGGCCTCCTGGTGGTCGCAGTGGAACGACACCCGGACGACCGTCCGGAGGGACGCCGTCGCGCGGAGGGTCCCCGTGACCGAGCCGCCGTTCACCGAGTCCGCCGACCCCGCCGTCATCGCCGCGGTGCCGACGAAGTGGCTCGACGCCGCGGTCACCGCCCGCTGCGCGGCCGACGACCTGATAGGCGACCTCGACGCGGTGGTCCTGATGCGGGAGTTCGAGGACCTCGACGACGACTCCGGGACCCCGGTCACCGACCTGCTGCGCTCCTACTACGACGTGGAGCACCCGCCCGCCGACCGCTCCGCCGTCCACGCGAACAACCGCTTCCACCTCTTCCTCGCCCGCGTCGTACCCGACATCGACCAGGAGGACGACCCCGCGGGCGGTCCCGGCGCCCGCAAGCTGGGCGCCGACGCGGCGACCGACGTCCGCGAGGCCCTCCGCGAGGCGGTCCACACCCTGCTCTACACCGCCCGCTACCGCCGGGCCTCGTTCCACACCGACGCACTCGACGCCTTCCCCGAGGGCCGGCCCACCGTGGTCCGCGAACTGCCCCTCGTCGGCCGGGTCGGCTTCAACGAGATCAACCGCGAGATCGACCACGAACTGGGCAGCCCCTGGGGCGCGGCGATGCTGCAGGCGGTGACCGACCGGTTCACCGCCTGGCTCCGGGCCGGCCTGACCGGTGACGGCTGGGCGCTCAACGGCTGGCCGCTCGTCAACCCGCTGGAGCGCTGGGGCGGTTCGATGCTGTCCATCGGCTCCGAGGACCCGGCCTCCGCCCCCGGCCCCGACGGCACCCCTCCCCCGCCCGGCCCCGTCCGCCAGCTCCAGACGGACCTGATGGCGCTCGGCTTCACCGTGATCACCGCCGCGGACGGGGACTTCGGCGGCCGGACGGCCGTCGCGCTGCGCGAGTTCCAGATCGAGGCGCAGCAGTCGCAGTTCCACCGGGACGTCCCCGCCGGGCCGGCCCCCCGTCCCGACGAGCTCGCCTGGATGCGCTACCGAGGGCCGGTCAACGGCGTGCTGGACCACGACACCGCCCAGGTCCTGGCCACCTGGGTCGAGGCGTCCGGGCTCACCGACCCCGCGGCGACACCGGTGCGGCTCAACCCGCTGCGCGTGCGCTCCCACCGCTACAGCAGCGCCGGCCTGGGCGTCGTGGTCCACGACGACGTGTGGACGTGGAACCAGGTCACCGACTCCTCGCTGGTGCTCTGCGCGGTCGACGGCCTGCGCCGCCAGTGGTTCGAGGCCGCCGAGAGGGGCGCGACCCCCGCACCCGAACTCGGCGCCCAGGGCAACGACCCCGTGGTGCTCGGCTCCTGGACCCCCGAGGGCACCGGCGGACCGGTCCAGATGCCGAACAAGGCGATCCGGCGCACCTGGGCGGGCGCCGAGATGACCCCGTACACCTGCGGCGACCCGGACGTCCCGCCGTCCCCCGCCCTTCCCGTCGTCGTCTCGCAGTACCGCGTCGTACGGGCCATCGCCAAGGTCGAGATGTACGGGTACTTCGACGTCCACAACTGCTGGGACATCGCCCGCCTGTCCATGGGCATGTACCACTGGACCCTCGGCCCCAACGGCCGGTGGGAGCTGCCGGCGATGCTCAGCCACTACCGCACCCACTACCCGCAGGACTACGAACGGGACTTCGGCTCCTGGGGCGTAGGCATCGCCGAGGGCTGGGACGACACCCAGCCGCCGGACTCGGTCAACCGCGCCAAACTCACCGGCACACTGGCCATGTACGGCCTGCACGACGAGGACGGAGTGCTCCAGCCGTACCTGGCACTGCCGTTCACCCCGGCCGACGGCGGCGGCGTCAAGGACGCCTACCTGCTGGACTGGTACCGCAGTTGGCGGGTGCTGCACCGGCTGCTCTCGGTCGCCCGCACCAGCCGGCGGTTCCAGTACGCCCAGTACCGGTTCGCCCTGATCCGGCTGCGCACCCTGCTCGGCCGCGCCTTCCAGACCGCCGCCGGCCCGGAGGACACCGGCCCCTTCCGGGCGGACGGCTCGGTGGCGACGTTCGGCGACGTGTTCACCAGCGAGCAGGCGGTGGCCGCGCTGCTGCGCTGGCACGTCAACCGCCCGAACCAGATCATCGGCGCGAACGGAGCCGTGAACGCGGCCCGCAGCGCCTACGAGGCCGTCCACGGCACGGGACGCGTCGTGATCGACGGACTTCCGGCCGCGGGTGCCGACGCCCGGCAGCAGGCCCTGGCCCGGTGGCTCATCGACAACGCCACGACCGACGGCGCCTTCCAGAACAGCGTCCGCCTCGCCGTCGAGTACAACGACGCCCACTACGGCCGCCTCTCCGACCAGGCGAGGTCCCTGGTGCAACCCTGACGGCCACCGCTGCCGCGGCAGCGGGTGGCTGCGCGCCTCGGAGCAGGACTCATGGGCCGGCTGCGGCCGGAAGCCCCGCTGGGTGCCCGGCCGGGTGCGCGGACGGGTGCGGACGGTGCGGTGCGGAGGAGTTGCGCAGGTCTGTCGTGGTGGCGCTCACCAGGACTACGGCACCGAGGCACAGCAGGCCACCGCTGACGATGGCCGCTGCTCCCGAGGTGGCGTCCGCGACGAGACCACCGCGCATGTTGCCGACATCAGGTCCCGCTTGCCCGACGATCTGCTCAGCAGCGCTGACGCGGCCGAGCAGTTCGTGCGGGGTGTGCATCTGGACGACGGTGCTCCGGGAGACGACGGAGACGGTGTCGGCGGCGCCGGCCACGACGAGGAGGGCCAGACCGGCCCATGGGTCGGGCAGGAGGCCGAACAGTGTCAACGCTGCGCCCCAGGTGGCGGATCCGCCAAGCATGACCAGGCCGGGGCGGGGGAACCGGGTGAAGGTTCCGGAGAAGAGCGACGCTGCAACGCCGCCGACGGCGACGGCGGTGAGGAACAGTCCGAGAGTGCGGGGGTTGCCGCCGAATCGTTCGGCGTTGACCAGGGGGAACAGGCTGATGGGCATCGACAGCACGGTGGTGGCCAGGTCCGTGAGCAGGGCCCCGCGAATGACGGGGGTGCGGGCCAGGAAGGCCAGGCCGTCCAGCACTCCGCGCAGGCCGGACCGTGCGGGCTCGTCCCCGGGGTCCGTCCGCGGCAGGCCGGATGCGCCGTGGAGTGCGGCGATGAAGGTCAGGGCGTCGATCAGGTAGCAGACGCCGACTCCCGGCCCGCCCGCGATCGATCCGCCCAGTACGGGACCGAACAGCATCGCGCCCTGGAAGGCGATGCGTCTCAGCGCCAGACCCGCGGCCAGTTGGTGCTCGGGCAGGAGGTGCGGAACGAAGGTGCGCGAGGCGGGGCCGCTGCCTGCGCCGAAGCAGGACTGGAGCGCGACCAGCCCCAGAACGCCGGCGGCGGGAACGTGCCCGAGGAAGCCCTGGAATGCGAGGAGGAGCGAGCACACGGCCTGTCCGCCGATCGCGAGCAGGTAGAACTTCCGGCGGTCCACCCGGTCGACGAGCGATCCGGCGAACAGCCCGAGCGCGACGAGCGGAACCGCCTGGGCCAGCCCGACGGCACCCGTCCACGTGGGACTCTCCGTCATCTGCCAGACCTGGAACATGACGGCGACGAGCGTCATCCGGCCGCCGAAAGCGGACAGGGTCTGCCCGATCCACAACCGCCGGAACGGTGGTGACGACCGTAACGGAGTCACGTCGATCAGCATCCGTCTCAGCTCCATGCGGGATCCTCCGCCAGCTTCTCGGCGATCCGGTCGTGGAAGCTCTTGCGCTCCAGAGCCCGCTCGATGTCGGTGACGACCCGGGAGAGCGGGTAGGGAACCTCGGCCTCCAGGTCGGCGAGGGCGGCCTCGGTGGCCCGCCATTCCGCCGCCAGACGATCCACGACGCCGCGGGCCTTGTCGGTGAGCGTCACCTTCCTGGTGCGCGCGTCGTCGCCCACCACGGTCTGGACCCAGCCGGCCTTGCGCATCGCGGCGACTTTCTGACTGAGCGCCGAATGCGTGCGCTGCACCGACTCGGCCAGTTCCGCGATGGTCATGGGCCCGCAGGCGTGGAGCCGGAGCAGTTCCATGACGAAGCTGGGCTTGAGCCCGTCGATCTGCTGCCCGGAGTAGACCTGGGCGATGTCGGCGTCCATCGACGCCTGGAGCAGACGCAGGGGCCGCCAGCGGCTCTGCTGCGTCGGGTCGAGTGCACGGGGGTCGGCCATGCGAGGTATCGTAACAGTACTTATATAAGTACTGTTGCTTTTACGGCCGCATCGCGGGTTCGACGGTCCGGACCCCGAGTTGACGGCCCCCGAGTTGACGGCCCCCGGGTTGACGGCCCCCGAGCCGCCGGGCTTCCTGTGCGGCGCTCGCCGAACGGTCACCAGCCGTCGGACACCTCGCCGATTCGGCGGCAGTTGTCGTGCTGATCCGACCGGAGAGCTGCACGTCGAGCAGCGCTGTCAGCGGCAAGTGGCGTGCCGGGTCAGGTGAACAGCGGGTCGAGCGCCCGGGCGGTGCACTCCGGCGCGGCGGCCTCCACGATCCGGGCGGGGAAGCACCGGGCGCGGGCCGTGCGGTCGGGCAGGGAGGCGACCGGCACCGGGCAGCCGCAGGTCCGGTCGGCGCGGGATCGGCCGGTCTCACGGGCCTCGAAGCCGATGACGGGCCGGTGGTCGCCGGCGAGACTCTCCTCGATGGCTTGATGTGACAGATCCTGGTCGTTGCAGCCATGACGGATCGAGCGCAAGGATCAGGGCATGTCCCCACCGCACCGCGTCGTGATCGTCGCCTTCCCCGGCATCGAGCTGCTGGATGCCACCGGACCGGCCGAGGTGTTCTCCGTCGCCTCCCGGGTCGCCGGAGCCGAGCGGCCCGGCTACCTCGTACGGATCGCGACGCCCGACGGCGGCCCGGTGACCACCTCCAGCGGCGTCCGGCTGATGGCCGACCTGGCCCTCGACGACGTGACCGGCCCGGTCGACACCCTGCTGGTGTCGGGGGCGATCGAACTCGTCGACGGCGGCGTGGAGCCGGTGATCGACCACGAGGTCACCGACTGGCTGCGCCGTGCTGCACCCCGGGCCCTGCGGATCGGATCGGTCTGCGCGGGAGCTCACCTGCTGGCCGCCGCCGGGCTGCTGGAGGGCCGGCCCGCCACGACCCACTGGCTCACCGCAGGCCGACTGGCCGCCGAACATCCCGGCGTCCGGGTTGATCCCGATCCGATTTTCATCCGGGACGGGCGGGTGTGGACCTGCGCCGGCGTCACCTCGGGGATGGACATGGCTCTGGCCATGGTCGCCGAGGACCGCGGTCAGGACCTCGCGCTCGCGACGGCCCGGATGATGGTGATGTACGTCAAACGCTCCGGCGGCCAGAGCCAGTTCAGCGTTCCACTCTCCGTCCAGAGCTCCTCGGACGACCGGATCGACGAGCTGCGGAGGTGGATCGCCGAACACCTCGTCGAGGACCTCTCCCTCGAAGCCCTCGCGGCCCGGGCGCACCTGAGCACGCGCCACTTCACCCGACTGTTCCACCGGCGCACGTCCACGACACCGGCCGCCTACGTGGAGGCGGCCAGGCTGGAGGCCGCCCGGCGACTGCTGGAGGACAGCGACCGGGGCCTGCCCGAGGTCGCAACCGCCAGCGGCCTGGGCTCCGTGGAGACGCTGCACCGCGTCTTCCGGCGGCGGCTGGGTACCACCCCGGCCGAGTACCGCCGCCGCTTCTGACCCGGCCCACCCGCACCACCTGCCGACCGGCACGCACTGCCGCACCGGCCGGGCTTCGCCATGCCCGCACGGCGTGGCATCGACCAGCACATCCCGGAGGAAGTCATGCCCCGCACGAAGGTCGTCCCGATCCCGGTCATGGGCCGGCACAGCATCAACGCCTACCTGCTGCTCGGCCGCCGCCCCGTCGTCGTCGACGCGGGAACCCCCGGCAGCGGCCGCAGGATCCTCGACCGGATCACCGCCCACGGCGTCGACCCCGCCGACATCTCACTGATCGTCATCACCCACGGCCACATCGACCACTTCGGCTCCGCCGCCGAACTGCACCGGCTCACCGGCGCACCCGTCGCCGGCCACATCGCCGACCTCGGACCGTACCGCTCCGGCCGGGCCCGCGAGCCCTACCTGCCCACCGGCCCGATGGGCCGCCTCCTGGCCCGCAACAAGAACCTCCATGTCCGGGCCGAACCCTTCGAACCCGGCGTGCTCATCCGCGGCGAGACGAGCCTTGAGGACTTCGGCCTCGCGGCGCGCATCATGCCCACCCCCGGCCACACCGCCGGATCGGTCTCCGTCCTGACCGACGACGGTGACCTCGTCGCCGGCGACCTGATCGCCAACTCCTTCATGGGCCTCGTCCCCGGCAAGCCCGCCAACCCGCCCTTCCACGACGACCCCCGGCAGAACCTCACCAGCCTCCGCCAGATGCTCGCCCTCAACCCCACCGCCCTCCACGTCGGCCACGGCACCCCGCTCGACCCCGGCCGAGTACGGCAGTGGGCCGATCGGGAGCACCACCGCCTCGCACCCCTCGAAGCCGCCGGGCGCCTCACCACGCGAAGTGAGTGACGCACCGTCACGCCGTACGACACCGGGCGACACCGGGCGGCCCCGACGCCGACCGCAACGGCCCGACGGCTCGGCGGCCCGGCGGCTTCTCGTGGCTCACCGCCCACCGCCGCCTTGCCCGCGACTACGAGACCGGCCCCGCCCACTTTGAGACCATGACCCGCTGGGCCACGATCGGCATCACGATCCGCCGCCTCACCCGAGGCCGACCTGCCACCCGCTCCGGTCCCTGGGGCCCCGCGCCCACATCACCGCACCATTAACGGCTTGCCGACCTGTAAAGGCTGGCGAGTACCCACTCATTCGCCGAAGGCCCGGGCCGGGTAAAGACCATGGAGACGTCGGCTTCCGTCCGGACGGCGAACTGGTCATCGAAGGTCAGGGTATCGTCGCGGCGCCATGCGCAGCCGAGTTGATCGAGTCGGTCGAGGACTGCCTCACGACTCGGGGCCTGGATCACCGCCCGGCCGGCCACGCCGATGCGAGAGGGCGCTGCGAACCGGCCCTGGACGTCCACCGCGTCGAATCCGAGCAGGAACACCGTCAGGTCAGGATCAACCCACATCTCCAGACTGCCGTCCTTGAAACCGACTGCTCCACCGGGGCTCGGCAGTGCTGGCGTGGCCAGATCGGTCCCACCACCCAGAAGGAGATCCGCCTCCTCGCCGGACATGCCGAGTCTGAACGCGCCGATCTCACCGGTGGCCGCGAAAGAGATCATCGAATCCAGCACGGTGTTCATGGAGAGGAGGCTATCGGCGCAGTCCGCCAGCCCCTCCGCCGGATCTCAAACGCCGCCCTAGAGCGGCCGTCACGATCTCGGGATGGCTGAGGAGACAGCTGTTGAGAAGACCTGGCGGCTGATGTCGGAGGGTGATCCCACGGTGCGAAGGAGGAACCCTGCGGTCATGGAAGCCGCCTGCGCCGAACCGCGGCTGCGGGCCCTGTTCCCGTTCCCGAGCCACGAGTGCCTCAGCTTCCACAGGAACACGCAGTTCCCTTGGAACAACGACCTGCCGTTCATCGCGGGTAGCGCGCTGTCCACGGTAAGAGGCGGCCGCGCCGGCAATGGCCCACCTTCCCCACGGCTGCGGGCCAGCCTTCGACGGGTCGTGGCCCCGTCGGGCAGCGGCACCGACTGAGCTGTCCAGCCACAGCCTGAGCCCGGCCGCAGAGCAGTGAGGCCGGTCAACCCATCTGACTGTTCGTCAAGGTCGCTCCTCGGAGGACAATCACCTGTTGACCCGTCTCAGTGAAGTTTGACCTGCTGGTACGGCTCCTGGTCGTGGCGGCGGGCGAGACCGCGGTCCACGAGGCCCCAGGAGATGCTGTGCCGGGTCAGGGCCCATGCTTCGGGGGCTTGCCGGGCGCCGTCCACCCAGTCCCGGAGTTCGGGAAGTGCGTGCTCGCGCAGGACCTTGCGGGCCGCAGCCCGTTCGATGCCCAGGGTCGGGGCGACGGTGATCCGCACGCTCGACCACCAGGCGGAGGGCAGCCCACCGCCGTAGTTCGAGGAGATCGGGGGGATCCACCCGGCGTGCAGGAGGGTCTCGTCTCCCCAGGGGCGCTCGTCGAAGCTCAGGCTGACGGCATCCGCCGGCAACCCGCCGAGAACGGAGTGGACGTCCGTCGACGTGAGTGGCCACGACAGGTGACGCGGCAGACGGCGGTTACGAGCTGGCACAGGCCTGAGGATGGCAGACGCCCTGGTGACGGCGCATCCGCGTTTCGAGTTGGCTTCACCGAAACGCCGGTCGAACTTCGGTGAGATCGGTGGCAGGTGGCAGGTGGCATGTGATCTTGACCGATTGCCACGCGACCTTGACTGTTTCGGGGACTGGCAACCCACTCCACGGAAGCCGTGGACAGCGCTGGGGCTTGTCGAAATTTCGCTCGCACCACTGTCCCGCATGCAGGCACAATCGGCCGGTGAACCTGCCCTTGCTGTTGGCTGCTGTCGAACTCGAAGACGACGACGCGACGCTCGAACTCCTGTATGACGCCACCGCGGACGACCTGGCCGGCGATGATGCCGTCGCCCTGCTGGCCGCTGCCGCGAGGGCCGGACGCCAGAGGGTCGTAGACTATCTGGTCGTCTGGGACGTGGACGTGACCCGCCCCTGGGACGACGGCGTGGACCCCGTGACATGGGCAGCGGAGAACGGCCGGTACTGGGTGCTGCAAGCCCTGCTGTCCCGCAGCCGCGACCCGCTGAGCAGCGACAGCCCGCACCGGCGGGCGCTGCGCATCGCACAGGAAGCCCTCGCGTCCGGGGTGGGGGCCGCGAGCGAGCCGCCGCCCGCACACCGGGCGGTCATCACCGCTCTGGAAGCCGAACTGGGCATCCACCGCTCGCCGGACGAGCTGATGGCCCGCGCCCTGGTACATGCCGACCCCGACCACGACGACTGGTTCACCTCGGTCTTCCACCTGGGGCGCCGGACCAGCCGGGAGACCTTCGACTGGGCCCTCGAAGCCGCCCAGGACGCATCCGACCTCGACCGCAGGCGCTTCGGCCTCGACACGATGGGGTACCTGGCAATCGCGTTCAGCTTCGACGTGGAACAGGAGAACGACGCCGAACTCCCCTTCGCCCGCGAGGCGGAGGACTTCCTGCGCCCGCTGCTGGACAGCGAGCAGGACCCGCGCACCCTCGCCACCGCCATCGCCGCCTACTCCTCCTATTCCTCCTCCGACACGGTCGCGGCGATCCTGGCCCACGCCCGCCACACCGACCCGCGCGTCCGGGCGGGCGTCTCCACGTTCCTCCACACCAATACCGCCAAGCACGAGGAAGCCCTCGCGGCCCTGATGCACTTGACCGACGACTCCACGCCGACGATCCGGACGAACGCGCTCGGCAAGCTCGCCACATCCGCCCTCGACACCCCGGAACTGCGCGCCGTTTTCGCCGCCCACTTGGCGGACCCGTACTTCGACGCCAGGCTCGAAGCCGCCGCCGGACTCGCCCTGCGCGACGACGAACGCGGCCTGTCAGCCCTCGACAAGATCCGCTCCGGCATCAAGAACATGAACAGCCCTGGCTGGGGTCGCCTCTCCGACATGCACCACCTGCTGCGCGTGCGCGCCAAAACAGTCGAAACAACGACCCAGGGCCACTGACGGCCCGTCACCGGTCACGATCAAGTGGCAGAAACCTCGCGTCAGTCAAGATCGCCTGTCGGAGATCACTGAGCAGCGGTCAAACTTCGATGAGCCGGGTCACCGTCCCAGGTCCGACCGCAGAGCCCCGACACCCGGGCAAACAGGCAGGACTTTCCCAGCAAACCGGGGCACACCGGACAGGCCAGGTGCGGGCGCCGCCGCCTCGGCTGCCGCCCTGCCATGTCTGCAGGACGACGTGTACAGGTGGTCAGTGGCCTGGAGCCGGGCCGGGTCGTCCAGGCCGCCCGGAGGCCGTGCCGCCCGGCTCCCACTCGATCTCACCCGGCAACCCACCACCGCGTGACCAGGGGAGCGCCTTGCCCCGGCCGGCCTCAGCGGTCGATCATTCACGGATGAGACCAGAAGTGCAGGCCTTCGTAGCCGACGGCCCCCTCCCCGACTGGGACGCCGACGAGGAGGACATCGACCGGCGGGTCGAGCAGCTCGAAGCCATCGCCAAGCCCGTCACCGGCGAGGAGGCCCAGGCGCTCGTCACCTGCTTCGGCCCCGACGACTGCTACGGCGTCGCCTGGACCCTCCTGCACCTCGTCGAGACCGGCCCGAACCCGGTTCTGACCACCGAGCCCGCCCCGGACGCCAACGAGTGGCACCACAGGCTCTGGGTCCGCATCGTCAACAGCGGACTCGCCCCCTCGGCTTGACCCGCCGACCCTGTGCGATGTCCACGACGAGTCGGCCTCCGGAGGCTGCCGCTTCCACTTCGCGCCGAGCATCCGCGCACGGCCCGAGGCCTCCTTCACGACCGAAGGCCCGACGGGCAGAGGCGGCACCTCAGGGCCGGTGGCCGGCCGGACGGCGGCGGTACCGGAGGCGGGGCCGGGCCCGGGCTGGTCGGGCGACCGTCTGCCGAGGCATCCGGGGTGTCGGCGCGGCGGTTCAGTCGGACGGCGGCCCGAACCGACCCGGTACCCACATCGGGGCCGGGCCGCCCCGCGGCATGTAGCAGGCCGCGTGTTCCTCCAGCCGCCCGGCCGCCCGGGCCGGATCCCCGTCGCTGAGCTCCACCAGGGCGGTGGCGGCGATCCGGGCGCAGGACAGCACCAGCGCGAGGGTGTCCTGGCGGCGGTGCCGCTCGCGGACGTACGCCTCGTACCGCTCGTCGATGTGCCGGCCGTGGACCCTCGTGTCCGGCGGGGTGTGCCGGCGGTCCGCGGTGACGACGTGGACGCCGTGCCAGACCATGGTGAGCGCGGTGGGCTCGGCCGGGTGCGCCGCACCCGTTCGGTGGGCCTGCTCGCGGGCCTGGGCCGACTGCCGGCCCAGGCAGTCGAGGACGGCCGCGCCGTCCCCTCCGCGGGTCTGCAGGAGCAGTTCCGCGGCCTGGTGGACGACCGACTGCAGGACCGGTCCGGCCGGCACCCGCAGGCCCGGCCCGGGCGGGTCGCCGAAGGCCAGCCACGCGTCGGCGAACGAGGCCGCCCGCATCCGTCCCAGCCAGGCCGGGGTTCCCGCCGTCTTGTCCAGTTGTTCCTCCACGCCCAGCCGGATCAGGCCCGCGGCGGTGAGCTGCGCCGCGTTCTCGTCCAGTGCGAGCAGTCGTCCGCTCCTCAGCACGCCATACCCCCGTCAGTGACCATCGGCCCGTGACCGCACATCCCACCACATCGGGACGCAGGCGAACGAGACAGGCCCCCCAGGTCACCCGACGTAACCGCTGCCGCCGTACCGGCGGGCCCGCCCGTGGACCGGGGCGTCCTTCCTGCCCGCACTCGAACGGCCGTGGGGGCACCGGCCCCTCCCCGGCGCGTGACCGGCCGGACCCTTTCGGTGTGCGTTCCGGCTCCGGGTCGGGGCGGCCGTCGGAGCTCACGGGCTGCGACGGTGCACGCCGCCTTCCTGCCGGCCCGCCCGGTCGGGCACCACCGTCGGCGAGCAGCGTCGCCCTCCTGCCGGAGGGGGCGGACCTGCCTGCCGCCGGCCGTGCCCGGGTACCAGGCATCCCGGTGAGCACGGCCTTCCTCGGCTCGATGAGAAGGTGCTCGAACGCGAACTCCGCCGGACGCTCACCCTCCGGCCGGAGGCCGTCCGGCCTTCGTGAACCGGACGGCCTGCGTGAAGCGGGCGGGCTCCGTACCGGCCGCGTTCCCTGCCGAGCCGGGCGTCCCCTGCCGGTGCGGCCCGTTCACCTCCGCCAGAACAGGTGGTGCGTGACGCCGCTCGCGCTGGGCACGACGTCCAGGTGGAACCGGTCGAGCAGTTCGTCGGGCGACTCCCAGAGCCGCAGTCCGGAGCCCAGTTTCACCGGGGAGACGGCCACGTGCAGAGTGTCCACGAGATCGGCGTCCAGGAACTCCCGGACGGTGGTGACCCCGCCGCCGAGTCGGACGTCCTTGCCCTGCGCCGCCTCCCGGGCTTGCTCCAGGACGGCCGCCGGGTCGCCGTCCACGAAGTGGAACGTGGTGTCGGAGAGCGTGAAGGAGGGACGCGCGTGGTGCGTCATGACGAACACCGGGGTCCGGAACGGCGGCTCGTCGCCCCACCAGCCGCGCCACTCGTGATCCTGCCAGGGCCCGCGCTGCGGACCGAACTTGTTGCGCCCCATGATCTCCGCGCCGATGTTCCGGGCGTAGTCCCTGGTGAGGTAGTCGTCCAGGCCCCGGCTGCCCCCGGGGTCCGTGCGCATCGGCCAGCTCGCCGTCGCACCGGCCCAGGCGAACAGCTTGCCGGGATCGACATGGCCGAACGGCCTCTCGAAGCTCTGGTCCTCACCCGCGCCGACTCCGTCGCTGGAAACGTTGAAATTCTGCACCCGAAGCAGCTGGACCATACGTTCCTCCTGGGTCGTCCCTGGACGGCCACGCTACCCCCGCCCCCTGTCAACCGGGCCCGGCACCCGGATCCCTGACTGCCGGTCAGCGTTCCGGCAGGCGCGGCGGGGGCCCGGGCCGAATCGCCGGCCACCCACGACCGACGACCCCCACCGGCCCGCGGCGCACAGCCTTGCGCGGGAGGCCGACAGCTTGATGCCCACCGCTTGACGCCCATCGCTTGATGCCCACCGCACGTCGCCGGTGCCGGCCGCCGATCGGCATGTTCACCCGGGCGTGTCGTCGGGCCGGTCCCGTGGCGGGTGGTGCACCGTCGGTTTCGTGACGACCACTGCGCAGCGCCCGCTCCCGGTGCCGGCCCGGGGGATGGTACGGATCCCGGGCGGTTCCTTCCTGATGGGCTCCGAGGACTTCTATCCGGAGGAGCAACCGGTGCACCCGGTGTCCGTCGACGGGTTCTGGATGGACGAGCATCCCGTCACCGTGGCGGCGTTCCGCCGCTTCGTGAAGGCGACCGGCTACGTCACCGTCGCGGAACGCCCGGTCGGTCCGGCCGACTACCCGGACGCGGACCCGGCCGGCCTCGTGCCGGGGGCACTGGTCTTCCACGGCACCCGCGGTCCGGTCGACCTGGACGACTGGCGCCGGTGGTGGAGCTACACCCCCGGCGCGTCGTGGCGCCACCCGCAGGGCGTGGGCAGCACCCTGGACGGGCGCGAGCGGCATCCGGTCACCCAGGTCGCCCACGAGGACGCCCGTGCCTACGCCGAGTGGGCCGGCAAGGACCTGCCGACGGAGGCGGAGTGGGAGTTCGCCGCCCGCGGCGGCCTCGCCGGGGCCGTCTTCCCCTGGGGCGACGAGTTCGCGCCCAGGGGGCGCCGGATGGCGAACACCTGGCACGGCCGGTTCCCCTGGGAGTACCTGGCGGCCGGAAGGAGCGACCCGGGCCCCGGCACCACCCCCGTCGGCTCCTACCCGCCCAACGGATACGGCCTGCACGACATGGCCGGCAACGTCTGGGAGTGGACCGCCGACCACTACACCACCCGCCGTCCCGGCGCTGCGCCCGGTGCCTGCTGCGCGCCGCACAACCCCCGCGTCGACGCCCCGGCACCGGCACCGCACCCGGCCCCGGACCCGGCCCCGTCCCCGATCCCGACCGGCTCCGACGCCCCGCCCGCGGAGCGGTTCCCCCGGCGGGTGGTCAAGGGCGGCTCGCACCTGTGCGCGCCGAACTACTGCCTGCGCTACCGGCCGGCGGCCCGGCAGGGGCAGAGCGAGGACACCGCAACCTGCCACCTCGGGTTCCGCTGCGTGATCCGCTGATGCCGCCCCACCCGCGCGGTCGCCACGGGCTGCGGACGGTGGCCGGTGCCCTGAGGATGGGCACCGGTGGCCTGTGCCCGGCACGGTGGAGCGGGCCGAACCCGGAAGGCGGTCTGCGGTGGCTGGGGTGTTTCGCGGTGTGGTGAACCTGGACGTCCGGGACTCGGTGCCGGACTGGTCCGTGTACGAGCAGCCGAGGGCGCCCGAGGGGGCGCCGAACGTGGTGTACATCGTGCTGGACGACGTCGGTTTCGGTGCGATGAGCTGCTACGGCGGGCCGATCGAGACCCCGAACATCGACCGGCTCGCCGAACGGGGCCTGCGCTACTCGCAGTGGCACACCACCGCGCTCTGCTCCCCGACCCGCTCCGCGCTGCTGACCGGCCGCAACCACACCACCAACGGCATGGCCTGCATCAGCGAGGCCGCGATCGGCTTCCCGAACGCCAACAGCCACATCCCGCCCGAATGCGCGACCCTCGCCGAGGTCCTCGTCGAGCGCGGCTACAGCACCGCGATCACCGGCAAGTGGCACCTGTGCCCGGAGGACGAGATGAACCTCGCCTCCACCCGGCGCAGCTGGCCGCTGGGCCGGGGCTTCGAACGGTTCTACGGCTTCCTCGGCGCGGAGAGCAGCCAGTGGTACCCGGACCTCGTCCACGACAACCACCCGGTCGAGCAGCCGGCCACCCCCGAGGAGGGCTACCACTTCGGCACCGACATCACCGACAGGGCGATCCAGTACTTCGACGACGTCAAGGCCATCGCCCCTGAGCGGCCGGTCTTCCTCTACTACGCGCCGGGCTGCGCACACGCCCCGCACCAGGCGCCGAAGGAGTGGATCGACCGCTACCGGGGCCGGTTCGACGGCGGGTACGAGGCGATGCGGGAGGAGATCCTGGCCCGTCAGAAGAGTTCGGGGCTCGTCCCGGAGAACACCGAGCTGCCGCCGCTGAACCCGATCGGGACGCCGGAGACCCGGACGGGGCCGGGCGGGGAGCCGTTCCCCGCGCTGGACTTCACCCGGCCCTGGGAGGAGCTGGGCGCGGACGAGCGGCGGCTGTTCGCGCGGATGGCCGAGGCGTACGCCGGGTTCCTGTCGCACTGCGACGACCAGATCGGCCGGCTGCTCGCCTACCTGGAGGACACCGGCCAGCTCGACAACACGATGTTCGTGGTGGTGTCCGACAACGGCGCGTCCGGTGAGGGCGGGCCGAACGGCTCGGTCAACGAGAACAAGTTCTTCAACAACGTCGCCGACGACATCGACGAGAACATGGCGATGATCGACAAGATCGGCGGCGTCGAGACGTACGGCCACTACCCGAACGGCTGGGCGATGGCCTTCAACACGCCGTTCAAGATGTGGAAGCGGTACTCGTTCAACGGCGGCACCTGCGACCCGTGCATCATCTCCTGGCCGGCGGGGATCGCCTCCCGCGGTGAGGTCCGCACGCAGTACCACCATGCGGTGGACATCATGCCGACCGTGCTGGACTGCATCGGCATCGAGATGCCGGATGCCGTCCGCGGCCATGTGCAGGTGCCGCTGCAGGGGGTCAGCATGCGGTACTCCTTCGACTCGCCGGCGCTGCCGTCGGCCCGCACCACGCAGTTCTACTCGATGCTCGGCACCCGCGGCATCTGGCACCAGGGGTGGAAGGCCGTCACCACGCATCCGGCGATCAGCGGCTGGGGCGCCTACGGCCAGGACACCTGGGAGCTGTACCACACGGACGAGGACCGCTCCGAGCTGCACGACCTCGCCGCGCAGGAGCCCGGCAGGCTCGCCGAGCTGATCGGCCTGTGGTTCTACGAGGCCGGCGTCAACCGGGCCCTCCCGCTGGACGACCGCTCCGCCCTGGAGATCCTCTCCACACCGCGACCGCAGCTCACCCCGCCGCGCAGCCGCTACGTGTACCGGCCCGGCGGCTCCGAGGTCCCCGAGGCCGTCGCGGTGAACATCCGCAACCGTTCCTACGCGATCGGCGCCCTCGTGGACGTTCCCGGCTCCGGCGCCTCGGGCGTACTGCTCGCCCACGGCGGCCGGTTCGGCGGCCACACCCTGTTCGTCAAGGGCAACCGCCTGCACTACGTCTACAACTTCCTCGGGACCGACCACCAGCTGGTCTCCGCCGACCACGACCTCCCCACCGGCGAACAGCTGATCCTCGCCGCCGCGTTCGAGAAGGACGGAGAGATCACCCCCGGCGTCGCCACCGGAATCCTGAGCCTCTACCACGGCGACCGGAAGGTCGGCGAAGGCCGGATCAAGACCCAGCCGGGCCGCTTCACCCTGGCCGGGGAGGGCCTGTCCGTCGGCCGCGACACCGGCGAGGCGGTCACCGGCCTCTACCCCGGCACCGCGCCCTGGGCGTTCACCGGCGGCACCCTGCACCGCGTCGCCGTCGACGTCAGCGGAGAGCCGTACATCGACCTGGAGACCGAGGCCCAGGCCATGCTCGCCCGCGAGTAGGCCCCACCGGACGAGCCTGGGCGGACCAGGACGAGCCGGGGCGCGGTGCCGGGGCAGAGGCCGGTGACCGCCTCTCCGGTGCGGGCGGTCGGCGGCGGGTCAGGGAGTGGTGCGGCCGTCGAGGTCGGCGCGGAGCTCGGCGAGGATCTCCCGGGTGCGGACGGTGTAGGGATGGTCCGGGCCCAGGGTCTCCTCGCGGCCGGTGACCACGTCGGCCATCAGATCGACGGCCTCCGGCAGGTGGCCCGCGGCCGCGCGTGTCCGGGCGTGGAGCAGTTGGGCGGAGACGGTGACCGGGTAGCGCGTTCCGTACAGCCGCAGGTAGTCGGCGAGGACGGCCGCGGCGAGCCGGTCGGCCTCCTCGGCCCGGTCGCCGAGTCGCCAGAGGGCGTAGGCGTGGTTGTGCCGGCCGACCACCGTCACCGCGTGGTCGGCGCCCAGGTGGCGGAGGCAGTCGGCGGGCAGGTCGCGGTCGGCCTCCCGGCGCAGCTCGTCCCCTTCGAGGTACTCCAGCCGGTCGGCCCGGGTGCGCAGGGTGAGCAGGTGGCCCGGGCCGAGAACGCGTTCGCGTCCTTCGGCGGCGCGGGCGAGCAGGGCGTGCGCCTCCTCGTGGTGCCCGTCGAGTTGATGGAGGCCGAACTGCAGGGCGTGGATGCTCTCCAGGGTGTCCGGGTGGTCCGGCCCGAGGAGTCGTTCGCGGATGCCGAGCACCCGGCGGTGCAGGGCCACGGCGGGGGTGAAGCGGCCGAGCCGGAACAGCGAGCGTCCTTCGCGGGTGCGGGCGGCGAGGACGGCTTCGTGTTCGGCGCCGAGGCGGGGTTCGGCGAGGTCCGCGCAGGTGCGGGCGAGTTCGTGGGCGGTGAGGTACTCGCCGGTGCGGTGCAGGGCGGTGGCGAGTCGCACCGCGACGGTGAGGGCGGCGGCGGTCACGGCGGGCGTGGTGGCGTGCCGTAGCAGCGCGGTGCAGTGCGGGGCGAGCAGCCCGAGGTTCGGGTCGTGCGGGCCGCGGGTGGGCTGCGGCGGGACGGCCCCGTCGAGACGGGCGACCGCGGCGGCGAGCAGGCCGTCGCGCCGGTCGGACGGGGTGCGGCGGGCGACGCTGTCGAGCACGATCCCGTGGGTGCGCAGGCAGCGGATGCCGTCCCGGCCGAGGTCGGTGAGGGAGTGGTCGAGCAGGCCGCGCAGGGCGGGCTCGACGCGTGCACGGGGGAGTCCGGGCACGGGCGCCGGGCCGGTCAGGAGTTGGACCGGCAGCGGGTCGGGCCCCCAGCAGGCGAGCAGTTGCAGCAGGGTGGCGGCTTCCGGGAGTCCCCGTGCGGCGAGCGCGTCGAGGGAGAGCTGCCAGGTGGTGCCGAGCAGCAGGCGGTCGTCGCGGATGTCCGGGTCGGCGTCGTCGTGGAGGGCCGTGAGCCCGTGCCCGTCGTCGAGGCTGCGGTCGTAGTCGGCCATGGTCCAGGGGTCGAGCACCTGGTTCGCGAGGAAGCTGCCGGCGAGGGTCAGGGCGAGCGGCAGCCGTCCGAGCCGGTCGGCGATCCGTTCGGCCTCCGCCACGGAGCCGGTCTCCGGGGCGAGGTCGTGCAGCACTCGGGCGGCGTCCTGCCGGGGCAGGACGCCGACGTGCAGCAGCTCTGCCTCCGGCCACCAGCGGGTGGCCGCCTGACGGGTGGTGACGAGCACCACGCCGGACGGGCTGCCGCGCAGCCAGCCGCCGTCCTGGAGCACCGCGGGGTCGTCCGCGTTGTCGAGGACGAGCAGCCAGGGGCGGTCGGAGCGGTCGAGGTGGTCCCAGGCGAGGTCGGCACCGGCCCGCAGGCCGCTGCGGGCGGCGACGAGCTCGCCCTCCTGGGCACCCCGGTCGGCGGCGACGGCGAGCATGCCGGAGCGCAGACCTGCCGCGTCGGAGGCGTTCACCCAGAGGCAGAGGCGGCCGGCGTTCTCGGCGGCGCGCCGGAAGAGGGTGTGGGCGACGGCGGTCTTGCCGGCGCCGCCGAGCCCGTGCAGGACGTGCACGGTACCGGCCTGGCCGGGGGCGACGGCCGCCTCCAGCCGGCCCATCAGCTCGGTGCGGTCGCGCAGGACGAGCGGGGTGCGGCCGACGGCGGGCCGGCGTACGGAGTCCGGGCCGGACCGGTCGGGCGCGGGGTGGTGATGCTCGGTGATGTGGAGGTCACCGGCCGCCTGGTAGACCCGGCCGTGGCCGTCGGCCCGTCCGGACATCCGGTCCCCGCCCGTCACGGCACGGGCCGCTCGGTGACGTGGATCGACTGCCCCGCCTGGTAGATGCGGGCGCTGCCGGAAGCCTGCGCGCTCTGGGTGACCGTGCCGGGCGCGGCCTGCGGCAGGTGCGGGGCGAGCTCGTCGACCAGGGCGCGCAGACCTGCCGCTGCCTGCGGGTCCGCGGCGAGCAGCCGACGGATCCTGCCCTGCCACTCGGCACGCAGTTCGTCCTCGGCGGCGGTGTCGCCGCAGGCCTGCGCGTCGGCGAGGTCGGAGCGGGTCGCGTCCGCCTCGGCCGCCACCGCCTCGGCCCGCTCGGGCTGGGAGCGCCGCCACAGCCCGGCCAGGCCGTCACGGGCCTGCTGCCACAGCTCGGTGGACAGGGCGGTGACGACGGCGCTCGCGGCGCTGCCGGCGAGCACGATGAGCTCAGGATCCACTTTTCCCCCGGGACTCGACCACGAACCTGACGTACTGTCGGACGATTCTAGTGGCTCGTCCCGGATGGTTGACCTGCATATTCAGCAGCCGGGCACCCCGGCGTGGCCGGTGGCGCAGTGGTGGTTCGCCTCGACGCGGTCGGCGCCGGTGAAGCCGGGGTCCGGGGTCCGGGTGCGGGGTCCGGGGTGCGGGACGGATCAGTAGACGTCGCGGACGTAGCGCTTGTCGCTCGCGAGCCGGCGGACGTACGCGGCGGCCGTGTCCTCGTCCATGCCGCCGTGGGCGGCGGCGATCTCGCGCAGGGCCTGGTCTACGTCCTTGGCCATGCGGCCGGCGTCGCCGCAGACGTAGAAGTGCGCGCCGTCCTGGAGCCAGCGCCACAGCCGCGGGCCGTGCTCGCGCATGCGGTCCTGGACGTAGACCTTGTTGCGCTGGTCCCGGGAGAAGGCGACGTCGAGGCGGTCCAGGTGGCCGGAGGCCCGGTAGGCCTCCAGTTCCTCGCGGTAGTAGAAGTCGGTGGCCTCGCGCTGCTCGCCGAAGAACAGCCAGTTGGGGCCGGTGTGGCCGCGGGCCTGCCGGTCCTCCAGGAAGCCGATGAACGGCGCGACGCCGGTACCCGGACCCACCATGATCATCGGGGTGGCGGAGGCGGCGGGCGGGCGGAAGTGCGGGGAGGGCTGGACGAACACCGGCACCGGGCCGTCGTCGGCACTGTCCGCGAGGTAGGTGGAGCAGACGCCCTTGCGGTCGCGGCCGAGGTCGTTGGTGTAGCGGACGACGGACACGGTGAGGCGCACCTCGCTCGGGTGCGCGAGCGGGCTGGAGGAGATGGAGTACAGGCGGGGCTGGAGGCGCTTGAGCACCGGGGCCCATTCGGCGGCGGAGGCCCGGACGGGGAAGGCGCCGATGACGTCGGCGGCCTGCCGGCCCCAGCTCCACTTCGCCAGCTCCCCCTTGTTGTCGGGGCGCAGCAGTCGCTTGAGGTCGCGGTCGCCGGTGCGGTCGGCGACGAACCTGAGCAGGTCGGGGGTGATGCGGGCGATGTCGAGGCGGGTGCGCAGGGCCTCGCCGAGGGGGACGTCGCCGTCGCCGGGCAGGGTGACGTCCTGGTCGGGGTCGAGGCCGGTGAGGGCGAGCCATTCGGCGACGAGTGCGGAGCCGTTGGCGGGCCGGACGCCGAGGGCGTCGCCCGCCTCGTAGGCGAGTTCGCCGCCGCGGGTGTCGAAGGCGAACTGCCGTACCTCCTTCTGCGATCCGGGCAGGCTGAGGACGCGGTTGCCGATCAGGAGGGTCGGGAAGGGGGATGTCTTCGAGTAGCCGGCCGGTGCGGTGGGCCGTGTCGCGGGGGCCGTGGTGGCAGACGGAGCCACGACGGCCGCGGGCGCGGCGGGCGGCACCGGTGCGGCGGCGGCCTCCGCGTTCGCCGTGGCGGCCGGGGCGGGGGCGGGCTGCGGTTCGAGGATGGCGGTGAAGGCCGCGGTGACCTGGTCGAGCCACTGCGCGGCGGGCTCGTCGTCGTCGGGTTCGCAGTCGGTGCGCGGGTGCAGACGGGTCGCGCCGAGCTCGGCGAGGCGCTCGTCCAGGCGGCGGCCGTGGCCGCAGAAGTCGTCGTAGTTGGAGTCGCCGAACGCCAGGACGGAGTACCGCGCGCCCTCCAGCCGGGACGTACCGTCGGCGGCGAGGGCCTGCCAGAAGTCGGCGCCGTTGTCCGGGGCGTCGCCGTCGCCGAACGTGCTGGTGACGATCAGCAGGTCGGTGCCGGCGGTGAGCTGTCGGGGGGTGGCGTCGGCCATGGCGAGCAGGGTCGGGGTGCGGCCGGCCTCGGTCAGGCGGGCGGCCGCGGTGGCGGCGAAGTCCTCGGCGTTGCCGGTCTGCGAGGCCCACAGGACGAGCAGTTCGCGGGCCGGGGCGGCGGCGGGCACGGCGCCGCCGGGACCGGAGGCCGGGCCCGGGGAGACGTGCGTGGCGGGGGCGGCCGTCCCGGGTGCGTGCGTGACGGGTGCGTGCGTGACGGGGACGGTTGTGCGGGAGAACATGCCGGCCAGTACGCCGTCGACCCACAGCGCCGTCCCGGGGGCGAAGGGGGCGTTCGCGGGCAGCACCGGGACGCCGCCGGGTGGTGCCAGGGCGACGCCGGAGAGGTATCCGGAGAGGAACCGGCGCTCGGGTTCGGCGAGGGCCGGCGGGGTGAGGTCGGTGATGCCGAACAGTGCCGCGAGGGCGGGGACGGCACCGGACACGGCACCGGGCACGCCGCCGGCCGTGGCCGGGGCGGGGACCGCGGCGGCCTGCGGCAGGGCGGGCAGGTTCTGCGGCTGCTTCCGGGCCGGGACGGCGGGGTCGGTGGTGGCCGGCACGGGGGCGGTCTCCTTGGGTGCGGGGGCGGGCACCACGCGCATCGACACGGCGCAGGCCTTGAACTCCGGCTGGAAGGAGATCGGGTCGACGGCGTCGTTGGTGACGGCGTTGATGCTGAGGTACTCGCCGAAGAGGTCGTTCCAGTGGAACGGTGCGAAGCAGTTGCCGGGGCGGACCCGGTCGGTGACGACGGCGGGCAGCACGGCCCGGCCGCGGCGGGAGGCGACCTCGATGTGGTCGCCGTCCTCGGCGTCCAGCGCGGCCGCGTCCTCCGGGTGGAGCTCGACGAACGGGCCGGGGTTGAGCCTGTTGAGCTTGGCGACCTTGCCGGTCTTGGTGAGGGTGTGCCACTGGTGCTGGAGCCGGCCGGTGTTCAGGACGAACGGGTAGTCGTCGTCGGGGAGTTCGGCGGCGGGCAGGTGCGGGCGGGGAAAGAACTGCGCCCGGCCGGACGCGGTGGGGAAGACCAGTCGGGGCCGGGTGCCGTCCTCGCGCTCCAGCAGGGTCTGGCTGACGCCGTCGTTGAGGTAGCGGATCGGGTTGCGGTCGTCCCCGTCCGCGGACGGGGCCGGCCACTGCACCGGCGTCTCCCGCAGCCGCCCGTAGCTGACACCGCGCAGGTCCCAGCCGGTCTTCGGGTTCCAGGCCCGCTTGAGCTCCTCGAAGACGTCCTCGGAGCTCGCGTAGGTGAACGCGTCGGCGAAGCCCATCTCGCAGGCGATGCGGGCGATCAACTGCCAGTCCGGCAGCGCCTGCCCGGGCGGGTCCACGACCCCCTGCACGAGGGTGAGGTTGCGCTCCGAGTTGACCATCACGCCGTCGGACTCCGCCCACAGCGTCGCCGGAAGCACCACGTCCGCGTACGCGCTGGTCTCGGTCTCGGCGAACACGTCCTGGGTGATGACGAGTTCGGCGGCCTCCAGACCGGCGATGACGGTCCTGCGGTTGGCGACGGAGGCGACCGGGTTGGTGCAGATGATCCAGCAGGCCTTGATGTCGCCCGCGGCCATCTGCTCGAACATCTCGACCGTGCCGCGGCCCACCTCGGTCCGCAGGGTGCCCGCTTCGACGCCCCACAGGTCCTCGACGAAGGCCCGCTCCGCATCCACCAGGACGGAGCGCTGGCCCGGCAGGCCGGGGCCCATGTAACCCATCTCGCGGCCGCCCATGGCGTTGGGCTGGCCGGTCAGCGAGAACGGGCCCGAGCCGGGGCGGCAGATGGCGCCGGTGGCGAGGTGCAGGTTGACCAGGGCGTTGGTGTTCCAGGTGCCGTGGGTCGACTGGTTCAGCCCCATCGTCCAGCAGCTCATCCACTCGCCGGCCTCGCCGATCCACCGCGCGGCCTGCCGGATGTCCGCCTCCGGGATGCCGGTGATCTCGGCGACCTTCTCCGGCGGGTAGTCCGCCAGGAAGGAGGGCATCTCCTGCCAGCCGTCGGTGAACTCCGCGATGAACGCCTCGTCGGTGTGACCGTCGGCAACCAGCAGGTGCAACAGGCCGTTCAGCAGGGCGAGGTCGGTGCCGGGCCTGATCTGGAGGAAGAGGTCGGCCTTGTCGGCGGTGGCGTTGCGCCGCGGGTCGACGACGATGAGCTTCGCCCCGGCCGACTTGATGCGGTCCATCATCCGCAGGAACAGGATCGGGTGGCAGTCCGCCATGTTGGCGCCGATCACGAAGAACGCGTCGGCCCGGTCGAAGTCCCGGTACGAGCCGGGCGGGCCGTCCGCGCCCAGCGACAGCTTGTAGCCGGAACCCGCGGAGGCCATGCACAGACGGGAGTTGGACTCGATCTGGTTCGTCCGCACGAAACCCTTGGACAGCTTGTTCGCGAGGTACTGCGCCTCCAGCGACATCTGCCCGGAGACGTAGAAGGAGAGCGCGTCCGGGCCGTGCTCGTCGAGGATCGCGCGCAGCCGCCCGGCGACCGCGGTGATCGCCGCGTCCACGTCCGCCTCGACCGGCTCGGCGCCGCGCTCGGCACGGATCAGCGCCCTGGAGGCCCGCCCCGGGGCGGCCATCATGTCGGCACTGGTGGAGCCCTTGGTGCACAGCCGCCCGAAGTTCGTCGGATGCTGCTTGTCCCCGGAGGTCTTCTTCGCGGTGCGCCGCCCGGTGACGGCGTCCCGGCCGATCTCCAGCACGATGCCGCAGCCGACGCCGCAGTACGAGCAGACCGTCCGCACGCTGTCCGCCTTCGAGCCTGGCGTCGTCACCGAGACTCCCCTCCCCCGGGATCGCAGTCCTCGCCTCCCGGTGCGCACGCGGGGCGCGGCACGGCAGGCGGTGGGGAGTTCCCACGATCATCACCGTAGGAAGACCGGATTACCGGGTCGTCACACCCGGTGGGTACGGGGAGTTAAGCCGACCGCACAGCGTGCACCGCCGATGTGTGAGCGTCACGGCTGCGGGCGGGACGTCACGGGGAAGGTGCCGAAGCACCATGCCGCGGCGCGGGCGCCCGCGGCGCAAACGGTCCGGATCATGACTCACGCGCCCCCGTACGGCGGGGTGCGGGCGCCGCTCACCGGTCGGGCAAGCCCTTCAGGACACGATCAAGTGCCGACCGGCCTGCGGGCCCCCAGTTCGGCTTGCCGCCGGGCAGGCCGTGGTCCCCGTTCCGGCCCATCAACATCAGGAACAGGCTCTTCATCGCGGCCAGCCCGCGCGCCCGCCGGATCGCCGCCTCGTCCGCCTGCGCGTAGCTGTCGAAGAACCGTGAGGCGCCGCCCGCAGGGAGCAGCAGCCAGGCGGCCGCAAGGTCCCACGCCGGGTCGCCGGCGAAGACGTCGCCGAAGTCGACGACGCCCGCCAGTGTGCCGTCCGCGACGACGACGTTCGCGGGGTGCAGGTCCCCGTGCACCCACACCCGCGGGCCCTCCCACCCGGGAGCCGCGACCGCGTCGTCCCACACGGCCCGGATGTCGCCCTCGGCGAAGCGCCCGAGGTCCACGGCCCGCAGGAAGTGCTCGAAGCCGTCCGTGCACTCCCCGGGACGGCCGCCGCGGTCCGAGGCGTCCGGCGCCTCGGCGGGCGCCTCCACGTGCAGCGCCTTCAGGAAGGCCGCCAGGACGTCGGCCGCGTGGTCCCCGCGGGTGATCGAGCCGTGGTCCAGCGGCGTGCCTTCGACCCATGTCATGACGGTCCAGACCTTGGGGAAGCGCTCGGACGGTGCACCGCTCCGTACCGGAATCGGGATCGGGAGCGGCAGGCGCGGGGCCAGCACCGGCAGCCAGCGGCGCTCCTTGAGCTGCGGATCGGGGAGCTTGTCCATCCGCTGCATCCGGACGGCCAACTCGTCCCCGAGGCGCCACATCTGGTTGCCCCAGCCGCCCGCCACCTCGCGGATGGGCAGCTCGGCCAGATCCGGATGCTGCTCCCTCAGCAGGTCGCGGACCACATCTTCGCCGATCTCGATCTCGGATTCGATCATGGGAAGCCACGGTACTTGAGGCAGGCGGACCCGACCCTGCCCTTGGGGAGAAACGCCGTACCGGTCGTCAGGCCGGTGCCGCGGCCGGCTCGGTGGCGGCCAGGGCCTTGCCGGTGAGGGCACGGTTGTAGCGGCGCAGGAGGAGGACCGCGGTGGTGGCGAGGCCGATGAGCAGGCCGACCCACAGGCCCCGGGTCTCGCCTCCGAGGGGGTGGGCGAGGAGCCAGGAGGCGGGCAGGCCGACGGCCCAGTAGCCGATGAGGGTGATGCGGAAGCCGCTCCTGGTGTCGTCGAGACCGCGGAGCAGGCCGACGCCGATGTTCTGGGCGCAGTCGAAGAACTGCAGGACGGCGACGACGGCGAGCAGGCCGGTGGCGATGGCGAGGCCCTGCTGGTCGGCGGCCGCGTCCGGGTCGAAGTACGGGCGCAGGACGACGCCGGGCAGGACGAGGTAGACGGCGCCGACGACCGTCATCACGGCGGCACCGCAGGCCAGCGCGGTGTTCTTGATGCGCCGTGCGGCACCGAAGTCCCCGAGGGCGAGCTCGCGGCTGACGTTGATGGACGCGGCGTGGGAGAGTCCGACGGCCACCTGGAAGACGATGTAGATCAGCTGGTTGACCGCGGTGTGGGCGGCGAGGGCCGCAGCGCCGAAGCTGCCGGCGAGCAGCGCGGTGACGGAGAAGAACCCGGCCTCCGAGCCGTAGGTGGCGGCGATCGGGGTGCCGAGGCCCAGCAGGCGGCGCACCGTCGCCGGGTCGGCCTTCCAGAACGCGGGATCGAGCAGCGGCGCGAGCAGGTGGTCGCGCCGGGTGGAGGCGTACAGGGCGAGGAAGGAGAGCAGGTGGACGCTGCTGGTGGCGACGCCGATGCCGGTGAGGCCGAGCCGGGGCAGGCCGAAGGTGCCGTGGATGAAGGCCCAGTCGAGGGCGGCGTTGACGGCGACGGAGGCGAGGGTGATCTGCAGGAGCGCCTGGGGGCGGCGCATGCCGACGGTGAACTGCCGGATCGCCTGGAACCACAGGCACGGGACGAGGCCGGGGGCGAGAGCGGCGAGCATGCCCTGGGCCCGGTCGGCGATGGCGGCGTCCTGACCGAGGAGGGTCGCCGCCTGGCCGATCAGGACCATGCCGACGGCGCCGGCGATGCCCGCGAGGGTGGCGACCGCCATCGCGGCGCGCACCAGCAGGCGGACCTCGCCGTCCGAGCCGCCGCCACCGGCTACGTCGAGACGGCCACGGCCGGCGGCGAACACCTGTGGCACCTGATGGTCCGCGAGGTACTGCCCAACCTCCGCTCCACCCTGCTCGCCCTGTTCGGCCTGCGCTTCGTCGAAGGCGTCTACGTCGTCTCCGTCGCGGCCTTCCTCCAACTCGGCCCCCAACCCCCCGAAGCCGACTGGGCCCTGATGATCCGCGAGAACGCCCCCGGCATCATGCTCAACCCCTGGTCCGTCGCAGCGCCCTGCCTGGCCATCGGCCTGCTCGCCGTCAGCGTCAACCTCGCCGCCGACGCCCTCGCACCCGCCCGGCCCACCCCGGAGACCCCCCTGTGAACACCAGCACGGCCACCGCCCGGGTCACCGGCCTCAGCATCACCCTCCCCGACGGCACCCCGCTGCTCGCCGACACCACCCTGACCCTGCAGCCGGGCCGCGTCCACGCCGTCACCGGCCCGTCCGGCTCCGGCAAGACCACCCTGCTGCGCGCCCTCGCCGGCCTCCACCCCGCCACCACCGGCACCCTCACCCTCCACGGCCGACCGCTCACCGGCACCCACCACACGCGCACCCGCGAACAACTGCGCCGCATCCAGCTCGTCCCGCAGAACCCCCTCGGCGCGCTCAACCCCGCCCGCACCGTCGGCGCCACCCTCACCCGCCCGCTCCAGCTCCACACCACCACGCCCCCGCAGCAGCGCCCCGACCGCGTGGCCCGACTCCTCACCGCCGTCGGCCTGCCCCCCGACTTCGCCACCCGCCACCCGGGCGAACTCTCCGGCGGACAACGCCAGCGCGTCTCCATCGCACGGGCCCTGGCCGCCGACCCGGCCGTCCTGCTGTGCGACGAGATCACCTCCGCCCTCGACGCGGCCACCGCCGACGGCATCATGGCCCTCCTCCGAGACCTGCGGACCGCCCGGGGCCTCGCCGTCGTCCTCGTCACCCACGACCTGAACCTCGTGGCGGCACACGCCGACGACACCCTCCACCTCACCCCCGGCCCGCTGCACCCTGCCGCGCCCTGACCGCGGGGCGGCCCCGGCCGCGCCTCCCACACCCTGGAGAGGACCGGCGAAGCGACCGCGCTCTTCCACGGGCCCGGGGAGGAGCAGCGGGACGCGTCGGAGCGCTCACGGGAAGCCGCTCACGGGAAGTACAGTGACGCTTTCTCCAGGACGTGCCCCGTGAACATCCCGCCCCACGCGACCCCGCCCCGGTACATGGTGACCCGGGCAGTCCCGGGTACCGCCGTCTCCACCGTGATCGGCCGTCCGAGCAGGGTGGTTCCCATGAGGCGGGCGTCCGCCGCCGCCCACTGGGTCGCGGACGGCTGGACGCTGCCGCTGACCAGGGCCGGCAGGACCGTCGCCGCGTTGCGGGCGCCGGGCAGACCGCTGCGGATGCTCCTGGCACGCTCCATCGCCCATCCCGTGAACTCGGCCAGCAAGGCCGTGTCGATCTCGGGGACGGCTGCGGCGAGGACGAAGATCTCGGTCTTGGTGCCGAACCATCGCGCCTTGCGGTCCGACCGGCCGCCGAACACCACACGGTGGTCACGCCAGGTGGCCGCGGTCACGCGGCAGCCGTCGGCCGCCAGCCGCTCACCGAGCTCCTCAAGGTAGGTGCCGGCCGCGTCGACCGGTGATGCCCCGTTCGCCTGTTCCTGTGTCATGACGTGGATCCTCCAGCACCGGTACGACAAGCAGAAGACCAAAGGCTGCCGGCCCGTTGCACGGGAGCCGTCGGATCCCGGGACGCGCAGCCTGACGGTGAACTCCTCGGTCAGCCGCGGGTCCTGTCCGGACTCCGCCTTCCTCGGCCCCGACACACCAGCGCTCCGAGTTGAGCAAGTTCGGCGAGTTCGGCGAGTTGGGCGGGCTCGCCCGGTGAGCCGCCCGCACTGTCGTGGCGGCGCTGTCGTGACGGTGTGTCAGAATCCCGCGTGTGGTCGAGAACACGGGGATGAACACCTATCAGCGCCTGGCCGTCCGGCTGCACGAGCTCGGCATGATCACCCGCCGGAAGGCGGACGAGGCGGTCGCGTGCACCGCCGACTGGGGCGAGCCCCGAGCGGACCGGCGCAGCGAGGAGCTGGCCGGGGTGTTCGAGGTGTGCGACGTGGCCCTGCAGGTCCACGGCGAGGACGTCGACTTCGCGGAGGACGCCTACACCGGCATCCTCGAGGACGCGGAGCGGATGACCGGAGGTGCGGTGACCGTCACCGACGTGGGGCTGGCCGGTGCGATCGGCTCGCCCCGGACTCTCGGCTTCAAGGTCAACGGCGAGCCGAAGTCCTGGTGGATCGAGCAGGAGTCCGACGACTACCTCGACCTGGGCGCCGTTCGGGAGGGCATCTGCGACCTCGTCCCGGGCGGCGGCGACCCCCGGGTCTTCCACCGCGTCCCCGGCAGGGGCGCCTGCGCCGACGACCACTACCTGCTGGCCACCCCCGGGCAGGCGGCGGCGCTGCGCGACGGGTTCGGCCTGCGCATCGAGGTCCGCGGCCCGGACGGGCTGCCCGTCCACGAACGGTAGCCCTGCCTCGGTCCGGGCCGCGGCGGAGCGGGTGGTCCTTCTCCCGCCGTCACCAGGTCCGGTAGGCCGAGAAGGGCCGCCGGGATCCGTCGCCCCAGCGGACGGCTATGAGCAGGTCGTCGTGCCGGAACAGGCCCGCGAGCTCGGCGTTGCCGTCGTCGGTGTCGCGGGAGAAGGTGCGCTCGTCCACCGTCCCGCCCGTGGCGGAGTCGTAGACGTACAGCTCGTCGAGGCCCTTCCGGGAACGGGTGAAGACCGTCACGCGGCCTCCTCCCGCGTGCATCCCCGTGACACCCCGCCAGGTGCCGAGGGAATCCGAGCTCCACACCTCGTCCCCGCTCACCAGGTCGTAGGCGACAACGCCGTGACCGGCGGCGAAGAGCTTCCCGTCGGCGACGGCCGCTTCGTCGCCGGTGACGTCGATCTTCCCCTGGCGGCGGCCGTCCTGCCCGAAGGCGAAGTAGGCGTGCACGCCGTGCCCGACCGGCTCCTGGACCTTCAGCACGGTCGGTTCGGCGGACAGGAAGGACGTGAAGGAATCCGCGGCCACGGGTCGCCGGGCGTCCAGCGGGACGGTCCACCGTTCCCTGCCGTCGGCCGGGTCGAAGGCGGCCAGCTTCGCCTCGGTGCCGCACCCGAGGACGGCGAGCACCTGCTGCGGTGCGACGGCGACCCGGCGCGGGAGGCAGCCCTCCGGCACGGCGGCCTTCCAGCGCGGGGCGCCGGTCCGCAGGTCGAAGGCGCGCAGCGCCTGGTCACCGGGGATCACGGGCCGTGCGCCCTCCGCCGGTTCCTCGTCACGGCGCTCGTCCTCGTCAAGGACCACGGCGAGACCGGCCCCCGCGGCGACGGTGTCGGAGCCGGAGCCGTCCTTCGGCGCGGCGGAGCCCGGCCTGCGGCCGGTGCGCCACAGCTCACGGCCGTCCTCCAGGTCGATCGCGGCGACGGTGGCACAGCCCTTGCCCTCCGTGAGGCCGACCAGCACGACGGAGTCGGCGGCGTTGCCGGTGGCGCAGATCTCGGCCCGGCCGGGCACGGCGTACTCCCAGCGGCGCTCGCCCGTCCCGGCGTCGAAAGCGGTGACGGCGTCGAAGCGGCTGCGGACGACGGTGTCGCCGAGGGCCCAGGCCGCGTTGCCGTACCCGGCGGCGGTCCGGTCGTACGGGGTGTCCCAGACGCGCTCCATCGAGTCACCCGGCAGGTGGCCCGTCTCCGAGGCGACGCAGGAGGCGAGGCCTCCGACGAGGGCGAGCGGAACGCCGATCAGGACCAGCACGGCAGGCACTCGCCGCCATGCCCCCGACGGTGCGCCGCCGGTCGTGCTCGCTGCCATGCGGATCCCCACCCCCGGCTCGAAAAGGTCGAAGCCCCGTCAGGGTAGAGGACACGTGATCATCCGCGCAGCCCGCACCCGACGCCGGCCGGCTCGCCCGGGCCTCGGGCCGGACCCCGCCTTCGGGAAGGGGCCCGGGTGCGGTCCCGCGGGGCCGTTCAGCCGGACGGGGACGGCTGTCCGCTGACCTCGTCCAGTTCGACGCCGCCCAGTTTGACGCCGTCCAGCTTGGCACCGTCCAGTCTGATGCCGTCCAGCTTGGCGTCGGTGAGATCCGCAGCGGTGAGATCCGCGTTCTGGAGGTCGGCACCCGTCAGGTCCGCGCCCCGGAGGTCCGCGCCCGCGAGGTACGCGCCCGCCAGTTTCACCTGGGGCAGGAACGCCCCGGGCAGTTTCGCGAGTTCGAGGACCGCGCCGGTCAGATCGGCACACTCGGATGTGCTCTGGCCTTCGAACATCACACAGATGGACGCGTCGGTCAGGTCCGCCTCGGTCAGGCCCGCACCGGAGAGGTTCGCATCGAGCAGGAAGGCCTTCGTGAGGTTCGCGCCGGCCATCTGCGTGGCGCGGAGGTCCGCGCCCGAGAGGTCCGCCTCGCGGAAGTCCGCGTTCGACAGCTCCGATCCCCGAAGGTCGGCCTCCCGGAAGCCGGCTCCGCGGAAGTAGATGTTCTCATCGGTGATCGCATACTTCAGACCGCGCAGATCGGCGTGGCCGAGATCGATTCCCGGCCCCGTGTCGGGGCCGGGCGCACGGTGGGCCAGCACGTTCATCACGGCCTGGATGTCGGTGGGGGCCGAGTATCCCGTCGGAGGCTCCGGGGCCGGCTCCGTACCGCTCACCGGGATGCCGGCGTGCAGGCGCACGTACGCGGACAGCACGGACACGACGGTGGAACGGTCACGCGAGGAGTCCTGCATGATGCGCTCCAGCGCGTAGATTCCCCCCAGGCGCACGTCCAGCGATTCCGCGCCCAGATTGGTGATCGCGGCGGTGAACCGGGTGGTGATCTGTCCCTGCTCGGCGATCCTGAGCTCCTTGCTCGCCTGTCCCACCTGCATCCAGGTGAACAGCAGCGCGCCCAGCGCGGCCAGACCCGGCAGGCTGACGATCAGCAGACCGAGCCACTGCGTCTGGCCGCCGACCGCAGGGCCGCCCGCTCCGGACTGCCGCCGTCGGCCGCGCCGCCGGGCATCACGTCGCCGGGCGATACGGCGCAGCCACCCGCTGTGACGATTCCCGTTCATCGCCCCATGACACATCACGGGCTCCGGGGCAGGTCGACCCGCCACGCCGCCGGTGCCCCCGGACGGTCCAGGCCCGTGAACCCGCCCGTGTCCGCGGCCCCGTCACGACGGGCATCGGCCGACACGCCGGACGAGGGATTCCCGCCCCGCACGCCGTGGCGTTCACCGGCCCCGGAAGCGCAACCGGGACGCGCAGCCGGGAAGGGCAGTCGGGAAGGGCCACGGCGTGCCGTGGGGGCCGCCCGGCCACGCGTGGGCACGGCCGACGGGAGTCCGGGGCCGGACGGCGGGCCGAACGGCAACGACGGGCTTGTCCGAGGTCCCGGTCGTCCTCGGCACGGCGGGCATCCTCCCGATCCGCGCCGTCCACCGACCGCTGCCCGTCGGCCCGCTGCCCGTCCGCGCGCTGCTCACCACTGCCGCACCTGGTGCACGATGCCGACCGCGGCGGCGGTGAGCGGGACGGCGAGCAGGGTGCCGAGCAGCCCGCCGAGCGAGGCACCCGCCACGATGGCCAGCAGCACCACCGCCGGGTGCAGCCGCACCGTCCGGCTCTGGACCGCCGGCTGCAGCACCGCCCCCTCCACGGCCTGCACGGCCAGCACGATCACGAACGCCCACAGCGCCTCCGCCAGGCCCCCGTCCGCGAACGCCACCACCACCGCGGTCAGCCCCGACAGGAACGCGCCCGCGTACGGCACGTACGCACCGACGAACACCAGCGCGCCCAGACCCAGCGCGTGCGGCACCCCGAGGATCGTCAGGCCCACCGCGATGAACACCGCGTCGATCCCCGCGATGATCGTCGTCCCGCGCATGAAACCGGACATCGCGCCGTACCCGGTCCGGGCCACCGCGACCGCCCGCTCCCCCTGCCCCGCAGGCGCCGCCCGCCGCAGACCCGCCACCAGCAGCGGACGGTCCCGCAGCAGGAAGAACGCCAGCGCCAGCGTCAACACCCCGCACGCCAGCACCTGCGCGGCCAGACCCACCCCGCTCAGCACGCCCGACACGATCCCCGCGCCCAGGCTCTCCCCGAGCTGCCCCACCCCGCTCGCGGCCCCCCGGACCGCCTGCGCCAGCGGATCCGTCCCGGACGCCCGGTCCGCGGCCTCCTGCAACGAGGCGGTCAGCCCTGACGCCGCGTCCGAGATCAGCCGCACCACCACCCACAGCGCGGCCCCCACCACCGCGACCAGCACCAGGCACCCGGCCGCCGCCGCGGCGGCCCGCGGCAGCCCGCGCACCGTCAGCCGCCGGCTGATCGGCTCCACCAGCGCGGTGATCAGCATCGCGATCAGCAGGGGCAGCAGCGCCGCCCGCAGCAGCACGCACAGCGCGATGACCAGCGCCACCACCGCGGCCGCCACCAGCACCGCCGTCCCCCACCGCGAAGCGGCCCGCAGCCCCGGCCCCTCCTCGGCACCTTCCCGGTCGAATTCCCGGTCGAAGTCCATCCAGGTCCGCCCTTCCCCACGCGACAGCGCGGCAGCGCGACAGCGCACGTTGCGGCAGATCCTCCCCCGCCGCCGTCCGCCCGAGGCCGCCCTGCAGCCCTGCCCGCCCCGATTCACCTGCTCGGCGCACCCCCGACGGCACGGACACCGCCACCGGCCGCCGCCGATGTGCCGGTCTCCGGGCCGTGGTCCGCAACCTCTGACGGCAGCTCGGACTCCCCACCGAGCGGGAGGACCTGCTCCACGCCGCGTTCGAGACCCGGTGGAAGCACCTCCGTCCGGCCGTGGACACCGACGGCGACGGCGCTGTGGACCACACCGGGCCCGAGCCCGAGTCCGTGTCTGCGGGCTTCGACGTCAAGACCGGCAGTCGCCGGGCCGCTTTTCAGGAGCGGCTTTCAGGTGCCGCTCTCGCACGGCCGTGCCGACCGGTGCGCGGACGGCGCGGCAGGCGATCCCGCCGGATCCCCCGGGCTTCGACAGGTCACCGCCCGCCACCGGCCCGGTCGCCCAGCCGGACGACCGTGAGATCGAACTGGCCGTACCCGTCCTCCCAGCCCGCGACCGGTTCACACCCCGCGCCCTTCGGGCCGCCCGCCATGGCATCGCCGGAGAGCGGCATCAGTCCCTCGTCGCCGTCGGTGCAGAAGTACCCGATGTGGGTGCGGAGTCCGGTGTGACCGATGGCGGCCAGCGCCTCCTCCCACTCCTCGTCGGGCTGCGTCGTGAAGGGCACCAGGTCCTCGGGTCCGTGGCCGGTGTCGAGGGCGGCTCGCAGGGCGTCGAGGAGGGTGCCGTCGGAGGCGAGCCGGGGGAAGTACACGCTCCACGTCCCGGCCAGGGCGGGGGCCGCGAGATCGACGCCGTACCGCGCCACCAGCGGAGCGAGATCGGCGCCCAGGACGAGCCTCCGCCCGGAGCCGACGGCGTCGAGGGCGGCGGCGAAGTCCCGGGGAAGCGCCGCACCCGCGCCCTCGGGCGGCAGGAACTCGAAGAGCGATCCGCTCGCGTCGAAGACCGGGGTCCGGTCGGACTCGTCGAACAGGCAGCAGTCCCAGACGACCGGTTCGGCGCCGCTCAGAGCGGCCGGGCTCACCCAGAGGGCATCCCGCCGGAAGCCGGTCTCGTACAGCAGATTGCCGCCGACGCAGGCGGCGTAGACCGCGTCGGGATCGTACTCCCGCAGGGGGCGGCCGAGCAGAACGGCGAAGGCGTCGGCCAGCTGCCGGTTCCAGTCGCCCTCCCCGGACGTCCGGGGCTTTGATGGGGACCACGCGTCCAGGGCGACAGAGGGGTCGTGTGACATGGCGTCACTGTAGTACCGCCCTCCGACGGCCCGACCGGGCAACCGGACCGGAGCAGGCCCGGATCCGGGGCAAGACCCGGCCCTGGGCCCGGGATTCGGGCCCGGATCCGGGCCCGGCCCGGGACGCACCCGTGCTCGACACGGAGCAGCTGACCGCCGTCGCGCTCGACCCGGCCTGGCAGCAGGTGGCGGCCGGCCTGCCCGCGGCATCGGGTGCCCCGGTCGGCGGCACGCACTGATCGGGTACGGGAGATCCCACGTCGTCGCAGCCCGGCGGGAGCGGCGCGGTACCCGTGCGGCAGCCACGGCGAGCAGCTGTACGGCGACCAGGACCGTGGCGCCGATCCAGCCGTGCGGCAGGGAAGCGGCGGGGCCTCCGCCGGGCGAGTCGCCACCGGGGACGATCACCGGGTGCTCCATCTGCCAGGCGGCAAGGCGCGCCGCCTGCAGGAACACCCCGGGCATCACGGTCGAGGCCAGGCCCGCCGCGCCGCACCAACGCCAGGACCGCGGTGCCGACTCACCGGCTGCTCCCACCACTGCTCCCTGACTGTCGTGTCGATCTCTGCGGTGGAAGTGCAGACGCCGATGCGGGTGTACTTGCGGGACATCAGGTCCTCCCCCTGCGGGTCGTGGTGAACACGGGTCAGCCGGCCGGCCTGACCACCACGATCCCCGCCGGGAAACGCCCCGGGACGATCTGCGGATGCACCTGGACCATCCCGGAATCCGCCCCCGTCCGCTCAGGTGACCACTAAGGTGAAAGACCGGTCCGGCGGACGATCACGGACCGGCACGGACAGCTGCGGACCGCACGCCAGGCCACCGGTGCCGCCCACGAGGCCCCAACGTCGGAACTGCCTCCAGGCCCCAGGTCCGTGGGCCAGGGGAGGACGCCCCGGTCTGCCGCGCGGGACTCGCGCACGGGCCGGCGGTGCAGGGGACGGACAGGCAGGGGGCCGCGATGGCGGGACACAGCCCACAGGCGCAGCAGGCATTGCGGGACTTCGTGCGCCGGTTGAAGGAGTTGCGGGCCGATGCGGGCAGTCCCCGTGGTTCCGAGTTGGTGGATGCCGCGAAACTCCCCGGGGCGAAGGTGTCCCGGCTCAGTACGAGCGGGATCAGTGAGGCGCTGGAGGGCCGTGCCGGTGTTCTCCGTGTTCCGGACTGGAAGTTCGTCAGTGCGTTCGTGGATGCGTGCAGGATTCATGATGCGAAGACCGGTGGCGTGCTCTGGAAAGAGCGGACCGATGTGCGGGAATGGAAGTCGTCGCACGCGGCTCTCGTCAAGCTGATCCAGGCGTTCGACGGGGTTGCCGGCCCGGCGACCGAGAGTGTCCCCGCGGGCCCGACTCCGCCGCTGGTCCCGCCCCCTTCTCCGGTTCCTGCCGGCTTCACCGGCCGGGACCAGGACCTGGAGAAGCTCCTCGCCCTTTTCCGTTCCTCCTCCTCTGCCGGCCTGCCCGGGCACGCTGCTGACGGCCTGTCCGGCGCCGATGCCTACGCAAGCGGCCATGGTCCCGAGGGCCGGCCCCATTCCCAGCTCGGCGGCAAACCTGCCGCTGATCTACGGGTGTCAGTGATCCCGCCGCTGGGTCTACGTGACCCGTCCCGGCCGCTGCGTGGCCGGGACGGGCTGCTGGAGCTCATGGAAAACGGGTTACTTGCCCCGAGTGGGGGCAGGCTGGCCGTGCTGGCCGGCATGGGCGGCTGCGGGAAAACCTCCCTCGCCCTGGAGATCGCCGCCCGCTGCACCACTGCCGGCTGGCGGGTGTGGTGGGTCGATGCCCGCAGCGGCCCCGTCCTCGAAGCCGGTCTGCGCGCCGTCGGCAACCAGGCCGGCGTCGCTCCGGAGGCTTTGGATGCAGGTGATGCAGCCGATACCCTGTGGACCCGGTTGGGCGGTTTCGGCGAGCGATGGCTGCTGGTGGTGGACAACGCCGATGACCCTGAACTGCTGAACGGACCGGGTGTGTTGGCTGCGGGGACCGGCTGGGTTCGGCCCGGGGCAGGATCCGGTGCAGTACTGGTCACCACCCGTGACAGCGCCCAGGCCACATGGGGACCAGGTGCTCACCTGCAACGGCTGCACCCGCTGACCGACGACGGACTCGACGACGCAGCGCAAATCCTGCTCGACCATGCCGGCCGGAGCGCCGGCACCAAGGAGCAGGCCCGGGCGCTCGCCGAACGCCTCGGCGGCCTGCCGATCGCCCTGTATCTGGCCGGCACCTACCTCGCCAAAACCAACGAGATACCTCGCGCCTGGCGTAGTCCCGGTATCCCCGACACCTACCCCAGCTACCAGCAGGCATGGCAGGACAGTCCCGCAAGCCTCGACCCCGAGCAGGTCCTCGCACGGACCTGGGCCATGTCCGTCGAACTCCTTGAGCGCCGCGGCCACACCCACATCCGTGCCCTGCTCGAACTGATCGCCGCCTTCGCCGACGCCGACCTCCCCTACACCCTCCTCCTCGCCCCGCAACGCCTCGTCGGCGCCGGCCGGCTCGCTTCCCTGGACGGGCCGACCCTGTGGCAGCACCTGACCGCCCTCGACTCCCTCGGCCTGATCGACATCCCCGAAACGGCCCCGGATGCCCTGCCCCTCCTGCGCATGCACCCCCTTGTACGGGACACCTCCCGCACCCCCGGAGCCCACGCCGCCGCTTCGGCGATCCTGAACGCCACCGCCCTGGACGACAGCGCGGGAAAGCCGGAAGACCCCGCAACATGGGTTGCATGGCGGACCCTCGCCCCCCACGTTCTCGGCGCCTTCCACCACGCGGCCCAGCGCCCAGGCGATCCCGCGCCTGCGGATCTCGCCGAGGCCGCCGTACTGACCTGCTGCTACCTGCACGCCGCCGGCCTTCACACCCAGGCCCGTACCGAACTCGAAGCCATCCTGGCCGTCCAGGACAACCAGTTCGGCAAAACCCACCTGAGCACGCTCTCCACCCGCCACGAACTCGCCGGCGTCCTGTACGACCAGGGCGACCTGGATGCCGCCCGCGCGGAGTTCGGAGCCGTCCTCGCCGCCCGCCGCGACCAACTCGGCGACACCCACACCGACACCCTCGACACCCGCCACGAACTCGCCCGCGTCCTCCAGGACCAGGGCGACCTGGATGCCGCCCGCGCGGAGTTCGGAGCCGTCCTCGCCGCCCGCCGCGACCAACTCGGCGACGCCCACACCGACACCCTCAACACCCGCCACGAACTCGCCTGGGGCCTCTACGTGCAGGGTCAGCTGAGCCCTGCCCGCACGGAGTTCGAAGCCGTCCTGCACGCCCGCCGCGAAAAGCTGGGGGACACCCACCCCGCCACGCTCTCCACACGCCACGCCCTGGGCTGGATCCTCCACGACCAGGGCGACCTGGACGGCGCCCGCAGCGAGTTCGAAGCCGTCCTGGCCCTTGAACGCAGCCAGCAGGGCGAGAGCCACCCCGATACTGTCGCCGTCCGCCACGCCCTTGCCCGAGTCATTTACAGCCAGGGCCATCTCGACGCCGCCGAGGCCGAATACCAAGCCGTCCTCACGATCGCACGGGACCAGCCTGGTGGCCGGCACCTGACGAACATCATCGCCCGTCAGGACCTGGCCTGGGTCTTCCACGACCAAGGCCACCTGGACGCCGCCCGCACCGAGCTCGAAGACGCCCTCGCGATCGCACGGGACCAGCTCGGCGGCACCCACCCCGAATTCCTCGCCACCCGACAATCCCTGGCCTGGGTCCTGCAGGCACAAGGTGACCTGGAAACTGCCCGCGCCGAGCTCGAAGACGTTCTCACGATCACACGGGACCAGCACGGCGAAACCCACAGGAACACCCTCAACACCCGCCACAACCTCGCCCGCGTCCTCCAGGGCCAGGGCCACCTGGACGCAGCCCGCACCGAATTCGAAGCCGTCCTCGCCGCCCACCGCGACCAGCACGGCGACACCCACAGGAACACCCTCAGCACCCGTCACAACCTCGCCCGCGTCCTCCAGGACCAGGGCCACCTGGACGCAGCCCGCACCGAATTCGAAGCCGTCCTCGCCGCCCACCGCGACCAGCACGGCGACACCCACCCCGACACCCTCATCACCCGCCACTGCCTCGCCCTCGTCCTCCAGGACCAGGGCCACCTGGACGCCGCCCGCACCCAATTCGAAGCCGTCCTGAACGCCCGCCGCGAAAAACTCGGCGACACCCACAAGAACACCCTCACCACCCGTCACAACCTCGCCCGCGTCCTCCAGGACCAGGGCCACCTGGACGCAGCCCGCACCCAATTCGAAGCCGTCCTGCACGCCCGCCGCGAAAAACTCGGCGACACCCACAAGAACACCCTCACCACCCGTCACAACCTCGCCCGCGTCCTCCAGGACCAAGGCCACCTGGACGCCGCCCGCACCCAATTCGAAGCCGTCCTCGCGATCGAACGGGACCAGCACGGCGACACCCACAGGAACACCCTCATCACCCGCCACAACCTCGCCCTCGTCCTCCGGGACCAGGGCCACCTGGACGCCGCCCGCACCCAATTCGAAGCCGTCCTGCACGCCCGCCGCGAAAAACTCGGCGACACCCACCCCGACACCCTCACCACCCGCCACTGCCTCGCCCTCGTCCTCCAGGACCAGGGCCACCTGGACGCAGCCCGCACCCAATTCGAAGCCGTCCTCGCGATCGAACGGGACCAGCACGGCAACACCCACAGGAACACCCTCACCACCCGCCACAACCTCGCCCTCGTCCTCCGGGACCAGGGCCACCTGGACGCCGCCCGCACCGAACTCGAAGCCGTCCTGCACGCCCGCCGCGAAAAACTCGGCGACACCCACCCCGACACCCTCACCACCCGCCACTGCCTCGCCCTCGTCCTCCAGGACCAGGGCCACCTGGACGCCGCCCGCACCCAATTCGAAGCCGTCCTGCACGCCCGCCGCGAAAAACTCGGCGACACCCACAAGAACACCCTTGCCACCCGCCACGGCCTCGCCCTCGTCCTCCGGGACCAGGGCCACCTGGACGCCGCCCGCACCCAATTCGAAGCCGTCCTGAACGCCCGCCGCGAAAAACTCGGCGACACCCACCCCGACACCCTCAACACCCGCCACGCCCTGGGCTGGGTCCTACAGATGCAGGGCCACCTGGACGCAGCCCGCACCGAATTCGAAGCCGTCCTGCACGCACGCCGCGACCAGCACGGCGACACCCACCCCGACACCCTCAACACCCGCCACGCCCTGGGCTGGGTCCTACAGACGCAGGGCCACCTGGACGCAGCCCGCACCGAATTCGAAGCCGTCCTGCACGCACGCCGCGACCAGCACGGCGACACCCACCCCGACACCCTCAACACCCGCCACGCCCTGGCCCGCGTCCTCCAGGACCAGGGCCACCTGGACGCAGCCCGCACCGAACTCGAAGCCGTCCTGCACGCACGCCGCGACCAGCACGGCGACACCCACCCCGACACCCTCAACACCCGCCACCACCTCGCCCTCGTCCTCCAGGACCAGGGCCACCTGGACGCCGCCCGCACCGAACTCGAAGCCGTCCTCGCGATCGAACGGGACCAGCACGGCAACACCCACAGGAACACCCTCACCATTCGCCATGATCTGGCCTTGGCCGTACAGGAACAGGGTGACCTGGAAACTGCCCGCGCCGAGTTCGAAGCCGTTCTCGCCGTGCAGCGCCACGAACACGGCGACACCCACTCCGACACCCTCAACACCCGGGAATCACTGTGCTGCGTCATGTACGACCAGGGTCATCTGGATGCCGCCCGCGCCGAATTCGAATCCACTCTCGCCATCGAGCGCGAGCAGTTCGGTGACCGCCATCCCCGAACCCTCAACACCTGGCATCTCCTGGCCTGTGTTCTGCGAGATCTGGGTGACCTGGAGGCTGCCCGCACCACGCTCGAAGCCGTCCTCGCCGCCCGCCGCGAACTGCAGGGCGACACCCACGACCTCACACGCTATGCAGAGGACATGCTCAACGGGGTCCTTGATGCATTGGGCGAGTCGTAGTCAGGCGTTGTGTTCCACAGCAGGAAACCGAACGGCCTCGGCGCCCACGAAAAAGCCTGCATGTGCTTCCACAATGCCGTTCAATGCCCCGGCAGGATCGGCAATCCGTACATCCATCTACGATTGGGCCGGATCGCCTTCGAATCAGGCGACCACGACCAGGCCGCAGAAGAAATGGTCAGGGCTTGCATGGGCGGCGGGCCAGGGATGTTCACAGAGGACGACACCAAGTACCTCGAATTCATGAAGACCCGCGCCGACCTGGATCAGATCATCGAATCGAACTTCTGAAAACGCGGACCGCTTGCCCCTCCCAGCAGGTTCACCAACTTGATCATCGCAGCCGCGGCGCAGCCGGGAGAATCTTTCAGAAATCCAATCGAACAATTCCGGTCCCGCACCCCCTCCGTGCACCCGGAGCACGCCGGACAGGAACGGCCCCGGCTACGCGCGGCAGGCCGGTGAAATCCGCAACGCGATACGCATCCGCGCCGAACCCCGACGTGCCGAACCCCGACGTGCAGGGAGCCCGCGCGCGCAGGCGGGAGGGGGAGCGCTCGGGATGGTCAGAACGGCGGGGCACCGCTGCCCTTCACCGTCAGGGCGGCGCCGTTCCGGCCGGTCACCGTCACGGGGCCGGACCGGTCTCCGACAAGGACGGCCTTCGGGCCCCACACGAGCCTGGCGGCCTCGGCATCGACGGGACTGCCCAGGCGCAGAGTCCCGCCCCACCCGCTCGGGCCTTCGTCCACGCCGGGCGGCCCGGTCCGTGCCCCGGACATGTTGGTCCACACCCGCAGGGAGGCCGTGCAGCCGTACTCCCCGTCGGCGGTGTGCAGGACGGCATCGCCCTCGTAACGCGGTTCCATGCTCCGAGTCTCCGCCCGCCGGCCCCGGCCCGCCCCTCCCACGCACGTGCGACACACCGCATGCGCGGTGCGGTGCGGAGCGGAGCTGGCGTATGCGCGGTGCGCCCAGGGGCCGCATCCGGAACGCCCCGGGTTCAGCTGCCGCAGGCGCATCCGGCCGCCGCGGTGGCGGGTTCGGAGGCCTGGTCGGCGCTGGTGCAACAGGGGTCACCTCCGGCGGTGGTGTTCTTGCCGAGCTGGGCGGCGTCGGCCTTGACGACGTAGACCTCCCAGGGCTCCCTGCCGGGGCCGTGGACCCAGACCTTGTCCTGGAGGGCGTAGCAGCAGGAGGTGTCGTTCTCCTCGAAGGTGGCCAGGCCGGCGTCCTTGAGGCGGGTGGTGGCGGCGGTGACCTGCTCGGTGGTGGCGACCTCGACGCCGAGGTGGTCGAGGCGGGTGTCCTCGCCGGCCCGGCCCTCGATCAGGACCAGCTTGAGCGGGGGCTCGGTGACGGCGAAGTTCGCGTAGCCGGGCCGGCGCTTGGCGGGCTCGGTGCCGAAGAGCTTGGAGTAGAAGGCGACGGAGCCTTCGAGGTCGGCGACGCGAAGGGCGAGCTGAACGCGGGACATGGCGGTCTCCCCGATCCGATCCTTGATTCGACGGTTGTCGATATGGCCGACCTTGCCACCCACATAGATGACTGTCAACATAGATGCATGTCGAATCTGGAACTGCCGGTGCTCGGCCAGGACGAGGCAGCCGCGTGCTGCTCGCCGATGGTCCGCGAGCCGCTGGGTGAAGCGGCCGCCGTCGACCTGGCGAAGATGTTCAAGGCCCTGTCGGACCCGGTGCGGTTGCGGCTGCTGTCGCTGATCGCCTCGCACGAGGGCGGCGAGGCGTGCGTCTGCGACCTGACCGGCCCGTTCGACGTGTCCCAGCCGACGATCTCCCACCACCTGAAGGTGCTGCGCGAGGCCGGCCTGGTCGGCTCCGAGCGCCGCGGGACCTGGGTCTACTACTGGGTGCTGCCCGCGGCCCTGGCCCGTCTGTCGTCCCTGCTCCGGGCCCCGGCGGGTGCGAGATGACCGCGACGGCCCCGCTGGGCCGCCGGGCGGCCGTGGAGTTCGTCGGGACCGGCGCGCTGGTCGCCGTCGTGGTCGGCTCCGGGATCCAGGCCACCAGGCTCACCTCGGACGTCGGCGTGCAGCTGCTGGCCGACTCGCTGGCGACCGTGTTCGGCCTCGGGGTGCTGATCCTCCTGCTCGGCCCCGTCTCCGGTGCCCACTTCAACCCGGCCGTGACCCTGGCCGCCTGGTGGAGCGGGCGCCGCGACGGGGACGGGCCCGGGCTGCGGGAGGTCGCGGCCTACGTCCCGGCCCAGATCGCCGGTGCGATCGGCGGGGCGGTGCTCGCGGACGCGATGTTCGCCGAGCCCGCCGTACGCTGGTCGACGCATGACCGCTGGTCGCCGCACCTGTGGCTGGGCGAGGTCGTCGCGACCGCCGGCCTCATCCTGCTGATCTTCGGCCTGGCCCGCGTCGGCCGCGCGCACTTCGCCCCGGTCGCGGTCGCCTCGTTCATCGGCGCCGCGTACTGGTTCACCTCCTCGACCAGCTTCGCGAACCCGGCGGTGACCGTCGGGCGGGCCTTCACCGACACCTTCGCCGGGATCGCTCCCGCCTCCGTGCTGCCGTTCATCGCCGCCCAGCTCGTCGGCCTGGCCGTCGGCGTCGCGCTGGTCGCGGTGCTGTTCGGCCGTCCGACGCCCGCCGGCGAAGACGTCGCCGTCCCGCACGGGGACCACCGACCGGCCGTTTCCGGCCGCTGAACGCCGCCACCGACCTTCCCCTTCCCGAAGAACGAGGACCCGTTGTGAGCACTCCCGCCGTCCCGTCCGTGCTGTTCGTCTGTGTGCACAACGCCGGCCGGTCCCAGATGGCCGCCGCGTTCCTCACCCGCCTCGGCGCGGGCCGCGTCGAGGTCCGCTCGGCCGGCTCCGCCCCCGCGAACACCGTGAATCCGGCGGTGGTCGAGGCCATGGGCGAGGTCGGGATCGACATCTCCGCCGAGACCCCGAAGGTGCTGACCGTGGAGGCGGTGCAGGCCTCGGACGTGGTGATCACCATGGGGTGCGGGGACGCCTGCCCGTTCTTCCCCGGCAAGCAGTACCTGGACTGGAAGCTGGACGACCCGGCCGGCCAGGGCGTCGACGCGGTCCGCCCGATCCGCGACCGGATCGAGGCCCGGATCCGCGGTCTGCTCGCCGACCTCGGCGTCGAGGCCCGGGCATGACGGCCGCCGGGCAGGTCCGGATCACGGGGATGCTGCCCGAACACGCCGAGCAGGTCCTGACGGTCTACCAGCTCGGCATCGACGGTGGCGACGCGACGTTCGAGACCACCGCCCCCAGCTGGGAAGCGTTCGACTCGGCCCGCCTGAACGAGCACCGCCTGGTCGCCCTCGACCCGGCGGGCCGGGTGCTGGGCTGGGCCGCCGTCGTACCGGTCTCGGACCGCTGCGCGTATGCCGGCGTCGTCGAGCACTCCGTCTACGTCCATCCCGACGCCCGCGGCCGCCACGTCGGCACCGCTCTCCTGGACGCTCTGGTCGCCTCCACCGAGCAGGCCGGGATCTGGACCGTCCAGTCCGGGATCTTCCCCGAGAACACCGCCAGCCTCGCCCTGCACGAGCGGGCCGGCTTCCGCCGCATCGGAATCCGCGAGCGCATCGGCCGGCACCACGGCCGCTGGCGCGACGTCGTCCTGGTCGAGCGCCGGAGCCCGGTCGTGCTCTGAGCACCGGCACTCACGGGCCGATCGAGTGGCAGTGATCAAGAAATTCCAGGATCCGCGACAGGGCCGCCCACCGGAGCAGGCCGAAGAGCCGGCGACGGCGCCACGTGGGAGCGGACAGCCGCGCCCCTCCCGCCGGCGCCGGCGGCCGGGCATCCAGGACGGCCGGACCCGTGCATCGGCCACCGAGCCCACCCGGCACACCCTGCACACCCTGCACACCCTGCACACCCGGCCCACGATCAAGCGGTCCCGACGGCCTTGATGCCGGGGCCCCGCTCTGTCGCCGAGGGTCGCCTTGGGGCCGTTTTGCTGACACGCTGCCATCAGGGGATCACATGACGCCGGATCAGATCCGGCTCGTGCAAACGGGGGACTCATGAAGCGCAAAGCCGATGACCGGGCGCCGAAGACCACGAAGCGCCTGAAGATCGACACAGAGCCTCCGGGGGAGGACACGTCGTCGGGCAGGACGTCCGACGTGCTGACGCTGGCGGACATCCTTCCCGCCGGTCTCGGCAAGCCGGTGAGGGACTACGTCCAGGGGAGGGCGCTGCGCCTGGTCGAGCGGCTCAACTCCCAGGACGAGGACGAGGACGAGCGGATCCTGCGGCGGCTGGCCGCGTACGCGCTCCACGGCCGGGACGAGTACCCCCTCGGCAGGACGGAGTCGCCCGGTGTCCGCCCGCCGCTGACAGCCGCCGCGGTGGAGGAAGCCATGAAGCGGATCGCGGCCTCGGACGAGTTCAGGACTCCCGCCCCGCGGGCCGGGGCCTGGCAGAAGACCGGCGTGCTCCTCGGCCCGGTGTCCAAGGCCACGGTGCGGGACCTGCAGCTGCTCAACCACCTCTCGCAGGCACTGATCAACCACGTCGGCCGCCCCGTCAAGGACGTCCCGGGCACCGGTACCGCAGAGATCGAGGCCATGGCCGTCAACGGCCGGATCCTCGTCAGTGCCAACGAAAGGACGACCGTCACGACGCTGCTGGGCTACAACCTCACCGAGGTGCTGACCTGGACCGGCAAGGGTGTGCACGACGACTGGACGGCTCGCAAAGCCGACAAGCTCGACGACCTCATGATCGCACTGGCCTCGAAGGACCTGCCCGATCCCTTCGACGCCGAATCGGAGGAGGCCGCGGGCATCGGACGCCTGGTCCAGCTCCAGGTCGACTGCACGATGGAGCCCGTGCAGGCCGAGGCCGTCAAGACGATCCTGGCGGTGCTGCACCAGGTGATGACCGTGAAGGGCGCCGACAGGATCGTCGACGGCAAGACCCCCGGCCAGGATCCCGACCTGATCAAAAGACTGATCACCGACGACGAGCACGCGGGTCGCATCATCGTGGTCAACGGGCAGTCCGGCACGCAGCTGAAGGCCCACGCCGAACAGAACCTGCTCCACGCAGCGATCCTGGCGGGCCACAAGGGGAAGTCGTCCGTGGCCGGCGGCAAACGACCGTGCACGGTGTGCTGGGCGACGCTGCGCCTGGCGCGTGACTACGGCTACGACGTCTCCTTCAACCCCCGTCCGGGCGGGCTGTGGAGCAGCACGACGTCCCAGGGTCTGCACAAGGTCGCCAAGGAACTGGGTCTCGTGAACGTGTTCGAGTTCGTTCAGGGTCTGATCACGGGGAACACGCTGGATCCGGGCCTGGTCCAGCACGCCACGGCCACATCCATGACGGCCGAACCCGCCACCACCGTCGGGCTGCGTGAGACCGTCACCAAGTCGACCCTGGCCAACCGGGACGCGCTCACGCACTCCGAGAGCGACTCGCTGGACTCCCAGAGCCCGAGCAGCAGCCAGTCCGCCGCCGAGAAGGACGCCCCCGTCGAGCTGGAGGAAGACCGACGGGACGTGTTTCTCGACGTCCTGGTCGCCGAGCCCGAGGAGAAGACGATCGAGATCGACCCGCAGTGACGGCACGGAAAATCGGCTGCTGATCCCGTCCCGGCCGTGTTCGTCCGGACTGCCGGGACGTACGGGAGCGGGTCCGGCATCACGCCGACCACCGCCGGCGGCGTGGTCGCCGGCACACCGGTGCCGGACTCCACCCGGACCAGGACCTGCGAGGAGGCCACGGAGGGCACGCTCCCCCGCCGTCGCACCTGCGCCGGGTACGCCTGCGGAAGTGTGCGGCTCGGCGTCAGGACGGCCGTCGAGGAATCCGCGGACGTCCCGAGGCGGCCGTCAGGGCGGGCGTCCTCAGCGCCACCGGGTTCCGTCCGGCCGATCTCGGACTGTGGGAGGATGCCGTCCATGACATGCAGCCGAAGGGGCCGTGCCGCGTAGAACACCGGCTTCACTCCGGTCGCGGGAACGCGGCCGGGGAAGCCCCTGGGTGCGGTATCGCGATGTTCCAGGCCTGTCGGGAGCGGCGAATGCCGCCGTCCGTACGCTCGAACGGGAGCGGTTGTCTCCGGGCATCGTGTCGGTGGCGCTGAGCGTGTGGTCCGTGCGCGTCCACGGCACCAAGCGCCGGTGGAGGCCGTGGGAGGCCGAGTTCACCTGCCTGTGCTGCGGCGAAGGCTGGGCACGGGACAAGCTGGAAGAGGCTCTGTTCATGCTTCCGCCGGGGGCTGGCGGCGAACTCCGGCTGCAGGTCGAACGCCTGGACGTGGCGCTCCTCGGGCGAACGCATCACGAGCCTTCGGCGGACCCGGAGTTGGCGTGGTGGCATCGCAGGTGCTGAACGCACCCACGCCGCCCGCCGATCGCCGACCCTGCACGACCGGTCGGGGCCGGGGCCTCGGGAGCCCGCGGCCCGCGGCCGTGCGCTCGCGTCACTTGCCGTCCAGCGCTGCCACCAGTTGCGGGAGGGCCCCGCCGGCCACGGCGAGGGCCAGGTGGTCGTGGAAGTCCCGGGTGTGGACGATCAGGCCGTCGCGGACCCTCAGCACCTGGATGTTGGCGGCCTCGAAGGTCCGCCCGGTCGGCCGGTGGTGCACCCGGTAGTCCCATTCGGCGACGATCAGCTCCGGGTCGCCGGTCTCCCGGACCACCACGTTCGCCGGAGTCAGGTCCAGCGGACTGTGCGCGGCGACCTGCGCGAACCGCTCCTGGAGCGCGGCCCGCCCCTCGATGCGGCGGGGCCCCACCGGCTCGAAGACGATCTCCGCCACGGCGTCCTCGGCGTAGAGCCCGGCCAGCTCGGCGTAGCGGCCCGCGGCGATGCCTTCGAGCAGCTTCGTGAAGACCTCGCGCGGTGTCGGCGTCCCGGGCATGATCAACCTCCGGTGAAATCCGTCGCTAGAATCGGACTGGCGAGTCCGCTTTCAACGATACGGACTGACCACTCCGGTTGTCCAGGGCGGCGCTGCCGTCGGCGAGGAAGGGCGGAAGGAATGAGCGGTGCCAAGGAGCGCCCGCTGCGGGCGGACGCGGCCCGTAACCGGGCCAGACTGCTGGACGTCGCCACCGAGGTGTTCACCACCCGCGGCGTCGGCGTACCGACCGAGGAGATCGCCCGGGCCGCCGGGGTCGGCGTCGGCACGCTCTTCCGCCACTTCCCGACCAAGGAAGCGCTGCTGGAAGCTGTGATGGTCCGCAGACTGGAGGCGATCGCCGCCCGGACAACGCGGCTTGCCACCGAACTGGAGCCCGCGGACGCCTTCTTCGCCTGCTTCCGCCTGATCGTCGAACAGTCTGCGGGCAAGAACGAGTTCGCCCGGGCACTCGCCGCAGTCGGCGTGGACGCGCACATGGCCCTGCAGGCGTCCAGCGAGGTGATCCAGGCACAGCTCGCCCGGCTGCTGGACGGGGCGCAGCGGGCCGGAGCCGTCCGTCCGGAGCTCGGCCTGCCGGAACTGATCGCCCTGCTGGTCGGCACCGGTGCGACGATGGAGCATCTCGGAGCAGACCCGACGGCCCGGCAGCGGATCTTCGACGTGGTCTTCGACGGGTTGCGGCCGCACTGACCGACGGCATGGCGACGTGGGTGACCGGTGAGGACGCCCTGAGCGCCGGTGGCAACCGGTTCGGCCTTCCCGGGAAGGTGCATCCCGGCCCTGGCACCCCGGCCCTGGCATCTCGGCCCTGGAGCGCGGCCGGTTCTTCGGTCAGCCAGTGGGCCGGTGTGCCCGGTTCGCCTCCCGAAGGGCCTCCCAGGCGTTCGCCACAGGGCCGACGTGCCCGAGCTTGTCGGGGTTGTTCACCGTGCGGATCGTCCGGATCCGCCCGTCGAGCACATCGAGCGCCCAGGTGCTGAGGACCCGGCCGTTCCGGTCGCGGAAGACCGAGCCCGGCTGGCCGTTCACCTGGTGCGGCTCCACAAGGCCACCGCTCCTGATCACCAGCGGGACGAACGTCGCCAGCGCCCGGAGGACGTTCCCGGCACCGAGGACGACGGGCTCGAACTGCGGGGCCTTGCCGCCGCTGTCGCCGATCATGTGGACGTCGGCGGCCAGCAGCCCGGCCAGCGCGTCGACGTCTCCTTCCCGGAAGGCGTCGAAGAACCGTTCGGCGAGTTCATCGCGTTCCTTCCGGTCGGCCTCGAACCGGACCCGGCCCGCGTCCATGTGACGGCGCGCCCGCACCGCGAGCTGGTGGCACGCGGCTTCCGACCGTCCCACCGTCGATGCGATGTCCGCGAAGCCGAAGGCGAACACCTCCCTCAGCACGAAGACCGCGCGTTCGAGCGGGGTGAGCCGCTCCAGCAGGAGCAGAGCCGCCATCGACAGCGAGTCCGCCAGCTCCGCCGACCGCGCCGGGTCCTCGTACGGGTCGGTCAGCAGCGGTTCGGGGAGCCACGGTCCGACGTACTCCTCCCGCCGGACGCGCGCCGAGCGCAGCACGTCGATCGAGATCCGGGTGACCACGCTCGACAGGAACGCCTTGGCCGACCCGGGCCGGGTGGAGGTGGCCTGATAGCGCAGCCATGTCTCCTGGACCGCGTCCTCCGCCTCGCTCACACTGCCCAGGATCCGGTAGGCGATCGAGAACAGCAGTGGTCGCAGTTCCTGGAACTCCTCGGTCTTCGTCACGCCGGATCCTCCTTGATCCACGCTGCCACGAGGGGCGGCAGAGCTCCCCGCCGGAGGAGCCGTGCCCCTCGGCGATCGATCACCCGATCACCCCGGCCCGTTGTCCGGTCGGCATCGGGCCGATCCATCCCGCCGGTCCGGTGCACCGCGGCTGCCCGCGGCTGCCGTCACCAGGGCACCGGGCCCTCCTCGCCGAAGAACCCTGCGGTGGGTCCGTCCGTGCCGAGCGTGGCCAGGCGCACCACGACTGCGGCGCCCTGCGCGATCGTGAGGAACCCGGTGTGGTTGTTGCTGTCCGTGTCGACGAAGCCGGGGGCGACCGCGTTGACCAGGATGCCGTGCTTTCGCAGCTCATTGGCGTACTGCACGGTCAGCGCGGTCAGCGCGCTCTTGGACGGCGCGTACGCGGCCGAGGGCAGCAGTGCCGTGAAGGGGCCGTCCGGATCGCTGGTGAGGGTCAGCGACGCGGCGTGACTGCTCACGTTGACGATGCGTGGCGCGGGTGACCGCCGCAACAGCGGCAGCACGGCGTTGGTCACCGCGATCACCCCGAAGACGTTGGTGTCGAACACCGCCCGGACCATGTCCAGGTCGACGGAGCTGGGGACTTGATCGTGGGCGTCTTCGGGCGACACCTGTCCGGACCCGGTGATGCCGGCGTTGTTGATCAGTACGTCGAGCCGGCCGAACCGCTCCTCGACCTGCTTCGCGGCCTCTCGGACGGTGGCCCGGTCGGTGACGTCCAAGGTGACCGCGTGGGCGTCACCGCCGGCCGCACGCAGCGCCGCAGCGGTCTCCTCGCCGCGCAGCGGGTCTCTGGCCCCGACCACAACCGTCATGCCCAGCGCGGAGAGTTGCTCGGCGACACCACGACCGATCCCCTTGTTCGCCCCCGTGACCAGCGCGACCTTCCGGTGCGTGCTCTTCTTGTCCATGACCTGCTCCCTGCTGTGTGTCGAGGCGGGTTCTTCCCGGAACCTGTCTTCACAGCCTGAGACGAGACAGCCCGGCCATCTCTGACATCCTGAGCTCCCGGTGTCGCCCGCGGGGATCGCCAGTCCCCCTCGTCGCGTCGGACGGGCCGTATTTCGCTGTCCGGCGACACCAGGATCGGCTACGTTGCGGTGCCGTGAGAGACAGAAACCAGCCGGTGGACATTGCCGGACTCGACGGTGGCTGGAACAGGTCGTGGCCCGGGTGCCCACCGGAGGCTCGCCGCCTGCGTCACCGGTTCCCGGAGCACTGGATACGCTTCCGCACCCTCCCGGAGGGCAAGAGGTATGCGACCTCGGACGCCGAGCACGCCGAGATTCTGCGTCGTCAGCACGTGCTTCTGGAGGAACTCCTCGGCGACGCCGCAGCCGGCGGCGGAGCACTGGTGGCGATCACCTGCTCCTGGTCCACGACCGGTTCCCCGACCCCGCGGGACAGTGCGGTGGCCGCCACCACGCACGGGGCCGTGCACTGGCGGAGCGACGACCTCGCCACCGATCCGGGGTTCCACTCGTGGTGGCACTTCCATGTCTCCCCGACGGACCTGCGCGACCCCGCACTGGACCGGCTCCTGCTCTGCGTGGCCGACGACATGACGGACGGCGTCATCCTGACCGAACCCGCCTGCACATGGGCCGTACACCCCTACGACGGTGGCGTGGACGTCTTCGCCGCGAACATCGCGGTGCGTGACGAGCTCGCCAGGGCCCATGCCGAATGGCTGCCGCCGGCCCTGATGCCGTCCGTGGCCACCGCGGTCACGCACCGGACGCCGGTCCGTCCTCCGCCGCTTCCTGGAAGCTGACGACGGCCTCACCGTACGACCGCGCCCAGTCCGTCAGGACGGCGACCGGCTCGACGAGGGTCAGGCCGAGAGCGGTCAGGCCGTACTCGACCCGTGGAGGCGCTTCGGCATACGCGTGGCGCTCGACCAGGCCGTAACCCTGCAGCCTGCGCAGCGTCTGGGTGAGCACCTTGCGCGAGACGCCGCCGACGAGACCGACGAGTTCACCGTGCCGGCACGGTTTGCGGCTGAGCGCGAACAGGACGACGACCGCCCACTTGCTGGTGATGATCTCGATGGCCAGCCGGGCCGGGCAGTCGGTGAGGAAGACGTCTCCCGCTGAGTCACGCATGGGCCGAAGGGTACCAAGAGGTACCCATCGGCTCAGTAGCGTCCTGTTCCATGAGTACGCCGCGAAAGAAAATCTACGTCCTCGTCCATGGCGCCTGGCACAACGGGCGCGTATGGGACCGGGTTTCACCCCTGCTGACCCGGGCCGGGCACCGGGTGTTCGCCCCCTCGCTCACCGGCCACGGCGAGAGGGAGCACCTGCTCGGTCCGGAGGTGGGACTCGACACCCACGCCGCCGACGTCATCGATCTCCTCCTCGGGGAAGACCTCACCGACGTGGTGCTGGTCGGGCACAGTTATGCCGGAATGGTCATATCCGCCGTGGCCAACCAGGTCCCGGACCGGATCGCCGCTCTGGTCTATGTCGACGCGATGGTTCCGGTCGACGGCGAGACCGTGCTCGACGTCATGCCCCTGACCCGGCACCTGCTCGACCTCGCCGCCGGCTCCGACACCCCCTGGCGCATCCCGCCCCTGCCGGAAGGAGCGGCGCCCGCAGGCCTGTTCGGGGTCACCGACCCGGCGGACACGGCCTGGCTGCGCACGTTGCTCTCCGACGAGTCGGCGCGCTGCTTCCAGCAGCCGGTCCGGCTGGACAACCCGGCCACGGCCGCCATCTCCCGGACGCACATCCACTGCGTCGGCAGCATGCCGGAGGGCGTCACCCGCCGTCCCGTCCCCGCGACACAGCCCAACGGCACTCCGTCGCAGGTGTGGAACCTGCAGAGCGGCCACGATTGCATGATCATCGCGCCGGACCGACTGGCCGGGCTTCTGCTGAAGGCCGCCGACGGCACCGGGCGCGCCGAGCCCGCAGGCGCACCGGGCCCTGCCGCCCTGAAGGCTGTTCCGCAGGGCTGAGAGCGGCGCATTCCCCCTGCACGGGTGGAGTGTTGCGGGCCGGGGGCGGGGCTGGGACCGGGGCCGGTGGCCGGTGGTGGCCGGTGGTGGCCGGTGCGGACCACCGGACGCCGGCCGGCCTCCGGACACCGGTTCCCGTCCCGACCTCGCCGCCGCGGGTTGCGCATCCCCCGTGCGAGCTACCGGAGCTGTCCCTGTGCGGGTGATTCGCGGACGCCGGCGAATTCCTAACGTGGTCGTCAGGTCGGCGCAGGTACGACCACGACAGGGGAGGCCCCATGGGTACGACATCCGCCGCACCGCACGACACCGGCTCCGGCCCGGACGAAGACCGCAACGGCCGCGACGGACGCGACCGCGGCGACGGCCGGATCGGCCGGATCGCGCGCTCCCCGCTCGGCTGGATGCTGACGGGGACGGTCGGCGTCGGCCTGGTCTCGGGCCTGACGGCGACCGGACCCGGCCCGGTGCCGGTGCTGGGCGCGGCCGCCGCGGTGGCCGTGTACCGGTTGGTCATGCACCGTGCGGCACGGCGCTCCACGCCGGAGATCGCCCGGCGCGGGGCCGGCCGGGCGGCGCTGCTCGGCGGCGGAATCGGCCTGGGCTTCGTTCTCGTCTCCACGATCCTGATCACGGTGTTCGGAGGCTACTCGTTCTCCTGGGCGGGCGGCAGCGTCCTGACGGTGGTCCGGACCGCGGTCATGGTGCAGATCGGCGCCGCGGTCACCGAGGAACTGCTGTTCCGCGCCCTTGCCCTGCAGGCCCTGGAGCAGCTGTGGGGCAGCCGGGCCGCCATCGTGATCACCTCGTTGTTCTTCGGTGCCGCCCACCTGGGCGCCCCGGGGGCGAACGCGTGGAGCGGACTCGCGATCGCTCTGGAGGCGGGCGTCCTGCTCGGTGCCGCGTTCCTGTGGCGGCGTAGCATCTGGTTCGTCGCGGGTCTGCACTTCACCTGGAACACCGCGGAGCAACTGCTCGGCATCCCGGTCTCCGGACACGCCCCCGAGGGCCTGTTCACCGTCGACACGCACGGTTCCGCCCTCCTGACCGGCGGCAGCTTCGGCCTGGAGGCGTCGATGGTGCCCGTCCTCATCGCCCTGGCCCTCGCCGTCCCGATGCTCGTCCTCGCCCACCGCAACGGCGGGATGAAGACCCGTCGACGCGCGGGCCACTGAGACAGAACCACCGAAGGAAACCGACATGACGACCCGTCAGGCACCCTGGAGCCTTCCGCTGCTCCGGGCGCCGCTCGACCGGTGGCAGGAACGGGACGCTCTCCTCAAGGACGGCGTCCTCGCCCTGGCGCTCACCCTGGCGGCCTTCGTGCCGACCCTGTCCGGCATCGGTGCGCAGATCGGCGATCTGCCCGGGCGGCCGGCGAACGTGCTGAGCGTCGGGCTGGTCCTGGCCCACACCCTGCCGCTGGCAGTTCGCCGCAGGTGGCCCGCGGCCTGTCTGGCCGTCGTTGCGGGCGCGTTCGCCGTGCACCAGTCGCTGGGCTTCGCGACGACGTTCGCAAGTGTGGGGCTGTACCTGGCCCTGTACTCCGCCGGAGCCCATCAGGTCCGCTTCCGCCACGGCCTGGCCGCCGCGGCAGGTGCGGGCTATGCCGTGCTGGCCGTCGTCCTGGACCGCCTCGGTTCACCGCAGTCCGTACCGGACTACCTCGCGTTCTCCCTGGTCCTGGCCGCGGTCTGGCTGGCGGGCAGCGGAGTGCGCACGCGGCGGACGGAAGAGGCGGAGCGGCGGCGGCTGGCTGCCGAGGCGGCCACCGCCGCCGAGCGGGCGCGGATCGCCCGCGAGCTGCACGACGTGGTCACCCACCACGTGACGGCCATGGTCGTCCAGGCCGACGCGGCGCAGTTCCTGCTCGCGTCCGCGCCGGAACGCGCCGGAGAGGGACTGACCGCCATCAGCGACACCGGCCGTCGGGCACTGACCGAACTGCGGTACCTGCTCGGTGTCCTGGAGGCGACCGGCGAGTCGGTGGCCGCGGACCGGGCACGCGCGGACCGGGCACCCGCCCTGGGGCGGGTGGGAGACCTGGTCGAGCGGGCCCGCAGGTCGGGTCAGCCGGTCGAGTTCAGCGAGCAGGGCGAGCGGCGGCCGCAGGGCGTGGACGTGGAGCTGGCCGCGTACCGGGTGGTGCAGGAGACGCTCACCAACGCCCTGAAGCACGCGGCCGGGAGGCCGACCCGGGTCCTGCTCCGGTACGGCGACGAGCACCTCGGGATCGAGGTGGCCACGGACGGGCCCGTCGCCGCACCGGTCACCCGGAAACCGGGCCCTGCGGGCGGACGGGGGCTCGCCGGGCTGCGTGCACGGGTGCGGATGCTCGATGGTGAACTGGAGGCCGGTCCCCGGCCCGAGGGCGGGTTCGAGGTCCGCGCCACGATTCCGGCCAAGACCCTTCAGGAGCGACCCCGTGAGTGATGCACCGCCACCGATCCGCGTACTCGTCTGCGACGACCAGGCGCTGGTGCGGACCGGCTACGTCACCATCTTCTCCGCGCAGCCCGACATGGAGGTCGTCGGGGAGGCCGAGAACGGCCACGAGGCGGTTCGGGCCGCGCGGCGGCTGCGCCCCGACGTGGTCGTGATGGACATCCGGATGCCCCTGCTCGACGGCATCGAGGCGACACGGCAACTGGCCGGTCCCGATGCCGACGGCACGTCGAAGATCCTGGTCGTCACCACGTTCAACGTCGACGCCCACGTCTACGACGCGTTGCGCGCCGGAGCGAGCGGCTTCCTCCTCAAGGACGCGCCTCCGGCGGAGCTGGTCAACGGCATCCGGACCGTCGCCCGGGGCGAGGCCCTGCTGGCACCCGCCGTCACCCGCCACCTCATCGGCCACTTCGCCCAGCACCTGCGACCGGCCGGCACCTCCCGGACGGCCAGGCAGGACGTCGTGCGCGTGCTGACCCCCCGCGAGCTGGAAGTGCTCCAGCTGATCGCCGAGGGGCTGTCGAACGCGGAGATCGCTGCGGCGATGTTCATCACGCCCGAGACCGTCAAGACCTACGTGTCGCGGATCCTGGCGAAACTCGGCCTGCGTGACCGCGTCCAGGCGGTCGTCCTCACCCACCGGGTCGGGCTGGTGCCCGGCATGTCGTGAACCGGCCCGGCCGGGTGACCCTCTCCCCCGCCGTGGCACCGCCTTCCGCCCCCCGACCCGGCCGCGAAGCGGCGGTCGGGCCCGTCGTCAGTCGACGGCCTGGTAGAGCGTGGTCCAGAAGTCGTTCATGGCGCGCGGCGAATCCGGGGTGGACAGTCCGACCTGGGTGAGCAGGACTCCGGTGAGCCCGTTGGTCCTGTCCGCGTAGGCGGTGGTGCCGGTACCGCCGAACCAGCCGAACTGGCCGACGGGCGCGTAGTCGCCGCGATGCGTGCGCACCGCCATCCCGAAGCCCCAGCCGCCGCTCGACCCCTGGCCGGACGACAGGTGGGCGATGTTGCCGAACATGGCGTCCCGGGCGGCTCGTTGCCCGGGCGAGAGACGGTTGGTGGTCATCAGCTCGACGGCGGCCCGGGACAGGATCCGTTCACTCCCGTGCATCCCGTGGTTCAGCAGCATCCGGAAGTAGGCATGGTAGTCGTCGGCGGTGGAGACCAGCCCGCCGCCGGCGCCCTGGAACGCGGGAGGCACGCTGGACCTTCCCCCCACCGCCTCGTCCCACACGACGAACCCGCCGGTCTCCGGGTCGGGCCCGTACAGGGGCGGCAGCCTGTCGATCTTGTCGGCGGGCACGTGGAAGGCGGTGTCCTTCATCCCCAGCGGATCGAGGATGCGTTCGCGCAGGAACGCCTCCAACGACTGTCCCGTGACCCTGGAGACGAGCACGCCGACCACCTCGTTGCTGAGGTCGTACTGCCACCGCACTCCCGGCTGGTACTGCAGCGGCAGCTCGCCGAGGCGGCGCATCCACTCGTCCGGCCCGGGTGCCGGCCCGGACGCCACGCTGTGGTCGAGACGCTCGAAGGTCGCGGCCCTGATCGGGGAATCCATCGACTCGAAGTCCACTCCGAGCCCGAACGTGGAGGTGAGCAGGTCCCGTACGGTGATCGGCCGCTGTGCCGGCACGGTGTCGTCCAGCGGTCCGTCGGGCCGCTTCAGCACCTGCCGGTCGGCGAGTTCGGGCAGCCACGGGTCCACCGGGTCGTCCAGCCGCAGCCGGCACTCGTCGAGCAGGATCATCGCCGCCGCCGTCGTGACCGGTTTGGACGTGGACGCCATCCGGAAGATCGTGTCCCGGCGCATCGACGGGCCACCGTCGTGACGCATCGTCCCGATCGCTTCGACGTGCGTCCGGCCGCCGCGGCCGACCAGGGCGACAAGGCCGGGAATCTTCCGGGACTCGACGTGCCGTGCCAGCACCTCGCGCAGTCGGCGCAGCCCTCCGTCGGAGAAGCCGCTGTTGCTCGTTCCCATGATGGATCTCCTCTTCACGGTGTGGATTCCCACGGCGGCGTCGGCCGCGGCCGGCCCTTCGAGCGGCCGTGTGAAGAGCTTGCGGCCCTGACCCAGGGTCAAGGTCAACTCCCTGTCGCGGTCGAAGGGTGACCGGCACCGGCCGCAGGCGTCCCGGTGCTCCTCGGCGGCAGGTCCTCCTCGGCGGGCAGGTTCTCCTCGGCGGCAGGAGGATGGGCCGGAACCGGTGCGCGCTATCCTCGCCCTGCGACCGTCCGGACGTCCCGGCCGTCGCCGATGCGGTTCGCGGGGACCGCAGCCGCCCACGATCCGGAGGTGTGCCGAGCCGATGGCAGACGGGCTCACGATCGGTCAGGCGGCGGCGTTCGTCGGTGTCACGATCAAGACCGTGCGGCACTATCACCGGCTCGGCCTGGTCGCCGAGCCGGAACGCGACGGTTCCGGCTACCGCCGTTACCGATCGGGCGAGTTGTTCCGGCTGGTCCAGGTCCGGACCCTGGCCGCGGCCGGCGTGCCGCTGGCCGGGATCGGTGACCTGCTCGACGCCGATCCCCGGACGTTCGCCGCCACCCTGGACGACATCCATCACCAGCTCACCGAACGGATCGACGACCTGATCGCGCGCCGCGACAGGCTGCACCGTCTCGACCACGGCGACCGGGCCCTGCTGCCCGACCGGGCCTGCGCAGTCCTGGACCGACTCGCCGAACTCGGCTTCGGCGCCGACTACGTGGCCGGTCAGCGGGAGGCCCTGGTGCTGGCCCGGGCACTGGTCCCGGAGATCTTCGACAGCTTCCTGACCCGGCTCGGACGCTCGCTGGACGATCCCGAGTCCGTCGAACTGACCAAGCGCGGCTGGGATGCGCGGTCCTGGGATCCGGACGACCCGCGGATCGAGGAGCTGGCGTCCGCGCTGACCGGCAAGCTGCTGACCGACCGCGCACTGCTGGCGATGCCGACCGGGTTCCAGGACCAGCCCGACGCCGCCTCCCGGTACGGAATGGTCAACCATCACCGGGAGGACCGGTCACCGTCCATCGCCCGGTTGAACGCGCTGATCGAGGCGAACCTGCGCGCAGCCGGCATCGCCGTTCCGCATCAGTGACGGCCCCGGCGGACCCGGCACCGCGGCATTCCCGGCACCGCGGCGGGTCCGGCATCCCGGGCACGGCAGCCTCACCACGACCGGTCCCGGGCCGCCGGGCAGGGGCGGCGCGGCCGGGTACGGAAAGCCCCGCCGCCGCTCCTGACGGGCGGTGGCGGGGCGGGACGGCGGGGTCTGGCGGCGGGGTGTGGGTGGCGTGGCGGCCCTCAGTGGTGCGTGGGGACGCCCGGGTGCACTCCCGTGGGGTGCGGGGTCGGGTGGTGCCCGGACGGCGGGTCCGGCGGGCAGGTCGGGTCGATGGTCGGCGGCCAGGTGGGCGGCCAGGTGGGGAGCCAGGTCGGCAGTTCCGTGGGAGGCCAGGTGGGAGGCCAGGTCGGCGGTTCCGTGGGAGGCTCGGTCGGGGGCTCGGTGGGCGGTTCGGTCGGGGGCTCGGTGGGCGGGGTGTCCGTACAGGTGAGGTTCGCCGCGAACGGGAAGTAGTGGATCTCGCCCGCGTTCACGACGTTGCCGGAGACGGGGTCGACCGGGCCCGCGGTGAACGACTTCGCGACGACCGTGCCCTCGATGTTGGCCGCGTCGATGTCGGTGACCTGGGCGCCGGGTGCGTAGATGGTGCCCTCGATGCTGTCGCCGGTGGCGACGGTCAGGTCGGTGGCGTCGGCGAAGTTCCAGAGGATGTAGGGGGCGCCGGCGGAGGCGTTGGCCTGGTTGGGGACGTTCCAGGTGTAGACGCCGCCGGTGGCGGTGGTGTCCACGGAGATCAGCAGGGGCGCCGTCGCGGTGGGCGGCGAGGTGAAGGTGATCTCGCTCAGGTTCTCCAGGTCGGCCCCGGTGAGGTTCAGCACGTTGGTGGCGTTGTCCGTGAGCGTGATGTAGGCGCTCGTGCCCGGCGGGAAACCCTGCTGCTGGGGCAGGGGCGTGCCGTCGGCGGCCCGCAGGACGACGGTGGTGGCGCAGGTCGCCAGCTCCGCGGCCCGCGCGCGGTAGGTGGGGAAGAGTGCGGCGACGTCGAACCCGGACGCCGCCGCGACGGAGGTGGCCGTCTGCTGCGTCGTCAGCTCGATCCGCGGCGTGGAGCCGTAGGCCGCGCCGGTGGCGGTGATCCGGGTGTTGACGGACGCGCCGTTGCCGTCGCGGGTCAGCGCCTGGACCCCGGTGAGGTCGCCGATCTTCACGTACCGGTTGCTGAGGACGCTGAGCACGCCGCCGGGTACGGACCCGGCGAGGTCCACCCGTCCGTTCACCACCAGTCCGGCCGGCCTGGTGTCGTTCGGGGCGGTGTACGTCCCGACGTCGTGCAGGGAGACGTTGTAGGTGCCGAAGGACAGGTTGCCGCCCACCGCGACCGGGCCCTCGGACTCCGTGCTGCCGAGGAAAGCGTTCTGTTCGACGAGGACGCCGAAACCGTTGTCGCCCTGGAGCGGGTTGTAGTCGACGGCTCTGGTGCCCCGCGTGCCGTCCGTCCCGCCGCCGGCCCAGGGCAGGGCGGCCGTCAGGCAGGCACAGGCCGCGATCGCAATGACCGTGATATTGCGTTTCGTCATGTCCTGCACCGTAATGATCTGTTGTCCGCCGCCCCGCGCGGCCGGGCCGCCCTGTCCGCCCATCGGCCCAACGGGGTGACGCGGCGGCATCCGCGCAGCCCTCAGGTGCGGCGCGGCGCGCCACGACCGGCAGCCGGGACGACCGGACGACCCGTCCGGAATTCCGGGCCACCCGCCTGGGCACGTCCGGGAGCTACGGTCCGGGAGCTGCGGTCCGGGGGCCGAGGCCCATGGACGGAAGCCCCGCAGGGGAGGCGTGCTGCCTTCCCTGCGGGGCACCGGTCGTGCGGACGTCCGGGTGGGGACGCCGCCGTGCGGGACGGTGTCAGTCCAGGTCGCTCTTCCTCCCGTAGTTGCCGGACTCGATGTAGGCGCGGGCTGCTCGCTTGATGTAGAGGACGGTGAGTGCCGCGTTGCCGTTCGCCTTGGCCGCGGCCCGCTCGCCGAGGGTCTGGGCGAACTCGTTGTTCAGGAGGTCGACCCGGTGGTCCTGTTCCTCCCTGCCCGGGTAGAACGCCTCATGGGCGTCGGCCCAGCGTGAGGCCTTCTCGCGGCCGAACTGCGCGGTCAGGCTTGCCTGCCAGATGACGTGGCGGTAGGCGTTCGCCACCTCACCGTAGATGGTGCCCGCGAACTCCCCGGTCTCCCCCACGGCCCAGGCGCCCTCGGCGCGGTAGGTCATGCACTCGGTCCTTCCGAACTCGTCGCAGAGCTTGCTCTCCGCGTAGTTGAGGCTGAACGACGTGGAGCGGTCCAGCACCTCGCGGTCGGCCTCGGTGGCCGGCTTCCAGCGCGTGGTCTTCTGGTACTCGTCGCCGAGGAAGTTCGCCCGGGCCTTGCGCTGCTCCTTGTCGAGGCCGCCGTTGGAGTTGTCCTGCGGCGGCGGCGTGGTGCACTTGTGCGTGGCGCAGTAGTCGGGTGCGGGCTCGCCGCCCTCGGCCCGGGTGATCGCCTCGTAGTTCTGCCCGTAGCCGGTCACCTCGGTGCCGCCCTTGCAGGTGTACTGGCCGGACCAGCACTCGGGCAGGATGTCGCCGCGGGGGTCGCTGGTGCTGAGCGGGTTGTTGTTGGCGTAGGCGTAGGCGTGGAGTTCCTGCGAGCTGGTGCTGTCCATCTTGGGGTCGACGCTGATGAACCGTCCGGTGTTCGGGTCGTACTCGCGTGCCCCGAGGTGGGTGAGGCCGGTGTCGCCGTCCAGGGTGCCGCCGACGAACCCCTGCCCGCCGGGCCAGGCGCTGCCGGGGCTCGTCCCGCGGGGGGCACCGAACGGCGCCGACTTGCGCCGGGTGATGCCCAGGGTGACCGCGTCGATCGCGGCCGTGGCGGTGTCGTGGTGGTCGGCGAGGAGGAACGTCAGCTTGCCGGCGGTCCGTACGGCCACGACCTCGCCGCCGTGGCTGTAGTACCTCGTCCCGACCAGGGTGCCGGCCGGGGTGAGCCTGACCTCGGTGCCGCCCGGCAGGGTCAGCGTGGTGCCGGTGGAGTCGCGGCGGATGAGGCGCTGCCCGTCGGCGTCGTAGAGGTAGCGGCTCGTGGAGCTTCCCTGGACGACCGTGGACAGGTGGCCGGACCGGTCCCATTCCAGGGTCTGGGTCTGGTTCTGGCCGCTGCCGGTCTTCCGGCTGGTGGTGTTGCCGGTCGCGTCGTAGCCGTACACCTCCTGGAGCGTGCCGTCCGGGCCGCTCTGGTCGACGGTGGCGAGGGCGTGCGGCTTGCCGGCGGTCCGGGTGTAGGTACGGACGGTGTCGCCGGTCGCGGTGCCGGTCGCGTGCCGGGTCTCGGTCTTGCGGTTGCCGATCGCGTCGTAGGTGTAGCTGGTCCAGTACGCGTCGGGACCTCCCACGCTGTTCCCCGCGGGGGCCGTCGCGCAGTCGGCGGTGGCCGTCCAGGCTTCGGTGACGCGGCGCAGCGCGTCGGTGGTGACGCACTGGGTGTCGGTGACCGCTGCGGCGTCCTGGCCGGACGTGGTCGATGTGCCGGTCACACCGCCGACGGCGTCGTAGGTGTACCGGGTGTCGTCGATGCGCTGGGGTGCGAGGTCCCGGTCGGAGACGGCACGCGCCAGGTTTCCGGTGTGCTCGTCATACTCGTACGACTGCCAGATGTGCTTGCCGAAGGCGCCGTACTCGTCCCGGACGGTCCGGCCGTAGTGGTCGTAGGTGGTGGCGGAGACGAGCGGGTCGGTTCCCGCGTAGGTGGTCGACGGGAGGCCGGTGGTGGTGGTGTAGGTGGTGGTGACACGCTCCTGGGGCAGGCCGCCGACGGCGGGCTGCTGGGTCCACATCTGCTGGCCGGTGTTGGCGTTGTAGGAGGTCGTCCACTTGTAGGTGCCGGCCAGCGCGCCTTCCGCGGCGGGGACGGTCACCTGGGTGGCGGAGGGCTTGTAGAGACTGGTGTACGCGGTGACCGCCGTGGTGTACGCGCTGCCGTCGACGTACTCGGTCGCCGTCGAGGGCAGGCCCTTGGAGACGGTGTCGTACGTCCACGCGGCCAGCAGGGTGCCGTTCTGCTTGACGGCGGTCCGGCGGCCGAGCGCATCGTAGTCGGTGTGCAGCGTGGTGCCGCGGGCGTCGCTGACGTCGGTGACCCTGCCACCGGTGTCGAGCGTGAGGTCGGACGTGCCCTTGTCCGGGTCCTCGACGTGGATCTGCCGTCCCTTCACGTCGTAGCCGTAACGCCAGACGTCGCCGGCGGTGTCGTCGATCTCGACGACCTTGTCGTGCCGGTCGTAGCGGTACACGACCGACTGGCTCGCCGTGCGGGCGTCGTTCGTGTACTCCTTGAGCTCGGTCACGTTGCCGCGCGCGTCGGTGAGCGTCGTCTTCGACGTGCCGCCCTTCGGCGGGACGACGGTGGTGCCGTCGCCGAGGTACAGGGTGGTCGTGCGCTTGGTCTCGTCGCCGAACTTGCGGCTGACGGCGGCGGTCGGGCGGCCGGCACCGTCGTAGAGGGTGTCGGTCGATGCCGGGTACTTCAGCTCCTGGCCGGTGACCAGGGTCGCGTCGGCGGCGCCGTCGGCGTAGTACGTGCCGGAGTTCCGCCAGGCGAGGCCGCGGGTGTCGTAGAACTGCTCGGTGACCAGCCGGCCCGACCGGTCGGGAGAGGTGCGCTGGGTCTGCCGCTCGCGCAGCAGACCGTCGTAGAACGCGTAGGACGTCTCGTAGGTCGAGTCGTGCTGCAGCGTCCTGGTCGTGACGACCACGGGCCCGTCGTTGCGGACCAGGTAGTCGAAGCCGTAGTTCGGCGCGTCCGGGTACGTGGCGGCCGATCGGGTCGGCAGCCAGATCTTGGTGACGCGGCCCATCGGGTCGTACGCGGTGGCGGTCACCTTGCCGTTGGCGTCGGTGACGGCCACCGCGAGTCCGCGGAGCGGTTCGTGGTCGGTGGTGACGGCGTGGCCGAGCGGATTGACCACCGTGCTCCGGGTCGCCACCTCGCCCGTGGCGGGCGTGTACGCCGTCGTGGTGGTCCTGCCGTACGTGTCGGTGGCCGACACGATCCGGCCGTAGTCGTCGTAGGACGTACGGGCGGTGGTGTCGTAGCCGTCGCCGGCGCCGTTGACGGAACGGGTCTCCGTGACGAGCCCCTCGGTGGGGGCGGCCCCGAGGACGGTGGAGCCGTCGTAGTACGACCGGCCGGCGTCGACGACGTCGGCGGGCCGCGAGGCCGGGGCGCCGCAGGCGACGGCCAGGGTCTCGGTCTCGGCAGGGGCGGTGAGCAGCCAGCTGTCCGTGTTGCGGGCGTAGGTGGTGGTCGTGCAGCGCTCGTCGCCGGTGCGGGCCTCGTCGCCGAGGTCGGAGACGGCACTGACCATGCCGTATTCGTCGAACGAGCGGGTGACCGAGGTGCGGCGCTCGCCGCCCGTCACGGCGGTGCGGGTCTGCTCCTTCCCGATCCCGGTGAAGTACGAGGAGAGGGCGGGCAGCCCGGACCGGCTGCGGGTGGCGGTCGCGGCGGAGCGCCAGGGCGTGGTCGAGGTGGCCGACACCAGGGCGCCGCCGTCACCGTTGTAGGTGGCGGTCTCGCGGACCATGCCCGCGAACTCGGGGCGGTCGGTGACCGCCGTGCCCGCGGAGTCCTTCACCTGCGCCCCGTCGAGGCCTCGGAAGTACCGGGTCTCCACCAGGGTGCGCGCGTCGTAGCCGGTGCCGGTGCGGGTCTGCACCCGGCCGTATCCCCGGTTGACGGAGTAGGTGCGGTCCGCGGCCTTGGCGAACTCGTCCTCGTTCTTCGCCCAGGCGGCGCCGTCCAGGTAGGCGTACTCGGTGACCTTGTCGGGGCTCTCGGCGAGGTTGTCACCCTCGACCACCCTGGTGACGACGTACGTGTGGAACCAGTCGTCGGAGGTGACGGTGCCCTCGTGCCGCTTGACCGGGTAGCAGCGCAGCGTGTTGCTGCCGTCGGTGGGCGGCAGCGCGGCGGTGGTGCATTCGGGCTCGGAGTAGTAGGCGCCGACGGTGGCGCCCGTCTCGGTGGTGACCTCGCTCAGACGCAGGCGGACGAACGGGGCGAGCCCGTCACCGGTGCGGTCGACGCGGTTGGCCTTCTGCTCGCCGGCGAAGGTCACCGGGGGCAGGGTGGCGGTGCCGCCGGCCTTGCCGGTACGGGTGACCGAGGCGAGCCACATCGGGGTGGAGATGCCGTCGCCCGAGGGCGGGAAGCTCTGGGCCAGCGACCACGAGTCGACGTCCCTGGCCGCACCGCCGGTCTGCACCCGGGTGGTGATGGTGACGAGACGCTTGCGCGACCAGTAGGTCGGAGAGGCGTTGGTGCCGCAGTCGGCGCCGTCCGCGCAGGACTGGTCGAACGGCACGTCCGGCCAGTTCTTCGCGTTGGCCGCGTCGAAGGTGCCGCAGCCGGTGAGGCAGCGCTCGTCGACGCCGAAGTTCACGGTGCCCATCGGCTTCGCCGAGTACACGGTGTCGGAGCGCAGGCCGTACTCGACGCGGTCGAGCCAGCCGCCGCGGACGTACGGGGTCGCCGTGCCCTTGCCGGTCGTGGCGCTCCAGTTGCGCGCGTAGTTGTTCTTCTCCTGGTTCCAGTAGTACGCCATCGCGTTGCCGCGCGGGTCGACCACGTAGTCGAGCTGCCACCGCCACGCCTGCTGGCACCAGCTGTCGGCCGGGGTGGCGGTGTGGCAGGGCTCGCCCGTGTGGTTGCCGTAGACCGGCACCGTCCAGGCGGAGTTCGTCTCCGCCGCCCCGGCGGTGAAGCCGGGCAGCCGGTTGAGGCCGAAGAAGTACTGCGTGCCGTCGGCCGTGGTGACCTTCCAGTGCTCACCGTCGTTGTCGCCGTTGGCGGCGCCGGTGAGCCTCTGGACCTTCTCCGCGCTGTCCGAGGCCGGGTGCCAGCCCTTGCCGGCTTCGTACACCAGCTCGGTGCTCTTGCCGCCGAGGGAGAGCGTCGCGTTGTCGCCGGACCAGCACTGGTCGCCGGCCGGAGCGGTGCCCGTCCCGCCGGACTGGTCGTCCTCGCAGGGCTTGTAGCGCCGCTCGATGTAGCCGGGTTCCCAGTCCCAGCCGTCGCCGATCCAGCCGGGCTGGTTGTTCGTCACGCTCGTGCGCCCGTCGACGGCCTGCGAGGAGTAGCCCAGGGCCACGGAGGGCGCGAGGCCACCGGGCACCGAGGGCACTCCGATCGGGTACGACCACGCGAACCCGCCCGTGGAACCGCCCGCGGACCAGGTGGCGGAGGGCTTGAGCGAGGTGGCGGTGTAGTCGCCCGACGGGCCGGAGGCCGTGGCGGTCAGGGCGAGTACCGTTGCGGCGGCGGGCGCGCTGCGCAGCGACGGGCCGGCGTCCTTCGACGCGGCCGGCTGCGCCGCGGCGGTCTCGACCTTCGCGGAGACGGTGCGGGCAGCGGAGTCGTTGGTCGAGGGGAGCGGCTGCCGGGTGCGGCACTCGGCCCGCTGCGGTGTGGTCAGCGCACACGCGGGAAGCCGCACCAGGGCCAGCCGTGACGCCCAGTCGCCCCCGTTGGCGCCGGCGAAGCCGGTGTAGTCGACCGAGACCTCGATCCGGCCGCCGCGGGCCGTGGCCTCGGCCGGGGAGACCGACAGCAGCACACCGTCGACGCCGGCCCGGCCCGTTGCGGCCCGGTCGGCGACCGTGAGGTTCAGTCTTCCCTGTCCTGCGCCGGAGGCCACCGTGACGGGGTGGGCGGAGTCGTGGGCCGTGGACCTGCCCTTGGCTGCCGGCGCCGCCGCGGCGGCGCCTTCCACGGCGACCGTCCCGGCGGCGGGCCACACCACCGGGGCCTTTGCCGCTGCGGCCGCCTTGGCGGCCTGGTCGACGCGCCGGGCCCCGCCGGAGCGGACGGCCTTCACCGCGACCGGCTCGGGCTGCTGCACGGCGGGGAGGTCCGGGCCGCTCCTGCCGGGCGCGGCCACGGACACGGCCGGCAGGCCGCCTATCAGTGCTGCGGCCGCGACTGCGGCCGAGAGCAAACGAGCACCGTGACGTTTCACGTCACACCTTCCTGTGGAGAGGGACAACAGCGGGCTGTGATGACGGATTCGGTGCGGTGGGCTTTCGCGGATGCGAGCACCGCGAGATGCTCCGCGTCCGAAGAGGACGGGATGCCGGTCCTGGTCATGAGCGGGCCCCTGACCGGGGCGGACCGGCCCGGCGGGACGGTTCGCGGCACGGATCGGCCCGCAGGCGCGGGTCGGGCCTGGCGGCCGGCGCGGCACCAGGTGGTGCGGTGATGCCGGGCCGCACCGGCCGGGGCTCGCGCACCGCGGGCCCTCGCCGCGCTCCGGCGAGCGCGGCGAGGGCCGGCGGGATCCCGACGGAACAGGCCGTCAGGACCGGGGCGGGGTCAGAGGATCACGTCGTAGGCGCCCCAGCCGGTTCCGATCAGCGTCCGGCCGCCGGGGAGGTAGTCGTACAGCTCACCGTTGGTGGTGACGCCGGCCGACTCCGCCGCGCCGTCGCTGTTGAGGTCGGTCGCGTACGGCGTCCAGTAGTCGCCCCACCAGCCGTTGCCGTTGAAGTAGCGGGCGCCGAAGCTGATGGTGCCGCCGGCGGGTGTGGTGTTGGGGTAGACGTACAGCTCGCCCTGGTCGGTGCGGCCCATGATGTCGGCCTTGTAGTCGCCGTTGAGGTCGGCGATGCGGATGCTGGTCCAGGACGCCGGCCACCAGCCGTTGCCGCTGAACTGCCGGCTCCCGAAGGTGTCGGTGCCGCCGTTCCCGGTGCCGGGGTAGACCCACAGCTCGCCGCCGCTGTCGCGGCCGAGGATGTCGGTGCGGCCGTCCGCCGTGATGTCGCCGAAGGCGAGGGTGTCGTAGGTGTTCCAGCCGTTGCCGAGGTAGCTGGGGGAGCCGAAGGAGTTGGTGCCGGTGCCTCCCGTGCCCGGGTAGAGGTAGAGCTCGCCCGACCGGGTGCGGCCGACGATGTCGGTGCGTCCGTCGTTGTCCAGGTCGGCGGTGTAGGCGTTGGTCCAGTAGTCGCGCCACCAGCCGTTGCCGACGAAGTCGCGGGTGCCGAGCGTGTTCGTGCCCGTTCCGCCGGTGCCCCGGTAGACCCACATGTCACCGTGGGCGTCCCTGGCGAGGACGTCGGTGAACCCGTCGCCGTTGTAGTCGGGACGGCTCTGCGAACCGCTGGTCCACAGGCCCTTGCCGGAGGCGTCGAAGATGGCGAGCACGCCGCGGTCGAGGACCACCGCGTAGGAGTTCGCGTTGTGGAAGGTGTTCGACGACCAGAGGGCCCTGGAACCGTCCGCCGTGTAGACGACGAGGTTGCCGTCGGGCTGCATGCGGGCGACCGCGCCGGGGTTGCCGTTGGTGTTGGAGGCCCACAGCGGCTGGTTCGCCGCGGTGTACAGCACGAGGTTGCCGTCGGCCTGCATGGTCAGCTTGGCCTTGCCGGTGGTGTACGACTGGCCGGAGGCCAGGGTGGTGCCGGAGGTGATCCGGGCGCCGGCCACGCCGTCGATGACGAAGCCGCCGGAGAAGGAGTTGACGCTTCCGCCCCATGCCTGGCCGTACCAGCCGAACATGGTTCCGTCGGCCTGCCGGGCCCAGAGGTCGGGCACGTTGTCACCGGTGACGTCGCCCACCGAGCCGACCAGCGGGTAGGCGTCCTCGGACACGCCGTGGCCGACCTCGGTGCGGGGCTCGCTGCCCCAGGTCGCGAGGTCGACGGCCTTGCCGTCGACCGCGGCCTTGCCGTACGAGCGGAGGATCCTGCCGTCGCCGTTGTGGCGCAGCCACAGGTCGGGGACGCCGTCGCCGTTGAGGTCGCCGGGCAGGATGACGGTGAAGAGGTCCCAGTCCTGCCCGCCGACCAGGACGGGCGCCCCGAACAGGTCCAGATTGCCGCTGCGGGAGCCGAGGTAGGCCCACAGCCGCTTGCCCTGCTTGACCATCAGGTCGGGCTGGCCGTCCAGGTTGAGGTCGCCGGGGGTGATGATCTGCTGGGCGTCCTGCCAGTGGTCGTCACCCTCCTCGAAGCAGGCGTTCTCCTCGTCCTGCCTGGGGCAGGCGACGGTGAGTTCCTTGCGGTCGAGGGCGTTGACGCGGCCCATGCCGTTGTTGTTGTAGGCCCGGAGCCTGTCGATGTTGTCGACCGGGTCGTGCTCCAGGGTCACCAGGTCGTTGTAGCCGTCCTCCCCCCAGTCTCCCGAGTAGGCGGTCACGGGCTTGGCGAGGCTCATGCCACCGCTCGTGGCGGCGGAGAACTTCGCGTTGCCCTGCCCTGCCCAGGTCAGCAGACTGCCCCGGGGGTCGGTGGTCCAGATGTCGGGCCGGCTGTCGCCGTTCAGGTCGCCCGCCGGATCCCGGTCCTGGGAGCGGGCGGCGTAGAACAGGTAGGTCGCGGTGTCCGAGCGGTTGCCGGCCGCGTCCTGGCTGAAGGCGTAGACGAAGTGCGGCCCGACACCGGGCGGGGTGAGCTGGACGGAGGCCGATGCGCCGGCGGCGACCCAGGCGCTGTGCACCGCCGGATCCCAGTCGGTGTAGTAGCCGTACCAGACGACGTCGGCGACGCCGTTGGCGGACAGGGTGAAGCCGCCGGGGGTGCGGGCCTTGCCGGTGCCCGCGGGCCAGCCGTCGTTCCCGTTCGGGAAGACGGCGGATTCGATCTTCGGTGCCTTCACCGGACGGGTGCGGTCCACCGAGAACTTGCAGGTGGTGCTCCAGCCGGAGTAGTCACGCTGGTCGTACGCGCGGACCTGCCAGGTGTAGTCGCCGGTCGGCAGTTCGGAGTCGGGCACGACCAGCGTCGACACCCGGCCCTTCAGCGCCGGTATCCACCTGTCCACGACGAGGGTGCCGCCCCGGAACACCTGGAACTGCGCGGAGAGGTTGCCCGCGTTGGGGTCGTCCACGGTGGCGTAGAGGCTGACGGTGGTGTTGCCGATGAGCCCGCCGGTGCTGCAGTCGGTACGCGGGTTGGTGCCCAGCCCCGACGGCGTCTGCGGCGGGTCGTTGTAGACCGTCTCCAGGACCGCCGACTTGGGGTCGAACTTCTTCCAGCCGAACGTGTCGCTCTCGTTCTCGGCGTACAGGCCCACGGTCATGCTGGGTTCGTGCGCGGCGGCGATCCGCTGGACCTTCCAGGTGACGTCGAACTCGAGGTTCCCGCCGGGGCAGCTGCTGGAGCTCCAGCCCTTGGCGTCGTTCACGGTGCCCAGCCAGTCGACCTTGTCCGGCTGGTTGTTCCAGGTCGTCCTGTCGCTGATGGCCTTGGTGTGCCACAGCTGCACGGGCCGGTCCTGGCACGACCAGGACCAGACGTTGTTGATGCGGAACGTGGAGGAGATGACGTTCGCGCCCGCGATGTTGGCCGTGTCCAGCTGGAAGAAGGACCGGGACAGGCCGTTCGTCTCGTTCTCGTAGCCGACCCGGGCCACCTCGTTGGCGTTCCAGTAGCTGTTGCCGGGCCACTTCTTGTAGACACGGGTCCAGTTCTGCCGCCCGCCCCAGGCCCATGTCGGGTCGATGTACACCGGGTACCGGGTGTCCGCGGCCTTCAGGAGCGTCTGGTCCGGCGTGATCTCCAGCGTGTTCCCGGCGACCGCGGTCGGCATGACGGCCTGCTTGGACCCCGCCGGCTGCTCGAAGGCGCTGCCCGGCGTGGAAGCCTCGGCAGCGGCAGCCCGCGGCGCCACCGCGCCCGCACCGGAGGACTTTGCCGCCGCCCCGCTCGTCGCGGTGGTGGAGTCCCACATCAGCGGCGAAGGACTGGTGAACACCGTCCGCCCGGCCGGATCGCTGGCCTCCACCGCCCCGGTCGCGGGATCGGTGGTCACCGTCACCCCCACCGTGGACATCGCGTACTTCAGCGTCGCCAGCTCCGGGTTGGCGGCCGCCTGGGCCGTCTTGACGACCACCAGCTGCGAGAACCCCTCGACCTCGGCCTTGAGCTGGAGGTCGACCCCCGGCAGCACCTCGGGATAGGTCGCCACGTTGCCGCTCAGCGTGGGCGTCGGCAACGCCTTCGGCCACGACAGCGCCAGCGTCCGGCCGTCCTTCACCCCCGACAGGAGCGGGCCCGTACCACCACCGGAGAACGTGATGGTGACCGACGACGCCTTCGGCCTGACGGAACCGTCCGGCGCGAACACCAGCGTCGGATCCGCCGGGATCCAGGCACCACCGCGCAGCACGCGCACGGGCGCCCCGTACCGCTTCACCGAGAACGTCCCGTCCGGCCGGGCCCAGGTGTCCGACAACTCGGTACGAGCCGAGGTCAGCTCCACCGGCTGCCCCGAAGCCTTCGCCTCCTGCAACGCCTTGTCCTCGGCACTGACGGACCCGTCGTCGGCCTGCGCAACGGCCGGCACGGCCGACGCCAGGACCAGGGGGAAGGCACCCCCTGCCACCACCATCGCGCCCGCGGCCACCAGGGTGGTGACCCGACCGGCCCTACGCCTGGAAAAATACCCGCTTCCGCGTCTTGCGAAAGTATTCACTCTGCCCCATTCCTGAATATGAGAAGCAGAGTCACCTTATACGGATCCCCGCACATCGAAGGGTTTTTCCCACGGGCCGGAAAATGTCTCACAGGTCACGCCGGAGTACGGAAAGGAAAGCCTTTCGTCCTACAGGTCCACCCGACCGTCCGCTTTCCCGGCGAAAGCAGCACCAGCCACGTCCTGCGCACCGATCACGATCGCTCAGATCGGGGAGTTCGCGCCCATGGCACCGGCTCTGACCTGGGCGCCTGTCGACGCGCAAGCCCACCCGGAGTCCCGGCCGCAGTCGCCCCGGCACGCCCTCATGCAGCAACCGGCTCCCCCGGGTGACGGGAATCTCACTTCTTCGACATTCCCGTCCTCACCGATCGCACCGGCCCGCCGCACGGAGCACCGGAAATCACTTTCCGGCCCTGCGCCACCGATGAGGCCTGCCGCGGACATCCACACATCAGCAGAAGTGTGAATGGTCCTTCTGAGCATTTACCGCCCCCCTGTGCGTGCGGGGCCCCGATGCTCGACGCCCCCGTTACGGCTTCTCATGGAGGATGTCAGGTCGCCGCCGGGCCGTGTTGGCACTGCGTCGACAGTTCCTTGGCTTTGCGTCCACCGGCCCGCGGGCCCGGACAGTGCCTGATGGCGGGGCTGCTGGACGTGGCGGGCCCGGGTTCAGGAGGGCAGTTCCCACACGGTCACGTCCAGTCCGACTTCCTCCTGCGCCTGGCTGCCGCGCCCGCCCGCACCGCCGCCGTCATCCTCGGCGCCCTCCTGCTCCTGCTGATCGTCGCGGCCAGCCTGCCCGCCGTCCTCCTCCTGTCCACCACCGCCCGCGGCCACCACCGCACCGACCGCCTCATCACCCAGATCACCACCTGGACCGGCACCGCTCTCACCCCCGGCGAAACCCCCTGACCCGTGCCCGCCGGCGACCGGGACCGGGCCGGGCCGGGCCGCGAGGCGGACGCAGAGGCGGGGAAACTCGGCGGAAGTCCCCACCCTCCTGCCGGTGCGAGGTCCAGGACACGCACGACTGCCCACCTGGCCGCGGAGGGCTTCCCTGGGCGGGGCGTCGGAATTCCGGGGCTGCCGATTGCGCTCCGGGGTGGGCCGGTCCGACGACGGCCCCGCGGCCGGCTTCCCCCCGTGAGAGGGAAGCCGGCCGCGGGGAGCGGGTCGGGTTCTGTGCCAGGAACGCCGGTCAGTGGTCGGCGGAGCCGCCGCGCACGACGCAGGACCGGCTGTTCTCCCAGCCCCAGCCGTCACCGTCGGGGTCGGAGGAACCGCTCGCGCAGTACGGGTACCCGTTCGGGGCGGTGGTGGCAGTGGGCGAGGCGGTGGCACCGGTGTCGGCGGAGCCGCCGCGCACGACGCAGGACCGGCTGTTCTCCCAGCCCCAGCCGTCACCGTCGGGGTCGGAGGAGCCGCTCGCGCAGTACGGGTACCCGTTCGGAGCGGTGCCGGAGGAGGAAGAGGCGGTGGCGGTGGGGGAATTGGTCCCGTAGACGGTAGCGGTCTTCGAGGTGCCGGAGATGCCGTTGCTGCCGGTGAAGAAGCGGACGCCCCAGGTGGTCAGCGAGTTCTTGTCGAAGCCGTTGACGAGGTCGAGGTACTCGACGCCGCCGCCGTTTCCGCTCCAGGACCAGCCGATGTAGCCCACCTTGAGGGACTGCGCGGTGGCCATGATCGCGTCCTCGTCAGGGTTGCCGTCGCTGTGCTGGGCGCCGAACTCGCCGACGACGATGGGCAGGTGGTTGTTGACGAAGTAGTTCAGGTAGTCCTGCACCTCGGCGGAGGTGTCGTAGACCCCGTACATGTGGATCGAGAAGATGGTGTTGCGGTCGGGGTCGGCGGCGAGGACCGAGGCAGCGTTGTTCCGCATGGTGCTCGACCAGTCCTGGCCCCAGTTGGGGGCGTCGACCATCAGGGCGTGGTTGATGCCGGCGTTGCGGAGCTTGACGATCGCGTTCTTCGTGGCGCCGGTCCAGGCGCTGTAGCCGGTGTTGCCGTAGGGCTCGTTGCCGATGTTGACGACGACGTGGTTCTCCTGGCCCTGCAGTGCGCTCTTGATGTCGATCCAGTACTGCGCGGCCTTGTCGAGGGTCGTCGCGGCGCCGTCCTCGCCGTAGCCGGTCGTGTCGTGCACCTCCAGCACGCAGATGAGCTTGCTCGCCTTGCACTGGCCGATCAGGGACGAGACCTGGGAGGCGGTGGTCCTGGTCCAGCGGTCGCCGTTGCTGAGCACGACGCGGACGGTGTTGGCGCCCTTGGCGGCGATGTCGGCGATGGAGGTGGTCCGGCTCGGGTACCAGGCGTAGGCGTGGTTGACCCCGCGCATCACGAACTCGTTGCCGTTCGCCTCGTACACGCGCCCGTTGCTGACGTGGATGCCGGTGGCGGCGGCTTCCGCACTGCCGGCGGTGAGCCCGAACACGGAGACCAGCAGGCCGAATACGGCGGCGATTGCCGCACCGACGGCGGTGAGTGCCCTGCTGCTCGGCGGCTTTTCCATGTCTCTCCTCAGGTGGGGGAAGTGGGGTGCCACCGACCCGTCCGGTCCGTCGCCCTGCGGACCGCGGCCGACCGGAAGGCGGTCGGGCGGTCCCGGTGACGGAGGAGACGTGACGGGTCGACAGTCGACGTTGCCGGTGGACGGCAGGCTCCGGGGCGGCGATGCGTCGCACCACGCCAAGGGTGGCGGCGGGTCGGATGGCAACGTTGTCCAAGCGCGCCATGAGACATCGGATTTTCATCCGCACCGGAGCTGAGCGCGATCCTGACACGCCTCGACGATCGGGTCAACGGTTATGGTTAACCGATTAATTGACGACACCGCAGAACCCTCCCTGCCGCGGCAGTCCCCACCACGGGCGAGCAGCAGTCACCGGCACTACCGTGCTGCCGTCCGCCGGACGGCGGGCCGATCAGGGGCCGGGCCGGTGCTCCCGCGGACGACGAGCCGCACTCCGACCACCTGGAGGTGGCCGCGCTCCCCGCCTCCCGTCAGCTCGACGAGCCGGTGAGCGGCTTTCGCGCCGTAGTCGGGGATGTCCCGCCAGAGCGCGGTCAGTCCCGGGTGCACCAGCTCGCACAGCGGCGAGTCGTCCCAGGCGATCAGCGACACCTGCTCCGGAACCCGCACTCCCGTCCGCATCGCGGTCGACAGTCCGGCCATGGCCATCACGTCGTTGTCGTAGAGCACCGCCGTGGGCGGATCGGGAAGCCCCAGCAGGGTGCGGGTGGCCTCCGCACCCTGTTCCGCGCTGTAGTCGGCCTCGACGACGATGCTTCTCATCCCGTACGCACGGGCCACGGCCTCGAAGGATTCCGTGCGGACCCGGGTGTGCCAGAAGCGGTTCGGGCCGGCCACGCGGGCGACACGGCGATGCCCGAGGCCCGCCAGACAGTCGAGTGCGGCGCGCACCGCGGCGGCGTCGTCGCTCCAGACGGCGCTGAGGTTTCCGGCCACTTCCGGCGCCCCGATGACGACGGCGGGCAGGCCGAGCTGTTCGAGTGCGGACATGCGGGGGTCGTCGGGCTGGGCGTCGACCAGGAAGACGCCGTCGACCTGACGGCTGGCCCACCACTTGCGGTAGATGTCGACCTGCTCGGCCGTGTCGACCGCCAGCGTGAACAGCAGGGAGATCCCCTTCTTGGCGAGTTCGGCCTGCATTCCCGAGACCAGTTGCATGAAGAACGGTTCGACCCCGAGCATCCGGGCCGGACGGTCGACCACGAGGCCGAACGCGCCGGCACGTCCGTCGGACAGGGCGCGAGCCGCCGCGCTGGCCTGCCAGCCGAGCTCCCGGGCGATCCCCAGGATTCTCTCCCGGGTGGCCTCCGACACTCCGGGGCGGCCGTTCAGGGCGAACGACACCGCACCCTTGGTGACGCCCGCCCGCTGTGCGATGTCCGCCATCGTGGGGCGCTTCATGCCGTCCTCCCCTCGTTCGGAGTGGCGGTGCGGATTTGTTTTCCCATCGGCCGTTTCGACGGCCCGGAGGGATTTTCTTCGCTCCGCCGGATTTCAGGGTGCCGCCGCCCCCTCCCGCCCGGCAACCTGCCGGCGGTTCCGCCAGGAGCCCTCCCCGGAGCCGCGCACGGGGATTCCCGGCTGCCGCCGTCCTGCAGCGTCCGGGTTTCCCGCTTCGGGCGTGCCGCGCCGACCCGCCGCACCCGGTCCGAAACCCGGCCGGGCCTTCATCCGCGGGGCACCGGACGCCGGAAGCTCCGGAGCGGGGGCCGCTCAGGACGCTTGACGCTAAACCGGTCAAGTGCTCTCATGAACGGAGAGCGAATGAAACGCCCGAAGATTCCGCGGCCTTCGCCATCGATTCGGCCCCTGCCAGGAACCTTCAGAACGTGCAGAACGTGCACGGATGATCGGGACACCGATTCCCTCAGCCGGCTGCCGCCCCGCCCTGGACCCCCACGCAACCTACGAGATGATCGCCATGGCCAGTCCACTGCTCCTCACCCGTCCCGTCCCACCGGCCGTCCACCGGCCGGAGCGCGGAGGCAGAACCCCCTCGGTGGCCGTCCGCGAGCTGCCGGCCGACACCGAGCACACCCGCACCGCCCGGCAGTGGACCAAAGCCGTGCTGGGCACCTGGCACGTGGCGCAGTCACTGATCGACGACGCCCTGCTCGTCGTTGCCGAACTGACGGCGAACGCGGCCGAGCACGGCGGTCGGCGAATGATCATCCGGCTCGGCCGCGCCGGAGCCGCGCTCCACATCAGCGTCGCCGACCACGGCGCCGGCGCGGCCGCCACCCTGCCGCGGCAGCGCTGCGGGGCCTCTCTCCAGGAGCCGGAGCAGGAACAGGGGCAGGGGCAGGGGCAGGAACAGGAGCGTGGCCGCGGTCTGGGCATCGTGGCCGCACTGTGCTCGACCTGGATGATCGAGCTGCAGGACACCGGCGGCCTGAAGGTCCACGGCACCCTGCCGCTCCTCGTCGAGCCCTGCTGATCCGGTCGGCGACCGGCTCCTCACCCTCCGGCCACCCTCCGGCCACCGTCAGCCGTTGTCGCGGGTCGCGGGTCGCGGGTCGCGGCAGATGTCCGGACCGGAACGCGCCGTCCCGCCCGCGTGTTCACGGCCGGGGGGCGGAGAGCGCCGGACGGCCGTGGCCGCTTCGCGCCCGGCACGCGCCGGTGCCCCCGCCGGCCGATGGGCAGGCCGACGGGGGTGCCCGGTGCCCGCGGGGGCGGTGCAGCCCCTTCGTGCCGCGCGGGGCGGCAGTACGGCCGGCCCCCGGCGGGGGCTTCGGGGCCGTGCGGGGGCCACGGTGCGGACGGGGCTGTTGGGGCCTCCCGTCCGCACCGCGCTGGTGGGCCCGGTGAGTGGGAACCGGGCTGTCCGGCGGGCCGTGGGGGCCCGCGGTGCGGTGGAGGGTCAGACCGTCCGCCGCACGACCTGGTTGACGCAGCGCAGGACGGGCGGGCCGGTGAGGGCGTCGGGGGCGAGGTCCGCGCTGCTGGTGACGTCGAAGGTGGCGCTCTCCCCGGGCAGCAGGGTGGTGAGCATGTCGTCGACGGTGGCGTCGGGGTCGAGGCGGTCGGGGAAGAGCGCCAGGTCGCGCAGCAGCGAGCGGGCGGTGACGGTGACGCGGTAGCCGGTGGCGGTGCGCTCCGTCCGGGTGTCGAAGGCCGGGGCGGGCAGTGCGGCGGCGGCGTCCTCGGTGAACAGCCGCACGGTGCGGCTGCCGTCGAAGGTCGCGACGATCAGCTCGCCGGCCGGGTCGGCGGCGGTGGTGACGGCCGCCGAGAGCGGGAGCCGCTCCGGGGCGCCCGGGGGGACGTCGAGCTTGTGGGTGTCGCTCGCCAGGAGTTCGCCGTCGAAGCGGTAGCGGTCGATGCGGGCCTCGCCGGACCACGTCGTGGTGCCGTCGTTGATCAGGACGAGGTCGTCGCCCTGCAGGGTGAGGAGCCGGTCGGCGTAGGCGCGGCGCAGCGCGTACCAGAGCGGCTTGGGGCGGGCGTCGCCGTCGACCGCGGCCCAGGAGGTGACGGGCCAGCAGTCGTTCAGCTGCCAGACGATCGTGCCGTTGCAGTGCGGTGCCAGGGCACGGAAGTGCTCGACGCCGTAGGTGATGGCGCGGGCCTGGTTGAGCTGGGTGAGGTAGTGCCAGTCGTCGTAGCCGGCGGGCTGCGGGAGGTGCTCGCCGAGGCCGCGGAGCAGCTTGCCGTTGCCGTCGTCGGCCTTCTGGTGGTGCAGGACGAATGGTGCGTCCTGGTGGAGTTCGCCGCTGACGGAGCGGCGCAGGGTGGCGTGGGCGGGGGGTGCCTGGAAGCCGAACTCGGAGACGAAGCGGGGGGTGTAGGTGGCGTAGTGGGTGTAGTCCTTCTCGTTCCACACGTCCCAGACGTGGATGGGGCCCTGCGCCGGGTCGTTGGCGGGCAGGTCGGGGCGGCCGGAGTAGGGGCTGCCGGGCACGTAGGGGCGGGTGGGGTCGAGCTCGGCGAGGAGGGAGGGCAGCAGGTCGTAGTAGTAGCCGGCGCCCCAGGAGCGGCCGGCGAGTTCGCCCTTCCACTCCCAGTCGGCCTCGCCCCAGATGTTCTCGTTGTTGCCGCACCACAGCACGAGCGAGGGGTGGGGGGTGAGGCGGGTGATGTTCTCGCGGGCCTCGGCCTCGACCTCGGAGCGGATCGGGTCCTCCTCCGGGTAGGCGGCGCAGGCGAAGAGGAAGTCCTGCCAGACGAGCAGGCCGAGTTCGTCGGCGAGGTCGTAGAAGTCCTCGCTCTCGTACGTGCCTCCGCCCCAGACGCGCAGGAGGTTCATGTTGGCGCCGACGGCCTGGTCGAGGCGTTCGGCGAGCCGTGCGCGGGTGATCCGGGAGGGGAAGCAGTCGTCGGGGATCCAGTTGGCGCCGCGGATCTGCAGGCGGGTGCCGTTGACGGTGAAGGCGAACGTCTCCTGGTCCACCTCGACGGTGCGGAAGCCGACCTTGCGCTGCCAGGTGTCGTCGGCGCGGGTGTCGTCGGCACAGGTGCCGTCGGTGCGGGTGCCGTCGGTGCGGGTGCCGTCGGAGGCGCCGGTGAGACGGACGGTGAGGTCGTAGCGGTTCTGGGCTCCGTGGCCGCGGGGCCACCACAGGGCGGGGGTGGGGACGTCGAGTTCGAGGACGGCGGTGCGCTCGCCGGGCCGCAGGACGGTCCGGACGTGGATGCCGGCGACCTCGGCGTCGACGGTGACGGGCAGTTCGTCGGCGCGCTCGACGCGGACGGCGATGCGCGCGCGGCCGTCGGCGCCGTCCAGGGTGAGCTGCGGGCGGACCTCGGCCAGGCGGGCGCCGCTCCAGCTCTCCAGGCCGATCGGCTTCCAGATGCCGGCGGTGACGAGGGTCGGGCCCCAGTCCCAGCCGAAGTTGGAGGCCGTCTTGCGGATGAAGGGGAACGGCTCGGTGTAGGGGCCGGGGCGGTGGCCGAGGGCGGAGCGCTGCGCCTCGGCGTAGGTGTACGCGGAGGAGAAACGCACGCTGAGGGTGTTCTCGCCCTCGTGCAGCAGGTGGCGCACGGGGAAGCGGTAGGAGCGGTGCTGGTTGGCGGTGGTGCCGACGACGGTGCCGTTGAGGACGACGGTGGCCACCGTGTCCAGGCCCTGGCAGACCAGGTCGGTGCGGTCGTGGCCGTCGTCGGTCCAGGTGAAGGCGGTGTCGTAGCGCCAGTCGGTGCGGCCGATCCAGGACAGGCGGTTCTCGTTGTCGTCCAGGTAGGGGTCGTCGATGAGGCCGGCGGCCAGCAGGTCGGTGTGCACACAGCCGGGGACCGTGGCCGGGACGGCCTGGATCCGCGGCCCGCCGGAGACGGCCGTCAGGGTCCAGCCGTTGTGCAGGGGGCGAAGGGTCGTCACGGGTTCTCCTCGGCGGTTCGGGGGCGCGCGGTGGCAGCGGGATGCGGCAGTATGCTCCGGCTGACACGGTTGAGTGGACCGGCTCCGGCCGTGGTGCGGTCAGCGGGGCCGGCATGGTCCGATCGGGGACGCGGATCGGCGGCCTGTCGTCAGGCCTGTTGGTTAACCGGTTAACTTCCATGCAAGTTAGATGCCGCCGAGTCACCGTGTCAACACCATGTCACCAACCGCTTTCGTTGCCAGGACCGGCTACTGGACGGCGCTCTTCCCGCATAGGGTGTGGACGGGTGCACGAAGCTAACCGGTTTGGGGAGGGCTCTGTGGAACAGGTGTCTCAGCGGGAGCACCGCGCGGGCAGGCGCCCGACCATCGCCGACATCGCCAGGACCGTCGGGGTCTCGAAGGTGTCGGTGTCCAACGCGCTCAACGGACAGCCCGGAGTGTCCGAGGCGACCCGGTCCCGGGTGCTGGCCGTGGCCGCGGAGATCGGCTTCGTGCGCAACAGCGCGGCCCGGGCCCTCACCGGCGCGGCGTCCTCGGTGGTGGGCCTGGCCCTGTGCCGGCCGGCCCGGCTGCTGGGGACGGAGCCGTTCTTCATGGAACTGATCAGCGGCATCGAGGACGTCCTGTCGGAACACTCCTACTCCCTCGCGCTGCAGATCGTCTCCGATCAGGAGCGCGGCCTGGAGGTCTACCGGCGCTGGTGGGGCGAGCGGCACATCGACGGGGCCGTCCTGGTGGACATGCGCCACGACGACCCGCGCGTGCCCGCGGTGGAGAAGATGGGGATGCCCGCCGTGGTGATCGGCCATCCTTCCGCGGCGGGCCGCCTCACGCCCGTCTGGTCGGACGACGCCGCAGCGCTGCGCGAGACGGTGGAGTACCTGGCCGCGCTCGGCCACCGGCGGGTGGCGCGGGTCGCCGGCCTGCCCGAGCTCGCCCACACCCGCATCCGCGACGAGGCCTTCACGGAGGCGTGCGCGGGGCTCGGCATGGAGGCCCTCCCCGTCGTGCACACCGACTACACCGGGGACGAGGGCGCACGCGCCACCCGCAGGCTCGTGGTCTCCGCCGCCCGGCCCACCGCGATCCTGTACGACAACGACATCATGGCGGTCGCCGGACTCTCGGTCGCGCAGGAGATGGGCCTGCGGGTGCCCGAGGACATGTCCGTCGTGGCCTGGGACGACTCCTCCCTCGCCCAGGTCGTGCGGCCGGCGCTCACCGCGCTCACCCGCGACATCCACACCTACGGAGGGCACGCCGCCCGCACGTTGCTGGCCCTGATGGGCGGGAAGACCGAAAGCGGCTACCAGGACAGCTCCGCCCGGCTGACGCCGCGCCAGAGCACCGGGCCCGCCCCGCGGCCCTGACCCGGCGGCGGCGGGCTCAGGAGCGGTGCGAGGTCCCGGGGCGCGGCGGCGCCGTGGTGCCCCGGGGCACCAGGACGGGAGCCCCGCACACCCGGGACTCGGCCCGGCCCCTGTCGAGCAGTTCGAGCAGGCAGCGGGCGGCCTCCTCCCCGTAGGCGTAGGAGTCCTGGCTCAGGGCGGAGAGCGTCGGCCGGACGGTCCGGCACAGCTCCGAGTCGTCGCCGGCCACCACGGACAGGTCCTCCGGCACCCGCAGGCCCATCTCCTGGGCGACCGACATCCCGGCCACCGCGGTGAGGTCGTTGTCGTAGAGGATCGCGGTCGGCGGCCGGGGGCTGCTCAGCAGTGTGCGGGTGGCGTGTGCGCCGGCCCCGGCCGACAGGTCGGTGGGTACGCTCGGGCACGCGTCGCTCTCCAGACCTGCCGTGGCCTCGGCGAAGGCCCGGGCGCGTACCAGGTAGGAGCCGAACCGCCCCGGCCCCGCCACGTGGGCGATGCGCCGGTGGCCCAGGGCTGCCAGGTAGACGACCGCCTCGGTCGTGGCGGTGGCGTCGTCCATCCACACCGCCGGCAGCCCGCCGGCGAGCGAGGGGTGCGCGGCTGCGACGGTGGGCACGCCGGCGTGGTGCAGCGCGGGGACACGCGGGTCGTCGGCCACCACGCCGACCAGGAGGGCGCCGTTGATCCTCCCCGACTGCCACCAGGTGCGGTAGAGGTCGACCTCCGACCGCAGGTCCGTCGTCGTGTGCAGCAGCAGTGTCCAGGCGTGCTCGGCCAGGACGCTTTCGAGGCCGCCGACGAAGGCCATGTGGAAGACGCCCGAGCCGCCGGTGAGCGCCTCGCGGCCGATGGCGAGGCCGAGGGCCCGGGGGCCCGCTCCGCCGGCGAGGGACCGGGCCGCACGGCTGGGTGCCCAGCCGAGGTCCCGGGCCGCGCCGAGGATCCGGTCGCGGGTGGACTCGGACACCCCCGGCCGTCCGTTGACGGCCAGGGAGACGGCCGCGGTGGAGACCCCGGCACGCTCGGCGACATCCCTGATCGTGGCCCTACGCGCCATGCCATTCCCCTCCCACGGGCGCGGGCCGGCGAGAACGGCCCTGCCTCTGCATTCTTGCAGGTGGAAGCAGGTGGGGAGGACACGGGGCGAGGACACAGGGGCGAGGACACAGCGGCGAGGGCTTCGCAGGGCTCGGCCGCGGCCTGGCACCCCCGTCCGCCGCCCGGACGGCCTCCGGCGGGACCTCCCCCGGTCCGCGGGCGTCACGGGCGGGCGGGAGGTGGCGCCCCGGGCGCCCCGGGTGGCACGGCGAGCACGGCGATGAAGCCGGCGGTCAGCACCAGCGCGAGCCCGGGGCGCCGTCGGAGGTCAGCGCGCGGCGGCCATGGCCCTGGCGTGGTCGCTGAAGAGCCGGGCTGCGGTACGGGTGGGGTTGGCCTGGTCGGAGTTCCACATGATGCGGTGGCCGTCGTAGTCGGGGTAGAAGGCGCCGTCGTCGGTGCGGGAGGTGAGCAGCCAGAACTGGTCGCCGGCGCCGCCGCCGTCCAGGACGGCCTTGGTCCAGGCGGTGTAGGCGGCGTCGCGGGCGGTGGCGTCGGGGATCGTGGCGGTGTTGACGTGCAGGCCGAACTCCTCGACGACGACGGGCTTCCCGAGGGCGCGGCCGTCGGCCAGGTGGTCCTTGATCCACTGGGTGCCCCAGGCCTGCGGGTCGGCGCCGGCCGTGCCGCCCCAGTTCTGCGGGTAGACGTGGACGGTGCCGTAGTCGACGGAGGGCAGCGCGGTGAGCTTCGTCCACACCGCGCCCTCGTAGTCGGAGTACGGGTAGTCGGCGGCGCCGACGCGGCCGTAGAAGCCCTCGTCGCCGACGGCGACCAGCTGGCGGGGGGCGATCTTCTTGACGTAGGCGCTCATCTCGGCGGCCCAGGTGAGCAGGGTGGCACCGCTCTTGTCGCTGCGGCAGCGGGGCTCGTTCGCGAGCTCGAACGTCATGATGGTCGGGTCGTCGCAGTAGCGGAGCCCCGTGTAGGGGTTGACGTGCCGGACGACCTTCCTCGCCCAGGCGCGGTAGCACTCCTTGATGCCTGCGTGGGTGTAGAAGCGGTCGTGGTTGGCGCCGTCGCCGTAGGAGTCGTCGGACAGGCCGAGGAACCACTGCACGTACTGCTGCATGCCGCCGTAGTCGGGCCAGTTGTTGACCAGGGGCAGCACGAGGCGGATGCCGAGCTCGCCCGCCTTGTGGACGGCGTAGTCGAGGGAGTCGAAGGCCGCGTCGTCGTAGGTGCCGGGCCCGGTCTGCAGGGCGCGGTACGAGTGGCCGTCCCCGTCGGCGAAGGCCCAGGCCCGGACGACGGACAGGCCCATGGCGGCGGCGTCGTCCAGGACGCTGTCGATCATGTAGTGGGACTGCTGGTGGAGGTAGTAGCAGTTGGTGCCGGCGAAGCGGAACGGGTCGCCGTTCAGGCGGAGCGAGCCGTGGCGGGCGGTGACGAACCCGTGGGTGGCGGAGGCGCCGGGGCGGCGCTCCGCTGCGGAGGCCGTGCCTGCCCCGGCCACGGCGGTGGCGGTGGCGGTGGCGGCCAGGGCGGTGGCGCCGGCCAGGAGGGTGCGGCGGTCGAGCGGTGTCGTGGGCAGGGCGCGGCCGGTCTTCGAAGAGGACACCTGGGTCTCCAAGAGCGTGGGCGGGCGGGCGGGGTGGTACCGGCGCGGCGGACCGGCCGGGGTCAGGGGCGTGCGGGTGCGGGCACGGTGGCGGGCACGGTGGCGCGGTAGAGGGTGGCGCTGCCGTGCAGGACGGCGGGAGGGGCGGCGGCCGGGAGGTAGGCCGCGGCGCCCGGGGTCAGGGTGAGGGGGCGGCTGCCGGGGCACGTGAGGGTGGCCTCACCGGTGGTGCAGAGCAGGATCTGCGGTCCGGGGCCGTCGCAGGTGCGGGTGCCGTCGAGGTCCAGCCGGTCGAGTCGGAACTCCTCGGCCGGGGCCGGATAGTGCATCTCGCCGGGCCCGGCGGGCAGCGGTTCCACGATCCCGGCGGGAGCAGGACGGAAGTCGACGACGCCGACGAGCGCGTCGAGGTCGATGTGCTTGCCGGTCAGGCCGCAGCGCAGCACGTTGTCGGAGTTGGCCATGATCTCGACGCCCAGGCCCCTGAGATAGGCGTGGGGCACGCCGGCGTCGAGGTGGAGGGCCTGGCCGGGGGCCAGCCGGACATGGTTGAGCAGCAGGGCCGCGACGATGCCCGGGTCGCCGGGGTAGTCGCGGGCGGCGGCGGCGTACGCGGCGTACGCGGCGCCGTGCGGGCCGCCCCCGGCTGCGGCGCGCGGCAGGGCGAGGGCGAGGGCGTCGGCGGCGGCGCGGCCCCGGTCGCGGTCGCTGCCGAGGGCCCCGGTCAGGACGGCGCGCAGGGCGTCGGGGGCCGGCCGGGTGCGCAGGTCGGTGATCCACGGCGTGAGGGCGTCCACGTCGAGCGCATCCAGCAGGCCGGCCGTGGCCGCGGGGTCGCGGAAGCCGCACAGGGCGTCGAAGTCGGAGAGCGCGCACAGCATTTCGGGCTTGTGGTTGCGGTCCTTGTAGATGCGGCGGTCGGCGCCCGGCGGGATGCCGCGGGCGTCCTCGTCGTCGTAGCCGGCCCGGGCCTGCGCCCGGGTGGGATGCACCTGGACGGACAGCGCCCGGTCCGCGGCGAGGACCTTGAGCAGGAAGGGCAGGTGGGGACCGAAGCGCGCGGCGACGGGTGCCCCGAGCTGGCCGTCGGGGTCGGCCGCGATCAGCGCGTCCAGCGGGCGGGGGCCCTCGGGGAGCTGCAGGAGGGAGGGGGCGCTCGGGTGGGCGCCGATCCACAGTTCGGCCTGAGGCTCGCCGGTGGGGTCCGTGCCGAGCAGGCCGGGGATGGCGGTGGCGGAGCCCCAGGCGTAGGTCCGGACGGTGTTGGCGAGCAGGCCGGGGGCCGGCTGGGCTGCTGGGGTCACGGGGGGCTCCTGCTGGTGTGGTGGACGGCGGTGCGGTCTGCGGCCGGTCCACCTCTCGGCGTGACCTCACCCTCACAAGGCGCCGGGAGGTGGACCGGGGTCCGGGGGGCTGCGCTGCCGGGGACGGTGCCGGAGCACGGGGTTCCGTGGCCGCGGGGGCGGCAGGGCGTGGCCGGGGCAGCGGGTGTGGTCAGGACGGCGGGCGTGGTGAAGGCGGCGGGGGTCCGCTGCTGCCGCGCGGGGTGAGGACAGGGGTCTGCGCCGGCCCGGGCTCCACCGCCGTGCGGTCGACGATCTTCAGCAGGCGCCGGGCGGCGTGGGCGCCGAAGCCGAAGATGTCGTGGCCGAGGGCGGAGAGGGTGGGGCGGGTGAGCCGGCACAGCTGGGAGTCGTCCCAGGCGACGATGCTCACGTCCCGGGGGACGTGCAGACCCATCCCGTTCGCGGCGGAGAGGCCGGCGACGGCCATGATGTCGTTGTCGTAGAGCAGCGCGGTGGGGCGCTCGGGGCCGCCGAGCAGCTCCCGGGTGGCCCGCGCCCCCTCGTCGCCGGAGAAGTCGGTGGTGATCGTACGAACGGGCGGCAGGCCGAGCTCCCGCGCGGTGTTCTCCATGGCCCGGGTGCGGATCGCGGTGTGGCCGAAGTCGGGGTCGCCGCCGATGCGGGCGATGCGCCGGTGCCCGAGGACGGCCAGGTAGCGCACGGCGTGCTGGATCGCGGTGGCGTCGTCGGTCCACACGGTGGGCATGCGGTCCGCGACGAGGTCGGGGTGACCGACCGCGACGGCGGGGATGCCGAGTTTGGCCATGGCGGGAACGCGCGGGTCGTCGGTCCTGAGGTCGACGACGATGGAGCCGGTGATGCGGCGGGCCTTCCACCAGTCGCGCTGGACCTCGATCTCCTGGGCGGCGTCACGGGCCAGGCGCAGCAGCAGTGCGTGGGAGTGCTGCTCCAGGACGCTCTCGATGCCGGAGATGAACTCCATGTAGAACGGTTCGAGGCCCAGTTGGCGGGCGGGCCGGGTCAGGACCAGGCCGATCGTGTCGGTGTGCCGGTGGCCGGCGAGGGCCTGGGCGGCCTGGTTGGGTGCCCAGCCGAGGTCGTCGGCCGCGGCGCGGATGCGGTCCGCGGTCGCCGCGGAGACGCCGGGGCGGCCGTTGAGGGCGAGGGAGACCGCGCCGATCGACACGCCCGCGCGGGCGGCGACCTCCTTGATGGTGACGCGCGCTCCTCTGCGGCCTGCGGTCCTCGGGCCGGTACCGGGTGCACCGGGGGCTGGGCTGTGCGGGTTCAGGGGAGCGCTCCTGCCTCCGTGGCGGCCGGTACCGGGCGCAGGTCCGGTACCGGCCGCGGGATGTACGGGCGAACGGGTGTGCCGGCGCGGGGTGTGCCGGCCGCGGGGTGTACGGGCGGACGGGTCCGGTTACTTGGTCGAGCCGGCGGCGAAACCGCTGTAGATGAAGCGCTGGAGGAAGAGGAAGACCGCGAGGGTCGGCAGGATGACGAGGATCGTGCCGGCCGAGATGGTCTCCCAGTGCGCTCCGAAGGGGCCCTTGAAGCGGAACAGGGAGGTGGAGATGGTCCCGAGGTCGGAGGAGGGCATGTAGAGGAAGGGGATGTAGAAGTCGTTGTAGACCGAGATGCCCTTGATGATCACGACGGTGGCGATGGCGGGCTTCAGCATCGGCAGGATGATGCGCCGGTAGATGGTGAAGCTGTTCGCGCCGTCGAGCCGCGCGGCCTCGTCGAGGGAGATCGGGATGGAGCGGATGAACTGCAGGAAGACGTAGATGGAGACGATGTCGGTGCCGAGGTAGAGCAGGATCGGCGCCCAGCGGGTGTTGAACGCGCCCATGTCGCTGATGATCTGGAAGGTCGCGACCTGTGTCGTGACGCTCGGGACGAGCGTGGCCACCAGGAACATCGCCATGACCAGCTTCTTGAGGCGGAACTCGAAGCGGTCGATGGCGTAGGCCGTCATCGAGCCGATCAGCACGGTGCCGGTGGTGGAGACGACCAGGATGATCGTGGTGTTGACGAAGCCCGACAGCATCTGGCCCTCGCTGAAGGCCGTGGCGTAGTTGCCGAGGTTGAACCAGTGCTCCGGGAGTGTCAGGGGGCCGGTGTTCGTGGCCTCCTGGGCGGTCTTGAGCGAGGTGAGGAAGACGACCAGCAGGGGGACGAGGACGACGGCGCTCGCCAGGACGAGCGAGAGGTACTTGGCCGTCAGGGCGATGCCGGCGCGCGGCGAGCGGCTGCGGCGCGGCCTGCCGGCCGTTCGGGTAACGGTGGCGGAAGTGGTCACGACAGTTCAACCCTCTCCTCCGGCACCAGGCGGCGCTGGATCCAGGTGACGATGAGGATCAGGACCAGCAGCACGACGGCGCTGGCGGAGGCGAGTCCGAACTTGTCGAACTTGAAGGCGAGTTTGATGGTCTGGATGACGAACGTCTCGCTGCCGTTGGCGCCGCCGGTCATGATCCAGGGGATTTCGAAGACCGAGAGCGATCCGGAGATCGCCAGGATCGCGCTGAGGCTGATGATCGGCTTGATGCTCGGGGCGATGATGTGGCGGAACTGCTGCCAGCGGCTGGCGCCGTCGAGGGCCGCGGCCTCGTAGAGGTGCGCGGGGATCGACTGGATCGCGCCGAGGAAGAGCACCATGTTCAGGCCCATGTAGCGCCAGACCGACACGCCGGCCAGCGACTTGTTGACCAGGTCGGGATCGCCCAGCCACATCGGTTTGCCGTGGAAGCCGAGGATCTGGAGCACGGAGTCGAGGGTGCCGCCGGGCTGGAAGAAGTACAGGAAGACGAAGCCGATGGCGACGCCGTTGATCAGGTAGGGGAAGAACAGGATGCCCTTGAAGAGGTTGCGCATCCGGGTGTCGAAGCTCAGCACCGTGGCGAAGTAGAGCGCCAGGGCGATCTGGACGAACGAGGCGAGCATGTAGACGCCGCTGACCAGGAAGACCTTGAACAGCTCGGGACGGGTGAACAGGTCGGTGTAGTTCTCCGCACCGACGTTGTTCGATTCGGGGCTGATGCCGTCCCAGTCGGTGAAGCTGTAGCCGAGCATGTCGGCGACGGGAAGGTAGGTGAACGTCACCAGGAGGGCGAGCGGCACCAGCAGGTACAGCCAGGGCGTGATCCACCAGTGTCTGCGGGCGGGCCGGCGCCGTGTGCCGCGTCGTCGGGATCCGGCGTCGGTGGTGCGCGGCGGTGCCGGCTGCGTCGGCGGCTCCCCGGTGGAGGGGGGCGTCCTGTCCGTCTGTGCTGGAGTCATCTCGTTCCTTCAGTCGTGCGCCCGCGGGCGGGACCGGGTCGTGTCGGGGTCCGTGCCGGGGTGCGGCGGGCGCGGCCGGTGATGGCCGGGCGGCACCCGCCGCGGTGCCGTGGGATCCGGGTCAGCCGATGTTCTGGACGGCCTCGGCCCACTTCTTGTTGAGGTCGGCGAAGAAGCTGTTCGCGTCGCCGGCGGCCGCACCGCGGGCGGTGTCGACCAGGTGCTGCCGGTAGTCGGGGGCGTCGAGGCCCACCTCGGAGGCCTTGCCGATCTTGCTGACCTCGCTCGACTTCGTCTGCGCCTGGGGGAGGAACCTGACCCCCTTCTCCTCCAGCGGCTTCAGGCCGGTGGGCAGCGGGGCGCCCTTGAGGACGGAGATGCCCTCGGCGTCCTGCGCGGAGCCGGACTTGTCGATGTACCAGTCGAGCCAGGCGCGGGCGGCCTCCTTGTTCTCGGAGTGCTTGTTCACCGCGATCCGGTAGTCCGGGCTGACGATCGTGCAGGAGTGGCCGCCGGCCTGGGCGGGGAACGGCATGAAGGCGATGTCGTCCGGGTTCTGGCCGGCGTCCTTCGCCGCCTTCTGCATCTGCGGGAGCGCCCACGAACCCAGGTACATGGCGCCGACCTTGCCGGTGCCGAGCAGGGTCTTGGAGTTCTCCCAGTTCGTGGTGGTGGGGTCGTCCTCGCTCAGCTTCTCGTGGACGGTGCTGTAGAGCAGGCTGTCGATCGCGTACAGGTCCTTGCCCGCGGTCCACGGGGCCTTGTCGGAGGCGAGGTTGTCACGGGCGTTGACGTCGCAGGAGGGGGCGCCTATCGCGTCGGTCCACTTCTGCAGCGGCCAGGCGTCCTTGTAGTTGGTGTAGTAGGGGGTGGCGCCCGTCTTGTCCTTGATCGCCTTGAGGTCCGTGATGAACTGCTCGGGCGTGGCCGGCCACTCGGTGATGCCGGCCTTGGCCCACAGGGCCTTGTTGTAGACGAAGCCGCTGGCCACGGCCATGCTCGCGACGCCGTACGCCTGGTCACCGACGGTGGCGTAGTCGATGTAGTCGTACTTCTTCGACAGGTCGTCCGCCTTGCCCAGCGGGGCGAAGAAGCTGGGGAACTGGCTGAGCGTGATGGAGTTGGGGATGAGCAGCACGTCACCGTAGTTCTCGGTGTTCATGCGGATCTTGGTCTCACCCTCGTAGTCGGTGAGGCCTTCGAACTTGACCTTGACGTTCGGGTAGAGCTTGTTGAACTCCGCGGCGTAGTGCTTCATCACGCCGTCCTTGATCAGGTCCGTGCGGTTGGTCAGCACCGTGATGTCGCCGGAGACCTTCGCCGGGTCGCCGGACACGACCGCGGACGAGGAGGTCCCGCCTCCGCCACCGCTACAGGCAGTGAGCACGACCATCGTCGCCGCGGCAACGGCCACCCATCCTCTTCGCATTACGCCCATCCTCACGTGGTACTCGTCGCTGAGTCGAAGCCTCCGGGGGCGCAGGATCTGCGTCACCGCCCCGGGGGCCGATGCCGCTTAACGTAGACGTCACATCCCGCCGTGTCCATAGACCGGTCAACACTGATATCCAGCGTATTCATCAACGCATCAGTGCTAATTACTTAAATTTTACCTTTACTGTTGCAGCGGCAAGGTCGTTACGACAGCGTGACCGGACGCGCCTGGACAACGTTGTCCTGCCGGGTCAGAATCGACCGACCCCGGCCGCATCCGGCTCGGCCGCCCCTCACCCCCGCCAGCTACCACGCCCCCGGAGTCCCGTCACCATGAGTAGCGCCACGATGCTGTCCCCCGCCACGCACGCGGCCCCGGCTCCCCTCCTGATCGCGGCCCTCGACATCGGCGGCACGAAGATCGCGGGCGGGCTCGTCGACCATGACGGCCGGATCCTCCACCAGGTCCAGCTGCCCACCCCGGCCCGCGAGAGCGCCGACCACGTCCTGCGGGCCGTGCACGCCGTCCTCGACCTCCTGGCCGCCCACCCCCTGTGGGAACGGGCCGCCGCCCTCGGCATCGGCAGTGCCGGGCCCGTCGACATCGCCGCCGGCACCGTCAGCCCCGTCAACATCCCCGCGTGGCGGGCCTTCCCCCTCACCGAACGGGCCGCCGCCCACCCGGCCGTCGGCACCAGGGCCGTCGTCCTGGGCGGCGACGCCGTGGCCATGACCGCCGCCGAACACTGGCGCGGCGCCGCCCGCCCCTACACCAACGCCCTGTGCATCGTCGTCTCCACCGGCGTCGGCGCCGGCCTCGTCCTCGACGGCTCCGTCCGCCCCGGCCCCACCGGCAACGCCGGCCACCTCGGCCACATCACCGTCGACCTCGACGGCGACCCCTGCCCGTGCGGTTCCCGCGGCTGTCTCGAAGGCCTCGCCAGCGGCACCGCCATCGCCCGCCGCGCCCTGCGCGACGGCTGGCGCCCCACCGGCCACGACACCACCGCCACCGCCGTCGCCGCCGCCGCCCGCACCGGCGACCCCGTCGCCCTGCACTCCTTCGACCGCGCCGCCCGGGCCCTCGCCGCCGGCATCGCCGCCACCGCCACCCTCGTCGAGATCCAGGCCGCCGTCATCGGCGGCGGCGTCGCCAAAGCCGGAAGCGTGTTCCTCGACCCCCTGCGCCACCACCTCGCCACCTACGCCACCCTCCCCTTCACCTCCGGCATCGCCCTCCTCCCCGCCGCACTCGGGACCGATGCCGGCCTCGTCGGTGCCGCCGCGCTCGCCCTGAACACGCTGCCCGCCACGGGCTGACCGGCCCCGCCTCGGCGTCCGGGGCAGTCCGGCGGCACCGGGCGCCGGCCTTCGCGCCGCTCCCCCACCGGGCCGACCGCACGGCCCCGCAGGCGGCCACCGTCCGACGGTGGCCGCCTTCCGGCGTCGAGCAGCCGTGAGCCGGCGCTTCCGGTACGGCGTCCGCGACCCGACCGCCACGGGGCCCGCGCAGGAACCCGTGCAGGAACCCGCTTGGCGGACCACCGCGGCCACTGCTACGTTTCCGGAGGCCGTGCGAGAGAACGAGGAGGTGGTACCCGTGAACGCAGTATCGACATGGGTGCTCCCCTCCGGGGCCACGGTCGGGCGATAGGTCGTCCGGGAGCGCCGTTCAACAGCACTCCCGAAAGGCACGACCGTGCACTTCACTTCCGAACAGCGCCTCGACGACGGCGTCGTCGAACGCGAATTCTCCCTCGGCGAGATCCCCGGCATCCTGTGGACGCCCGCGTCCGTCTCCGCACCGGCACCGCTGATCCTGATCGGCCACCCCCCGCTCGGACTGCGCAGGATGTACCCCCGGCTGGCGGGACGGGCCCGGTACTACGCCGCGGAGTACGGCTTCGCCGCGGCCACCATCGAGCTCCCCGGGAGCGGTGAACGGCCCCGGTGGGCCGCCGCCGAGCAGGCCCGCGCCGACCTGCGCCGGGCGATGGAGGCCGGCGGGCCGGTCGGCGGCGAGATCGTCGACGCCCTCGTCCTCCCGCTGGTCGACAGGGCGGTCCCGGAGTGGCAGGCCGCCCTGGACGCCCTCCTGTCGCTGCCCGGGATCGGCGGCCCGGTCGGGTACGAGGGGGGCGTGATCTCCGTCGGCGTCCGCCTGGCGGTGGTCGAGCCGCGCATCGTGGCCGCCGGTCTCTTCGCCGGGAGTCTCGTGCCCGCCGCCGTGTTCGAGGAGGCCCGCCGGGTCACCATTCCGCTGCACGTCCTGCTGCAGTGGGACGACGAAGGCAACGACCGGCAGGCGGCCCTGGACCTGTTCGACGCCTTCGGTTCCAGGGAGAAGACGCTGCACGCCAACATGGGCGGGCACACCGGCGTCCCGCAGTTCGAGCTCGACCCCGGGGCCCGGTTCTTCGCCCGGCACCTGAAGTGAGGCCGGGCCACCGGGCCACCGGCGGACGGTAGGCCGCGCCGACCGGGACGCTGCCCGTCGAGGGCAGGTCCCGGCGCGCCCCTGCCGTTCGTGCCGTGGGCCCCTGCCGGATCGGCAGGGGCCCACACCGCCCGAACTCGCCTCCGGGCACTGCCGATTCCCGCCTCCGGAGCCGGCGGCGCCTTCAGGGTGTCGGTACGGGCGATGGGAGGTTGCCGCTCCTCGGGTGCAGGACCGGGGGACGACGGCGGCCAGGGGGGATACCCCTGCAGGTGGAGGACGGCTGGTCCTGCAGGCCGACGGCGGACGGACGGGCGCGCCGTAGAGTCGGTGCCATGAGCCGAGGACTGCATCTGGCCGCCTACCTGCTGGCGTTCGACACCCGGGCCCAGCTCCTGCAGGACCGCACCCGCGCCGGGTTCCTGGTGCGCGCCGCCGCCCTGGCCGAACTCGCGCACCGGGGCGCCGCGGCCGAGAACGGGGCGGGCCGGGTGCAGGTCGTCTCCGCGGCCCCTACCGGGGACCGCGTCCTGGACGCGCTGCTCGCCGAACTGGGTGAGCGGCCCCGCACCTGGAAGTCGTGGATCAAGCGCAGCCGCGACGACACCCTGGAGGCCGTGGAGGAACGGCTCACGGTGCTCGGTGTCATGACGATGGCCGACCGCGTGCCCCACGGCCCCGTCACGCCGCACCGGGCGGTGGCGATGGACGATCCGCGTGAAGCCCTGGACCTCCAGCTCCGCGTGGCCGAACTCGTCCGCGGCAGCGCCCCGATCGCCGAGGCGCCGTTCGCCGACGCGGTGCTGGCCGCGCTGGCCGCCCACGGACACCTGCGCCTGGTGCTCTCACGCCACGACCGCAAGGCCCACGCCGGACGGATCACCACGCTCACCGACCGGATCACCGATCACGCCCCTGGCCTGGCCCGGGCGGTGGGCAACCTGAACCTGACCATGATCGCCGGCCAGGGCGGGATGGGCGGCGGCTGACCGGAGGGTGCACGGTCAGTTGTCGTACAGGCCGCGGCCCTCGCCGTTCGCGGCACGCTCCAGCACGTCCACCAGCTCCAGCGGCGTGGACAGCATCGGGTAGTGACCCGTCGGCAGCTCGAAGAAGGTCACCCCGGGAGCGGCGAGCTTCGCGAACCGCGGCAGCCCGGTGGCGTGCAGCGACCGGGCGAACTCGATGCTCAGCCTGCCCGTCAGGCAGAACACACCGGTGGTCGGCACCCGTAGCCAGTCGCCGGTCAGCTCGATCGGGTCCGTGACCGTCCGCACCGGCTGCGGAGCGGCCGACCGGAGCCAGCGCTCGTGCTCCGCCTCCGGCACCCCGTGCACCGCCGGGATCTCCCTCGGCACCGGGACCACGTCATCCGTCACGCCCGCCAGCAGGTCCAGTTGCGGCATCTGCAGCACCACCGACTCGCCCGACTCCGGGTAACCGGTGTCCACGAACACCAGCCGCGAGACCAGCTCCGGCCGACGGTCCGCCGCCGCGACGCACGGGAACGCACCGTAGCTGTGCGCCACCAGCACCGTCCCCGGCCCCTCCGCCGCGAGCACCTCCGCCACCGCGTCGACATGCGACTCCAGCCCGGCCCCCGCCTCCGCCGGCAGCGTCACCGGCACCGCCCGATGCCCCCGCGCCTCCAGCCCGGCGGCCACCGCCTCCCACGCCCAGCCACCCATGAACAGCCCGGGAACCAGCACGAACGTCGCCATCACACACCCCTCTCGGCAGCCGCACCCTGCGACCGATCGAGACGGTACGACCTCCCCCAGGGGGAGATTCCAGCGCCAGGGCCGGCCCCGGTGGGCCGGTGCGCTCCTCGCCGCATCGGATCATGCGCGAGCGCGGCACCGCAGGCATCACCCGCCGCCGGCACCGCGGTCCGGCCTGCCGGGCCCGCATTGCGGTGCAGCCCGGCCCCGTCGCGGGGTTGCGGCGCACGCCGACCGAGCAGGCTCAGGTCAGGGCGGTCGGCGACCGCCGACGATGATGACGATGACGACCCAGTGTGCGGCGCGCCCGGCTCGGCGCGCCCTTCCCGACCCGGAGGACCCCGATGCCGCTTCCCTCGGAACCCCTGCGCAGACTCGGCTTCCTGACCATCGGCCTGTTCGACGAGAGCGACCCGGGGCGCGGCCACGAGTCCACCCTGCAGCTCGTCGAACTCGGCGAACGGCTCGGCTTCGACAGTGTCTGGCTGCGTCACCGGCACCTCCAGTTCGGCATCTCCTCCCCGGTGGCGGTGCTGGCCGCGGCCACCCAGCGGACCAGGCGGATCGAACTCGGCACCGCGGTCATCCCGCTCGGCTGGGAGAACCCGCTCCGCCTCGCCGAGGACCTCGCGACCGTCGACATCCTCTCCGGCGGCCGCCTCAACCCGGGTGTCAGTGTCGGCCCGCCGATGCACTTCGAGCGGGTCCGCGACGCGCTGTACCCCGACACCGCCGGGGCCGAGGACTTCGGGTTCACCCGGGTGCGCCGTCTGCTCGACCTGGTCGCCGGCAAGCCCGCCACCGACTTCCGCGGCACCGAGGGCATCGAGGCGTTCTCCGACCGGGTCCAGCCGCACGCGCCCGGCCTGGCCGACCGCATGTGGTACGGCGCCGGCAGTCTGAACTCGGCCCGGCAGGCCGCCGGGAACGGCATGAACCTGCTGGTCAGCAGCGTGGTGAAGGCCGAGGAGAGCGAGGACTTCGGCGCCGTCCAGCTCTCGCACGTACGGGCGTTCCGCGAGCGCCACCCCGACGGCGCCCGTGCCCGGGTCTCGCAAGGGCTGGTGGTCGTCCCCACCGACAGCGCCACTCCCGCCCAGCGGGCGAAGTACCGGGAGTACGCCCGTGCCCGGCTGCCCCGCACCACCGCCCCGCAGGGCCCGGCCCGCCTGCTGTTCGCACCCGACCTCGTCGGCAGCTCGCAGGAGATCGCGGAGCGGCTCCACGAGCACCCCGCCTTCCGGGAGATCGACGAGGTCGCCTTCGCCCTGCCCTTCACCTTCGGGCACGAGGACTACGTGCAGATCCTCACCGACATCGCCACCGTCCTCGGCCCTGCCCTCGGCTGGCACCCCGCCACCCCCTGAGCACACGCGCGGGCAGCCGAGGACACGTGCGGGCGGCTGGGCACACGTGCGGGCAGCGGCTCGGCCCGTCGGCAGCCGTACGGGCGCGGGCCGCGGGCGCTCACGCCCGCCGGTCGGCCCTGTCCGGGGCTCGGAGGTTCTCCGTGAAGAACGCGGTGAGCCTGTCGACGGCCGGGTCGACGTACTCCTTCCGGTCGTAGAGGTCGACGTGGCTGGCGCCCTCGATCCGGTGCAGTTCCTTGGGGCCGGTGGCGCGCTGGTGGACGTCGACGGCCATCCAGGCGGTGACGGCGCGGGTGCCCACGATCTGGAGCAGGGGCCGGGAGCCGATCAGCGGGACGGCGTGGAAGGCGTCGAAGAAGGCCAGCTTGTCGACGCTGGGCCAGGCGAAGGTCCTGGCCGAGCGCTCGTGCCGGCCGCGGGCGGTGCAGTAGTACTCGAATCCCTCCACCGCGTGCTCGCCACCGAGTGCGCGGGCCTGTTCGGCGCTCTCGGGGAAGATCGGCAGGGCGCCGGGATCCTCGCCGCGGGCCGCCGCGGTGCGGGCGCGGGCGGCCGCGTCGAGCAGGCTCCGGAAGACCGCAGGGTCCTGGACGCCGTCGGCGCCGAGCCGGAACTGGCGGGCCACGTCGACGCCGCTGACGGTGGCGACGGCCCTGACCCGGTGGTCTCCGCCCGTCGCGGTGAGCGAGTAGCCGCCGGAGGCGCAGATGCCGAGGAGCCCGATGCGGTCGGCGTCGACGTCCTCGCGGACGCTCAGGTAGGAGACGGCGGCCTTGAAGTCCTCCACCCGCTGGCCGGGATCCTCCAGGCCGCGGGGCAGCCCCCCGGACTCGCCCTGGTGGGCGGCGTCGAAGGCGAGGGTGATGAAGCCGCGCTCGGCCAGCTGCCGGGCGTACAGACCGGAGGACTGTTCCTTGACGCCGGTGCCGGGGTGGCCGACCACGAGGGCGGGCCTCGGGCCGGCCGCCGGGGAGTCTGGTGTGTAGAGGTGGGCGGCGATGTCGATGCCGGCGCTGTCGAAGGTCACGCTGATGCGGGCCATGGGAGGTCTCCTGTCGGTGTCGGACGGCTGTTCCGTCGGGTGCGGGCTTCCCGGTACGGACGGTCCGGTGCGGACGGTCCGTTGCGGACTTCCCGGTGCGGACGGTCCGGGCCGGTCCGGGGAAGGGGCGGGGTGTTCCGTTCCCGCCAAGGCATTTCTACGGCCGCCGGGGCTTCGGCGGGAGGGACAGGTTCGTGCCGGGGAACGATCCTTCCCCCTGTACCGGCCTGCGGGCGGGCGACCGCAGGCGGCCACCTGCCGGTGCCGCCGTACGGCTTCGGCGCGACTTCCGACCTGACCCCCGCGGCCGTCACGGTCGGTGCCGGGCCGCGGTCGTCCCGGAGCACGGCGCGTTCGCCGGTCCGCGGGTCGTGCGTCAGAGGGTGATGGTCTTGTACTCGGTGTAGCTGCCGAGGCCCACCGCGCCGTACTCGCGGCCGGTGCCGCTGGCCTTGAAGCCGCCGAAGGGACCGTCGAAACCGACCGCGGCACCGTTGACGGTGACCGTGCCGGTACGGATACGGCGGGCGACCCGCAGCGCACGCTCCTCGTCGGCGGACCAGACACCGCCGGACAGGCCGTACTCGGAGTCGTTGGCGATGCGGACGGCGTCGTCCTCGTCCTCGTAGGCGATGACCACCAGCACCGGACCGAAGATCTCCTCCCGCGCGATGCGCATGGAGTTGTCGACGTCCGCGAAGACCGTCGGAGTCACGTAGTTGCCGCCCTCCAGCCCCGCCGGGACCTGCGGCCCACCGGTGACCAGGCGGGCGCCCTCCTCGATGCCGAGCGCGATGTACTGCCGGACCCGCTCCTGATGCCCGGGGGTGATCATCGGCCCGATGAAGGTGTCCGGATCCACCGGATCACCCACCCTGAGGGACTCCACGAGCTCCTTCAGCGCGGCGACGACCTCCTCGTAGCGGCTGCGCGGAGCCAGGATCCGGGTCTGCGCGATGCAGGACTCCCCGTTGTTCAGCAGCGAGGAGAACTTCAGACCCTGCACCGCCGCACGGATGTCCGCGTCCGGCAGGACCACCGCCGCCGACTTGCCCCCCAGCTCCAGACTCACCCGCTTGAGCTGCTCCCCCGCGATCGAGGCGATCCGCCGCCCGGCCCGCGTCGAACCCGTGAACGCGATCTTGTCGACCCCCGGATGCGAGACGAGGTACTCACTGGTCTCCCGGTCGGCGGGCAGCACACTGACCACCCCCCGCGGCAGCCCCACCCGCTCCAGCAGACCCGCAAGGAACCCCATGCTCAGCGAGTTCTCCGGCGAGACCTTCAGAACCACCGAGTTGCCCGCCAGCAACGCCGGAATGATCTTCGAAGTCGCGGACGAGAACG